>DATCSF010000148.1:0-9341 GCA_036568625.1 Rhodanobacteraceae bacterium | reverse complement strand
CGTCACGCGCCGCCTTTACGGCATGCAGCGCGAGCTGCTGACGCTGAAACTCGCGGCCACGCCGTTGCAGGACATGCTGGGCCAGTTGGTGCGCTTGCATCCGGAAGTGATTCGCGACGAGGTGCGCCCATATTTTCGCGACGTGCAGGACCACGTCACCCGCGTCAGCGATGCCATCAATTCGATGCGCGAGATGCTGGGCGCGGCGATGAATGTGAACCTGTCCCTGATCACGGTGCGCCAGAACGAAGTGGTGAAACGACTCGCGGGCTGGGCCGCGCTGCTCGCCGCACCGACCCTGCTGGCGAGCTGGTACGGCATGAACTTCCACGACATGCCGGAGCTCGCCAGCCGCTACGCCTATCCGGCCATCATTACCGCCACCGTCGCCATCTGCGTCACGCTTTATGTGGTGCTCAAGCGCGCGAAGTGGCTGTGAGTTCCACCCGCTGCGGTTGAACCACCGGCGCACGACGCGACATCCACAGCAGGATCAGTCCCACGACGACCAGCGGCAGCGATTGCACCTGCCCCATCGTCAGCCAGCCGGTATGGAACAGATAGCCGAGCTGTAGATCGGGTTCGCGGACGAACTCGATCGCAAACCGGAAGCATCCGTACAGCAGCGCGAACAGCCCCGACACCGCGTAGCGATGCCGCGGCCTGATCGAGAACACCCACAGCACCGTGAACAGCACCGCGCCTTCCAGCAGGAACTCGTACAACTCCGAGGGTTGGCGTGCATAGGCGTCCAGTGCGCCGCTCGGATACACCGCGCGCAGTTCCGCCACCGACATGCCGGCGAATTTCGGGTTCTCCTGCAGCGCGTGCGGATAGATCATCGCCCACGGGAGATTGCTGATCTTCCCCCACAACTCGCCGTTGATGAAATTGCCGAGGCGCCCGAGCCCGAGCCCGATCGGCACCAGCGGCGCGACGAAATCCACCACGTCGAAGTAGTGCCGGATCACGGCCCGATGGCGCCACCACCACCACAGGCTCGCGACCAGCACGCCCAGCAGGCCGCCGTGGAACGACATGCCGCCGTCCCACACGCGGAACAGTTGCAGTGGATCCTTCCAGACCCAACTGATCGGCTGGTAGGTCAACATGTACCACACGCGCCCGCCGATGATGATGCCCAGCATCACGTAGAACGCGAGGTCGAGGAACGAATCGCGATCGACCGGCAGCCGTCCGCGCCGCCGCCGGTATTCGCCAAGCATCAGCCCGCCGATGAAACCTCCGAGGTACATCAGCCCGTACCAGCGCACCCCGAACGAGCCGATATGGAACGCGATGGGATCGATGTCGACGAAAAAGGGGTGGGTCATTGAGTCGCTGACATGACAAGGCAATGCGGCATATTACAAGCTCGCCATTCCGGCGAAAGCCGGCATCCATTTTTTCCGAACCGATGATCTAGGGAAGCTCTGATTTTGCTCGTCATCCCGGAATCGCGAAGCGATATCCGGGACCCAGCGACTTTGCATTTCAGTGCGTTGCGCGAAAGTCACTGGGTCCGGGCTTTCGCCGGGATGACGAGTAATGGGATTGATCAGAGGTTCCCTAGATCAAAATGGGTTCCGGATTCGCCGCTACGCGGCGTCCGGAGGACGACATGATGACTGCGCCTCCCAAGGCAGGAGTCCGTCCGAACTCGTTTTCTGCCTCACGCCGGCAGCACACGACAGATGAAACCTTTCAGATAGTCGGTTTCGGGAATCGCCGGATGCACCGGATGGTCGGGCGCCTGCTGCAATTGCTGCAGCACCTGCACGTTGCGGTCGAGGTGGCGCGCCCCGCGCTGCACCGCATCCAGCAGCGCCGCGCGCGGCATGTGATACGAACACGAACAGGTCACGAGAATCCCATCGCGTGAAAGCACCTGCATCGCCAGCTCGTTGAGGCGGCGATACGCCAGCGCCCCTTCCTTCAAATCCTTCTTGCGCTTGACGAATGCGGGCGGATCGAGGATCACCACGTCGAAATGCTCGCGTCGTTCGCGCAAGCCTTTCAGGTAATCGAAGGCATCCGCGCGTTCGCCACGCACGCGTTCGGCCAAGCCGTTGCGCTCGGCGTTCGTGCCGATCAGCTTCACCGCCGACGCCGACGTATCCACGCAAACGACTTCGCTGGCGCCCATCGCGGCGGCGCGCAGGCCCCACGCGCCCAGGTAGGCGAACATGTCCAGCACGCGTGCGCCGTTCACGTACGGGGCGAGCGCATCGCGGTTGGCGCGCTGGTCGTAGAACCAGCCGGTTTTCTGGCCGCCAATCGCATCGACGGCAAATTCGACGCCGCCCTCGCGCACGCGCAGAGGCCCGGGCGGTTCGCCGAATCCGACGTCGGCATAGCTCATCAAGCCTTCCAGCGCACGGACACCGGCATCGTTCTTCCAGATCAAGGCGCGCGGCTTCAGCACCTTCTGCACCGCCGCTTCGATTTGCGGCTTCAGGCGCTCGATGCCGGCGGTGGTCGCCTGCGCCACGATCACATCATCGAAGCGATCCAGCGTCAGGCCGGGCACACCGTCTGATTCACCGTACAGCAAACGGTAATACGGTTCCGCATGCAGGCGTTCGCGCAGCGCCAGCGCCACCTGCACGCGATGCGTCAGCAGTGATGCATCGAGCGGATGGTCCATGCCGCGCGCCGCCAGGCGCGCGCAGATCAGCGAGTGCGGATTCGCATAGCCGACGCCGACGGGTTTGTCGCGCGCGTCCACGATCACGCACGGCTCGCCGGGCTGGAACGACGTCAATGGGGAACGCGCGACATCCACCTCGTTGGCGAACACCCACAGGTGCCCCGCGCGCAAGCGCGCATCCTCGCCGCGCTTCAGGTACAACGCGGAATATTCGGGAGACTGATTCAAGACGCGATTCCCAAAGTCAACGTATCACGTTATCCGAATCTTGCCGGTATCCACAAGCCGGGCGTCTTTTTTGCGCTGCGCTAGCATGGAGGCATGGCAACCACGGCATTCGATCGCAACCGGCTGGCTGGTGCAGCCAGTCCCTACCTGCGCCAGCACGCCGACAATCCGGTGCACTGGCAACCGTGGGACGATGCCGCGCTGGCGCATGCGCGCGATACAGACACCCCCATCCTGCTCTCGATCGGCTACAGCGCCTGCCACTGGTGCCACGTGATGGCGCACGAATGTTTCGAGAATCCTGAGATCGCGGCGCTGATGAATGCAGGGTTCGTCAACATCAAGCTGGACCGCGAGGAGCGCCCGGACATCGATCGCGTGTACCAGCTTGCGCACCAGGCACTGAGCCAGCGCGGCGGCGGCTGGCCGCTTACTTCCTTCCTCGATCCGCAAAACCTCTCGCCGTTCTACATCGGCACCTATTTTCCGCCCGTACCGCGCCATGGCCTGCCCGGCTTTCCCGAGGTACTGCAACGCGTACGCGCCTACTTCGATTCAAACCGGGACGAACTTCGCACGCACGCCGAACAGTTGCAGCAATGGATGCGACGCGCGGAGGCCGGCATACCCGGCGACACGCCCGATGCGACGGCTGCAAACGCGAAAGCGCTGCGGCGTGTCGAATCCCGCTTCGACGCGCGTTGGGGCGGCAACCAAGGCGCACCCAAGTTTCCGCGTGCGATCGAGCTGGAATGGCTGCTCGATCTCGCTTCCAGACCCCTCTTCTTCCGGGAGAGTCGGCGCATGGCGCCGAGCGCGCAGCGCCGGGGGGAGGGTACGGAGGCCGCAGGTGCCACGTCGAACCCGGACCCTCATTCGGTCCCGCTGGCCACCGTCTCCCAGGGGGAGAAGGAAAAACAGATGGCGCACCTCACCCTCGCGAGCATGGCCGCACGCGGCCTGCAGGACCACCTAGGCGGCGGGTTCTTTCGCTATTGCGTGGATGCAAGCTGGACCATCCCGCACTTCGAGAAGATGCTGTACGACAACGCGCAGTTGCTGCCGACGTTCGCGCGTACCGCGGCCGACGACAACCTTGACGCCGCGTTGCGCGACACGGCCAGGATCGCCGCGCGCGGCATCGTGGATTGGCTGCAACGCGAGATGACCGCGCCGAACGGCGCGTTCTACAGCTCACTCGATGCCGACAGCGAACACGAGGAAGGCAAGTTCTACCTGTGGACGCGCGAGCAAATGCGGGCGTTGTTGCCGGGCAGCGAGTTCGCGCTGGCCGAGCTTGCGTTCGGGCTGGATCGACCGCCGAACTTCGAAGACAGGGCCTGGCACCTGCTGCGGGTCACGCCCCTGGATGACATCGCCCGTCAACTCGGCGAATCGATCGAAGACACACGGGCCGAATACGTCGCCGTCCGGAGCAAACTGGTCGACGCCCGCTCACGTCGCGAACACCCCGCGCGCGACGACAAGATCCTGACCGCGTGGAACGCTTTGACGATTTCCGGTTTGGCGCGCACCTCACGGCTGCTCGACGACACGCGTTGCGGTGGCATTGCGCTGCGCGCGCTTGACGCCCTGCGCGAGGCGGCCTGGATCGACGGCGAATTATTTGCCAACGCCGTGGAACCGGCGTCGCGCATCCCGGGGTTCCTCGACGATCACGCCTTCCTGCTCGATGCATTGCTGCAAACGCTGCAACTTGCGTTCGATCCGCGCGACCTCGAATGGGCCGTCGCGCTCGCTGATGCGTTGCTGGACACATTCGCCGATCACGACGCGGGCGGCTTCTGGTTTTCGACCTCGGCGCACGGCACGCCGCTCGCACGCAGCCGCAACTGGACGGACGACGCGCTGCCGAATGGCAACGCGATCGCAATTCCCTCACTGCTGCGGTTGGGCCACCTGATCGGCGACACGCGCTATCTCGAAAGCGCCGAACGCGCGCTGCGCGCCGCTGCGAGCGTGCTGGACCAATATCCCGACGCCTGCCCCACCCTGTTGCGCGCACTGGACGAATTCGAACGCCCGCGCCCGCAGATCGTGGTGCGCTGCTTGTCGGCACAAATATCGACATGGAACGCGGCGTTGCGCGAAGCCTTGCGCACCGCGGGACTCGCGCCCGGCGGCGATCCGGTCGACGCGTTCGTCATTCCGTCGGAATCGGGCGCGCTGCCCGGCCTGTTGTCGACACGCGAGGCGCGCGGCGGCAAAGCCACCGCCTGGATCTGTTCCGGCCTCACCTGTCAGGCGCCGATCACCTCGCCTGGCGAACTCGCCGGCGCATTAGGCGTAGCGCTTGCGAACTGACCGCGACACTCACAGTACGATCGGCTCATCCGGCAATGCGTTGCGCCGGCCCGGACCCGGCGGCAAATACAGCTCGAGCAGGTTGTGCGTGGCGATGATGCCGTCCAGCGCGCCTTCCTTCCATTGTTCCTTGCGGAACTGCTCGGCCATGAAACCGATGATCCGCTCCCAGGCGCCCTCGGGCACCCGCGCCACCACGCCGCGATCGGGAATGATTTCGATGGTGTAATCGCCCAGCAATACGTAGATCAGCACACCGGTGCGGCGTTCCGTATCCCACACCTTCAAATCGGCGAACACGCTTTCGGCGCGCTCACGCACGCGGCGGCCACCGATCAGATAGCGCGCCGGCAAGCGCGCCTCGACCGCGAAACAGATTTCGCCGTCGTGCTTGGCCTCGCCCGCCGCGATCGCGGCCTGGATTTCCTGCATGGCCGCGGGCGGAAACGCCCGGCTGGCGGGAGCGTGGAACCAATGCCGCAACCAACGAATCGCATCCATCACCAACTCCCCGAAGCGCCGCCGCCACCGGTGGACCCGCCGCCACCGGAAAATCCGCCGCCTCCACCGAAGCCACCACCGCCGCCGAAGCCGCCCCAGCGTCCCCAGCCACCGGAGCCGCCGCGCCGTGCGAAGATTCCACCCGAACCGCCCGCAAATCCGACCAACAAACCGATCACGCCCAACGCCAATCCCAGCAGCCACAACCCACTGAACAACCAGGCGAGCCCGCCCGCCGCGGCACCCACCAGGCCCGCGCGCGGCGTGCGCGGTATCCACGCGAAGAAGCCACGCGCCCAAGCCAGGGCGAAGGCCGCGGCCAGCAGCCCGGTGAGCCAATCCTGCCCGTGCGCAATGCCGCCGCCGCGACGTTGCGGGCCTTGCAGCGGAGGCGGCAACGGTTCGCCGTCGATCAGTTTCGCCAGCGCGCCAACCGCATCGTCCAGGCCGCCGTAAAAATCGTTCACCCGGAATTTCGGCGACATGTATTCGCGGATGATGCGCGAAGCCGCGGCGTCGGGAATCGCGCCCTCGAGGCCGTAGCCGGTTTCGATCATCGCGCGATGATCGTTCTTGGCGACCACCACCAGCACGCCGTCATCCACGTTCTTGCGTCCGATCTTCCACCGGTCGAATACGCGCGTGGCGTAATCGGCGATGTCCTCCGGCTGCGTGGTCGGCAGCACCAGCACGACGACCTGGGCGCCCTTGCGCTGCTCCAACGCGGCGAGTCGGGCTTCCAGCGATTGCATCTGTGGCGCGGTGAGCGTGCCGGTAAGGTCGGTGACGCGCGCCTTCAACGCGGGTACGGCCACCTCGGCGCGCGCAACGCCGATCCAGGCCAATGCGCACATCATCACGATTACAAATTTACTGAAAGCTCGCGCGGTGCATCGCATGCTCTTCACGATCCGCTCAATGCCCGCTCGTTGCGGGCGCCGGCGCCGAGGGTGGCAGCGGCGCGACGGGAGCTGCGGGGGCTGGTGGCGGAGCCGACGCGGGCTTCGCGCCGAAATCCACCTTCGGGGCAGTCGAGATCGCGGCTTCGTTGTCGACCGTGAAATTCGGCTTCACCTTGTAGCCAAACGCCTTCGCCGTGAGGTTTACCGGGAAACTGCGGATGGTGCTGTTGTAATCCTGCACCGCCTGCACGTAGCGATGGCGCGCAACGGTGATGCGATTTTCGGTGCCTTCGAGCTGCGCCTGCAGGTTCTGGAACAAACCATCGGCTTTCAGGTTCGGGTAGTTTTCCGACACCGCCATCAGGCGCGTCAGCGCACTGGAAAGTTCGCCCTGCACGGCCTGGTATTTCGCCAGCGACGCCGTGTCGTCTGCATTGACCGTCACCTGACCCACTTTCGCGCGCGCCTCGGTGACTTCGCGGAACACCTGTTCCTCGTGCGCGGCATAGCCTTTCACGGTGGCGACCAAATTAGGCACCAGGTCGGCGCGACGCTGGTACTGGTTGATTACTTCCGACCACGCGGCCTTGACCGCTTCGTCGTTCTTCTGGATCTGGTTGTAGCCGCAGCCCGACAACAGGCCACAGGCAAGCAGCAACGCGAAACACGCGACAACGAGCCGGACAGCGCGCATGGGATTTCTCCGTGCCAGTGCGGTGATTGCAGCATGGCCCGCAATCCCGCGCAACGGCATCAATGCAAGCGCTCAGAAAACTCCAATTTTGCCGTCATCCCGGAATTACTCGCGCCGGCTTCGCCGATGTTCGCTGCGGCAGCCCTGCCTGCGCATTCCGGCTTGCGCCGGAATGACGGCAAGAAAGTTGATCAGGCGTTCCTAAAAAGCGCGCGGAAGCAGGATGATGATCCAGATCACCAACACGTTGACCATCAGCAAAAACACCGCGGCCGAGCCCATGTCCTTGGCGCGACCGGCCATTTCATGACGTTCGGGCCACAGCTTGTCGACCAGCGCCTCAAGGCCGGAATTCAGCATCTCCGCAGCCAGCACCGGCAGCAGCGATCCGGCCAGTAGCGCCTTCTCGATCGCGCCGTGGCCCAGCCACAGGCCGAGCGGAAACAGGATCACCAGCAGCACCACTTCCAGCCGGAACGATGCTTCGACGCGCCAGCCTTCGCGCAAACCCTTGAGCGACCAGATCAGCGCCAGCCAGATCTGGCGCGGTCCGCGGTTGATGTTGCTGGGCATCGGTTCTCCCCTGTGCCGGTCGCGGTCGCGTTCGTCCGAATCACGCATCGCGCAACCCGTTCACGACCCGCGCTTGTGCGGCTCGCTGATGATCTTCTTGTTGCTGACCGCCACGCTTCCGACCATCAACAGCCGCAGGTCGCGGACGATGTAGTCGGCCAGCGCCTCGTCGGAAATGTCGTCGCCTTCGATGTCCAGCCGGAAATCCCAGCCCTTGAGACCGCCTCCGTTGCTGAAGGCGATTTCGAAATCGAACTGGGCGCGCTTTTGTTCCACGAATTCCGCGATTGGCAGCGAAGGCGCGTATGATGCCACGGCCGCCGCCGGACGTCCTGCCCCAAGCCTCGAGGAGCACGCAGCCCATGCCGCGCAAACTCACGCCCTGGTTGCTGCTGATTCCGTTCATCGCGCTGCTGTGGGTGCCGTTCTACAACCGCACGCAGCCGGCGGTCGCGGGCTTCCCGTTCTTCTATGTCTGGCAGTTCGCGTGGGTCGTGCTGGCCGCGCTGCTGACCTGGGTCGTGCACCGCGGGGGGCGCGCATGACACTGCCGGGAGGGTCAGCGGTCCGCTTCGATGCAACCGCGCTGGGCGTGTTCGCGTTCTTTTTCCTGCTGGTCACGGTGCTCGGCTTCTTCGCGGCGCGCTGGCGGCGCGGCGACCTGACGCAATTGCACGAATGGGGCCTCGGCGGCCGTCGCTTCGGTGCGTTCGTCACATGGTTTTTGCTGGGCGGCGACCTCTACACCGCCTACACGCTGATCGCGGTGCCGGCGCTGGTGTACGCGGTCGGCGCCTACGGCTTCTTCGCGATGCCGTACACGGTGTTGGTATACCCGATCGTGTTCCTGACCATGCCGCGCCTGTGGAATGTGTGCCGCAAGCACGGCTGGATCACTTCCGCGGACTTCGTGGAAGGCCGCTACGGCAGCCGCGGCCTGGCGCTGGCGGTTGCGGCCACCGGCGTGATCGCGACCATGCCGTACATAGCGCTGCAACTGGTGGGCCTTGAAAAGGTGTTCGAGGCAATGGGCCTCGGCGCGCTCGGCGTTGGCAAGGAAACGCCGCTGATCATCGCATTCGTGATCCTTGCGCTGTACACCTATTCCAGCGGCCTGCGTGCGCCGGCGCTCATCGCGTTCGTCAAGGACGCGATGCTGTACATCACCGTGATCGCGGCGGTGGTGATCATTCCGATCAAGCTGGGCGGCTACGGCGCGGTGTTCGACGCGGCCGAAAAGGCATTTGCCGCGAAAGGCGGCGACACCGGCGTCCTGCTGAAGCCCGACCAGTACTGGTCGTTCGCAACGCTGGCGCTGGGTTCGGCATTCGCGCTGTTCCTGTATCCGCACGCGACGACCGCGACGCTGTCGGCCAACGGCCCCACCACGATCCGTCGCAATGCAGTGTGGCTGCCCGCCTACAGCATCATGCTGGGGCTGGTCGCACTGCTCGGCTACATGGCGCTG
>DATCSF010000147.1:0-21037 GCA_036568625.1 Rhodanobacteraceae bacterium | reverse complement strand
CCGGCGCCGCCGGCGCCGCGCGCATCGAGGCGTGCAGCAACGCCGCCGCGATCATGGTCGACACCCTCGAAAAAGGCGATGCCAAAGGCGCGACCTCGGACTTCGACGCGACCATGAAGGCCAACCTCGGCGCCGACAAGCTCACGGCGGTCTGGGAACACGTCGAAAGCCAGATGGGCAAATTGCAGACGCTCGGCATGCCGCAGAACATGTTGTACCGGGGCCGCGTCATCATCACCCGATCGCTGCACTTCGAAAAAGGCGACCTCGACGCGCAGGTTGCCTGCGACGGGGACGGCAAGATCGCGGGATTCTTCCTGCGCCGCGGCGCCGCTTCACCGGCTTCGGCACCGGCGTCCAGTGACTGAATCCGCGGTCGCGAACCCACCGCGGCGCTCCCGTGATGCCGCCGAGCGTCGTGCATTGCTGGAGCGCGCATTCGCACTGGGCGTGCCGCGCGATCACGGGCGTGCACGAGGCCTGCGCCTGCAACGCGAACCGCGACGACTCGTTCCAATCGGAACCGACATCCACGGTCGCGTGCAATGGCTGCAACCGCGTGCGGCTCGCGCGCTCGCACGCATGCGTGCGGCCGCCACGCACGACGGCACCGAATTGCAGATCGTGTCCGCCTTCCGTTCCATCGAATACCAGCTTGGCATCGTGGAACGCAAACACGCACGCGGATTCACCATGGATGAAATCCTGCGCGTCAGCGCAGCGCCCGGTTACAGCGAGCACCATACCGGGCGCTGCGTGGATTTCACCGCACCCGGCTTCGATGCACTCGAGGAGACGTTCGAACGTTCGCCGGCGTTCGCGTGGCTGCAGCGAAATGCCTCGCGCTTCGGCTTCGCCCTCTCCTATCCGCGCGGCAATCGCCACGGGATTGCATACGAGCCGTGGCATTGGTGCTGGCGCGCGCGGGTGGTCTCGCCGTCGACTTGAAATCGAATCAGTCCTGCGAACGCTTCACCGGCTTCGCGCTCGACTTGGGCGGATTGGCGGCTTCCACGACGCGCCAAAGGTAGAAGCTGGCCAGCGTGCGGTAAGGTCCCCAGCGCTCGCCGAATTCGGCGAGCACGAGCGGCGCCGGCAATTCCGGAAAACGATGCACGATTTGGGCGCCCTTGCGGATGCCAAGGTCGTGCACCGGCAGCACGTCGGGGCGGCCCAGGCGGAACATCAGCAGCATCTCGACCGTCCAGCGCCCGATGCCGCGCACCTGGACCAAATGGTCGATCAGGTCCTGATCCGGCATCCGCGCGAGTTGCGCCGGCTTCGGCACGACGCCCTCGTGCGATTTCGCGGCGAGGTCACGCAGAGCCGCGATCTTGTTGCGCGACACGCCCGCGGCGCGCAGAGCCGCGTCGTCGACCGCGTCCAGGCCGCGCGCGGTGATCCGCCGCCCGCGCGGCATCAGTGCCTCCACCCTGCCCGCGATGGTTGCCGCGGCCTTGCCGGACAATTGCTGGTACAGGATGGAATGCGCCAGCGCATCGACGGGATCGAAGCGCTCGGTGAAATCGCGCTCCAGCGGTCCGATCCGGCGCATCCACGTCGCCAGTTTGCGGTCGCGCTTTTCGAGGTGGGCGACAGCGGCCAGCATGTCGAAGCCGCGGGCGATCACATTGTTCTTCACCGGATGATCCTCAAGATTGCTGTCGATACAGCGCCACCGCCAATGCAATCCAGCCCCCCACGAACACCAGGCCACCCAGCGGTGTGATGGTGCCGATCGCACGCGGCGCGCCCAGTGCGAGTGCATACAGGCTGCCGCAGAACAGCACGGTGCCGAGCGCGAACAGGATCGCGCCAAGATACGCGGCGTGCGAGCGCGGCGCCAGCATCGCGCACAATGCGAGCGCCAATGCATGCCAGAACTGGAAGCGCACCGCGGTCTGCCACACTTCGAGCATCGGCGCGGCAAGCGTGCCGTGCAGCGCGTGGGCGCCCCACGCACCCATCAACACGGCGCTCGCGCCCGCAACGCCCGCAGCCACGGCGGGCCAGCGCAAGCGCTTTGAAATGTTTTCGCCCAAGGCACTCACCGCCACTCTCCACCCGCACGCCGCCTGCGCGTACGCCACGCGCCGTACATCAATCCCGCCAGTGCCACCAGAATCGGCACCAGCAGGATGTCGATGAATTTCAACAGCATCGACAGCCGCTCGATGTCCGCGTCGAGGCTGCGCTGCACCGCGCGCAACTCGCTGCGGATGGCCAGCTTGCGCTGCATGAACTGCTCGACCGCGGCCTTCTGCGCGGCCGTGCGGTTGCGGCCGTGCGCAGCCTGCTTCAGCTTGGCCAGATGCTGCTCGGTGTCGTTCAATTCGGCCTGCAACTGAAGCTGCTTGGCTTTGAACTTCTCGTCGGCCTGCCGGCGCAGCGCGTCGACGCGGGTGAACTTGCGTTCGGTGACGGCGCGCCCGCGGATCGCGATCAGGTCGGACGGGCCGGCGAGATCGTCGATCGCATTGACGAAGAAGTCGCCATTGTTGGCGAACGGACTCATCAAGGCCTGGCCGAGCGACGGGCTTGCCTGCACCCACAAGCGGTCGGACAAGAGATCGGTGTCGCCGACCAGGATTACTTCCGGTTTGCGCGCCCCGGTTGCGGTCGACGCATCTGGCGTAAACGCCGGAGCCAACTCGCCGCGCAACCGCACCGCAATCGCGTAATGCTCGCCGTCGGGCCTGTACGCCTCGTACAGCGTGGACGGGTCGAGCGCCTCGCGCACTCGTTCGGCGGGCACGGCCATCGCGTCGGTGGTGCTCTGGATCAACGGATCGAGCCGCACCGCTGCCTGCGGCAACAACCGGAAATAGCCGCTCGATGACACGTCGATGATGCTGAGTACCGCCGTGACCGGGTCACGGCGATTGAAATCATCGCCGGCCAGGCCGAGCACCGCCGGATCGTAGACCTGTGCATTGCTGCCCGGCGACTGCACCTTCAGCGCGCGCGAACGATCCAGCAGCACGCGTTGCGGATCGAACGCGACGCCCCATGCATGGAACAATCTCGGCAGATCGGAAGGCTGGTCGCCATCGACTTCGGCATCGGGATCCACGAACGCCAGCAAATGTCCGCCCTGCCGGACATAGCGATCGACCGCTTTCACGTCGTCTTCGGACAGCCCGGTCGGTTGGATCAGCACCAGCACATCGATGCCGGAGCCGATCGCCGCCAGCGAGGCCGTGTCCAGTCGCTGCACATCGAACAACGGCTGCACCTGCTGCAGCACCGTCCACGCGGGTGTCGCATTGCCGTCCGCGTCGGTATCGCCCCAGATCGGCAATCCGCTGTAGATCGCGACGCGCGGCCTGCGCGTGGTGCTCAGTTCGTACAGCACTTTCGCGACGTCGTATTCGAGGAAGCGCTCTTTCGCGAACAGGAAAAATGGTATCGCTGCGCTGCGCCCGCTGTTTTCGTTGCGCCCCGCCAATCCAAAGAAGATCGCTTCGCCCGTGCCCTCGCCGCGTACCGACGTCAGACCTGCCGCGGTCGCGCGATCCTCGTCTTCTGAAAACGGCAACGGGTCGATCTGGGACAAGTGCACACGGCCGTGCGAATGCCGTACCACTTCCTGCAGCATGCTCACCACGCGCTGGTGATACGCGCGCAATTGCGGCAGGTTGTGGCTGGCGCGGTCGGAAAAATACAACGTGAGTTCCAGCGGCTGCTCGAGATGATCGACGATGTCGCGCGTGCCGGGCGAGAGCGTGTAGAGATGATCGCGGGTGAGGTCGATGCGCGCAGTGCCCAGCCAGCGAGATGCGCCCAGCACCAGCAACACGTACAACGCCGCCAGCACCGGCAGCACCAGCCACAAGTAACGATGCAGCAGCCCGCGCAGTCTCATCCGCCGCGCCTCGCATCGAGGATCAACGCATTGGCCGCCAGCCAGAACACGATGGTCAGCAGGAAATACGCGACGTCGCCGAAATCGAGCACGCCGCGCGCGATCGCCTGGAAGTGCGCCAGCAGGCTCAAATCCGCCAGGGCACCGGCCACGCGTTCCGAACCCAGCGCCAGCAGCGGCTGTTGAACCAGCGGATCGCCCGCCAGCAGAAACAAAAAACACACGGCGAGCGCGACGATGAACGCGATGATCTGGCTGCGTGTCAGTACCGACAGGCATTCGCTGATCGCAAGAAACGCGCCGGCCAGCAGGAAGCTGCCGATGTAGCTGGCCAGGACCACGCCGTTGTCGGGCTGGCCCAGGTAATTGACCGTCAGCCACATCGGAAAAGTCAGCGCCAGCGCGCAGCCGATGTACAGCCACGCCGCCAGGAATTTCGCGAGCACCGCCTGCCACGGGCGTATCGGCAGCGTCATCAGCAATTCCAGCGTACCGCTGCGACGCTCCTCGGCCCACAGCCGCATCGCCAGCGCCGGCACCAGCACCAGGTACAGCCAGGGATGGAACTGGAAAAACGGATCAAGGTCGGCCTGACCGCGCTCGAAGAACGCGCCGAGGTAGAACGTGAACGCGCCCGCGAACAGCAGGAAGATCACGCTGAACAGCCATGCGACCGGGGTGATAAGGTAGCCGCGCAATTCGCGCAGGAGCACGCCGCGAAACGCCATGCCCCGCAATTCATCGGCGAGTTCGATGCGTGCGCTCATGCCGCCATCGCCGCGTCGGCGACGTCGTCCGCAGTCACTTGCCGGAACACGTCCTCCAGGCGGCCGCGTTCGAGCTGCAACTCGTCCACGCGCACGCGTTGCTCATCGAGCAGTTTCACCACCGCGTGGAAAATCTCCTGGCCGTCGCGCGGAAACACGGTGACGCGGCTGTCCACCGGATCGACTTCCACCGCGTCCACTTCCGGCAATCGTCCCAGCAACTCCCGCGCAAGCGCACTGGCAGGCGCGCGAAAGCTGACCGCGTGGTGATAGCGCGATTGGCGCTCCAGTTCCGCGGGCGTGCCTTCGATGCGCAATCGCCCGCCCGCCAGGATCGCGACGCGATTGCACGCCGCGCGCACCTCGCCCAGCGTGTGGGTGGAAACGATGATCGCGCGACCGCGCGCCATGCCGCGAATCAGCGCGTGCACCTCGCGCTGCTGGTTGGGATCGAGCCCGTCGGTGGGCTCGTCCAGGATCAGCGCCGGCGGGTCGTGCAGCAAAGCCTGGGCCAGGCACACGCGCCGACGGTAACCCTTGGAAAGCGTTTCGATGGTTTGCGCGAGCACCGCCTGCAACTGCAGGCGCTCGATCATCTCGTCGAGCCGACGGCGTCCGGCGATCCCGGCGAGACCGCGGACGCGCGACGCGAACGCCAGGAATTCCGACACCGAAAGCTCGCCGTAGCTCGGCGCGCCTTCCGGCAGATAACCCAGCGCGCGGCGAGCCTCGAGCGGTTCGCGGACGACATCGTGTCCGCACACGCGCGCCCTGCCGGAGCCCGGCATCAGGAAGCCAGCGATCATGCGCATCGTGGTGGTCTTGCCCGCGCCGTTGGGACCCAGCAGCGCCAGCACCTGCCCGGGCGACACCTTGAGGTTCAGGTCGGCCACGGCGTCGACCTTGCCGTAGCGTTTGCCGAGGTGTTCGGTTTCAATCATCGCCAAAGAATCGCGCGAGTGCGTGCACAAACTCTAGCAGGGAGCGCCGGACAATCTTCGCGTCGCCGCCGGCAACCGTGCGCGTTCGATGCGTGCCATTCGCGTTGAGTGCGACACGCGCGTCGAAGCGCGCCCTCGACTTCTCCGGTCCGTCGGGGCTGCGCCCAGAGCCCGCCCCGGGCTCGATCGGCTGCCGAAACCGACAAGCCAACAAAAGGCCCGCACTTGGCGGGCCTTTTGTTCAACCTTGCGCCATCAGCGCCGATGGCGTTTGTTCGCGCGCTGCGGACGCTTACGCGCTTCCGGTTTCTTGTTGCCCGCTTCCGATTTCTTGGATTCCGTGGATTGCGCATTGTTGCCGGACCAGATGGACGGATCCAGCGCCTCCAGCGGCTTCGCGCGGCCACTGATCTGCTCGTGCGTCTGCGCGGGAGCGTTCTGCACCGGCAGGAACACACGGTAGACCTGGTCGGAATCGGGCACGCCAGGCGCGGACGCCAACTGGTCGTACAAGCGATCGGCGTTTTCGTCGAACTGGTAGCCGTGCGTACCGGCGTAGGCCTTCAACGCCAGTCGCATCAACGGGATGCCGGCTTCGCCGGTCCAGGTGGCTTCAAGCACCTCCTGCGACGGCATCATCCTCGCGCGCACGTTGGCGTTGACGATCAACTGGTTTGTCTTGTCGAGGCTGCCCGGCACAGGGCCATTCTCGGCCGCACCCGAGGTCGAAGCCGAAGCGGGCTTGCCCACGCTGGATGCGCCCGCGGCGGTGGACGGCGAAGCCGCAGTGGACGACGTGGCCGGCGCGGCCGCCTGTTCCGCACCGGTCGGCGGGGGCGGCAGCTTGGTGAGGTCGTAGGGCTTGCCATCGATCGCGAGCGTGGTGCTGTCGATCGGTACGGCCAGGTCGAAGGTGTAGGTGGTATCGCCCCACTCGGTGGTGATGGTGGTGGTGGGGCCGGCTGCCTTGACACCCAGCTTGGCCATCGCGGCGTCGATCTGTTTCAGCGCAGCGGCCTTGGCCGAGTCGATGTCGTCCAGCGTGCGGGTGGCCTTGGTCGAGACCAGCAGTACCGGCATGGCATTGGTGCGGTACAGGCCGGGCTCGAGCTTGCCATAGTCGACGTTCGGGATGGCCGCCAGCATGTTCTGCAGCGCGTCGAGCCCGTACTGGATCATCGTGGCCGGGTCGCCATGGATCCACAACTGCGAATAGCGGTCGACCAGGTTCCAGCCGTAGTCGACGTCGTAACCCCAGGTGACGGTGCTGACGCGCTGGCCGTGGCTCGGGGTGACAGTGAAGGTGAACGTCTTGTTGTCGCCGCGCCAGTCGTTGGTGAGATTCCAGGTGACCGTGCTGTTGCCGGCAAGGTCGATGTTGCCGGACTTGTTGACCAGCTTGCCGTCGCCGATGGTGTCATTGCCGGCCCACGCGATGGTCGTGCCCGGGCCATAAGCCGGGCCCGACAGCGAGTATTTCACCTGCGGGTCCTGCGCCTGCAGCGCGCCGCCCGCGTAATCCCCGAAGCGCCTGAAGTTGTTCAGGACGTCATAGATGTGCTGCGGATTATGGCTGATCTCGATCGAGCGCTCGATGTGCGCGTGGCGGGGCAAAAACACACCCACGATCACGGCCAGGATGAAAACGATGATCAGGGCAACAACGAATTCGAGCACACGGGTCATGCCAGGAATCTCCGGAAGGCTTGTTCGTATGGCCAGAGCGCGACGGCCCGCACGGGCTTCGAGTCGCGCACCGCAAGGCAACGCAGAAAGGCGGATGGTAGCGGCTTCGCGGCGCCCGCGCCATTGTATGTTTGTCGATCATCCCCGATCGCGGCTTCGTTGGAGTGGGACACAACTTTCCGCGCTGCGTCGCAACGGACGCCAGAACGGCCTTCCATGGCCTGACTTTGGACAACAGTCGGTCCCCGGGGAAGCTCTGATTTTGCTCGTCATCCCGGAATCGCGAAGCGATATCCGGGACCCAGCGACTTTGCATTTCAGCGCATTGCACGAAAGTCACTGGGTCCCGGCTTTCGCCGGGATGACGAGTAGTGGGATTAATCAGAGATTCGCTAGACAATTCCAAGCTCCAGCGCTTTCAGCACCGCGCGCGTGCGGTCGCGCACGCCCAGCTTGGAAAGAATGTTGGAAACGTGGTTCTTGACCGTGCCTTCGGCCACACGCAAGGAGTTGGCGATCTCCTTGTTGCTGTAGCCGCCCGACATCAGGCGCAGGATTTCCGTCTCGCGGTCGGTCAGCGGATCGGGCTGGCCGAGGCTGGTGAACTGGTTGTGCATCCGCCCCACCCCCGCCAGCAGGCGCTGGGTGACCACCGGCGCGATCAGCGACCCGCCGCCGGCCACTATCTTGACCGCGTCGACCAGTTGCTCGAGCGAAACATCCTTCAACAGGTAACCGCGCGCACCGGCCTTCAGGCCCGCCAGCACCAGTTGGTCGTCGTCGAAGGTGGTGAGGATGATGGTCGGCGGCACCTTGCCCTGGGCCGCGAAGGTGTTCAATACATCCAGGCCGCTCTTCCCCGGCATGCGCATGTCCAGCAGCACGACGTCCGGGTTCGCCTTCGGAATCACCTCCAGCGCCGAGGCGCCGTCCTGGCACTCGGCCACCACCTGGATTTCCGGCGACAGCTCCAGCAGCGAACGGATGCCCTGACGGACCAGTGTCTGGTCGTCCACGAGACACACGGAAATCATGCAATCCCCTCCCAACCTCGATTCACCCAAATCCAATGCCACAAAACATCGAAGAACCGTCGCGAGCGAAGGCAGGTTGCGTGACGCCGGAGCGCGGCAAGCGGAGCGTACCCGTCGGTGCGCGAGCATAACTCGCCGCGTCCGCCGCTCGCCCCTTGGGCCATCCGCTGCCGGGATGTTCGCCCCGGCATCCTGCCTTCGTACTGCGCGAACCGCCGGCGCGCAAGCTGCCGATTACACCGGCGGGACTGCCGGTTCGAACGCCGCAGGCGCCTCGAAGAGCGCGCCACGTGTATGTGGCGCGCCGCGCAGCAGATTGTTCGATGTTTTTCAAACGGCGCGCTCCATCGGCAATGAAGCCTCCAGCGCAAACCCCTGATTGTGCTGTGTATGGATGGCCAACTGTCCGCCCACTTCGGCCAGACGCTCACGCATGCCCCTCAAGCCGTTGCCGGGAATGACTTCGACCGCGCCCCGGCCGTCGTCGTGCGCTCTCAGCACCAGCATACCGCCCGCGTGCTCCTCGAAGCGCAGCCACAGGTGGCGCGCGCGTGCATGCCGCACGGCATTGGTGATGATCTCCTGGGTGCAGCGCAACAGCACCTGCGCGCGGCGCGAATCGCCGACCGCGAAGCGCGGCGGCAGCTCCAGGTGCACGGTGAGACCGGGAACGCCCTCGGTCAGGTCGCGCAGCGCATCGGTGAGCTGGATGCCCTCGTCGTCGCGCAGCTCGCTGACTACTTCGCGCACGTCGGCGAGCAGTTGCTTGGCGGTCGAACGCGCGCGCGCCACATGGCCGGAGGCGTCCTGGTTCACCACCAGATGCCCGGCGACCTCCAGGTTCAGGCTGAGCGCCGTGAGATGGTGGCCGACCAGATCGTGCAGGTCGCGGGCGATGCGCATGCGCTCTGAAATGCGGCTGGACTCGGCCAGCAGCGCGCGGGTCGCGCGCAGTTCGGAATTCAACCGGCGTTGGTCTTCGCGCGCATCGGCCTGCTGGCGCGCGACCTCGGAAGCAATGAACACGATCACCGAGTTGCCGAGATACAGCCCCGCCTGCAGCACCGCCGCGGCCATCGTGAAATTCGGGAACGCCGCATACACCGGAATGCAGGCGACGTTCTGCAACACCAGCCAGGCGATCGCCACCGGCAGCGGCAGCAGCCACGGCAACACCAGCCCCACGACCATCAACAGCAGCGCGCCCACGCCGCTGGCGCTGAACCAGCAGATCGCCAACGCCGCGCAAGTCAGCACCAGCAGGCCCAGCAAGCGGATGCCCCAGTACCGGCGCGAACCGAGGTTGCGGGTCAGCAGCCAGTACACCACGCCGAAGATCGCGTAGCTGGCCGCCCACAACAGGATGTCCGTGTGGTTCTGCGCGTGCAGCGCGCGCGCCACGTGCACCGGCGTGCGCGGTTCGGACAGGCTGCTCAGCATCCAGTCGCGCTGGACCAGCGGTACGCCCACGCAGGCGTACGTGATCAGGCCTGCATACCGCAGCAGGGAAATCGGGCTGAAGGATGGGCGCCGCACGCGTCGATCATAACCCAGGCGTGCGCGCCGGGTGACCCGTGAAACGGCGCCGCTAACGGAAATTTTCCAAGCACGGTGGCGTGCCCTTCCCCGGCGTTGCCGCGGCAGGGCGAGACCTCGCGCGGCGGGCATGCGATAATGTCCGGCGATACTGAGCCGCCCCGTGGCGGTGCGCCACCCGGAAATCCGCACACGATGACGTTCACGCCCCACCTGACCCTTCGCGATGTCCGTGCGAGCGACCTCGCCGCCGTGATGGGGCTCAACAACACCGCGGGCTCGTCCATCCTGCCCATGGACGGCGCACAACTCGATCGCCTGTATCGCCACGCCGATTACTTTCGCGTTGCCGAAGTGGACGGCCACCTGGCCGGCTTCCTCGTCGCGCTATGCGATTCGACGCCGCACACCAGCTCCAATTTCCAGTGGTTCCGCCAGCACTGCCCGCAGTTCGTGTACATCGACCGCGTGGTGATCGGCGACCTGCACCGGGGCCACGGACTCGGGCGCCTGTTCTACAGCGACGTGCAAAGCTACGCCGAAGTGCGCTCCTCGCATCTTGCCTGCGAGGTATTCCTGGAGCCACGCGACGACGTGTCGCTGCTGTTCCACGGCGTGTTCGGCTTCCACGAAGCGGGCCAGCAGGTGATGCCGGAATCCGGACGCCGCGTCAGCCTGCTGCTGAAGGAACTCCACTGCTACCCGTTCGTGCGCGACAGCTATTCCGGCAACCTGCCCGAGGTGCCCTGGCTTGCCAAGCGCGCGATGCCCGCCGACGAGCGCCCGTTGCGCGCGGCGGGCCAGGCATGAGCGCGCGACCGGTCGTGGCGTCCGCCGAAATCCTGGAAGCCGCCGACCTGCGTTTCGGCCAGGTCGGCATCGCCAACGTGCGTGTGCGCAACGCCGACCCCGAATCCTTGCGCGCCTCCCTGGAAGTGCGCGTCCGCGAAGCGCCATCGTTGTTCGAGCGGGCGCCGGTGGTGGTGGATCTCTCATTTCTCTCCGCGCAACCGGCCGACGCCGAAGTGATGGCACTGTTCGACGCGGTACGCGCCGCGGGCATGTTGCCGGTGGGCCTTGCCTACGGCGACAGCGCGACCGACGAACTGTCGCGGCGCCTCGGGCTGCCGTTGATCGCGAAATTCCGTGCCGCCTACGAACGCCAGGAATCACGCGAGCCCGCCGCCAGCGCCAAGCAAGGCGCGACCACGCCCGCACCCGCGGCGGCTCCCGTTCCGCCTGCGGCAACCCCAAGCGTCACCCTGCAACACCGGCAACCGGTGCGTACCGGCCAGCAGGTGTATGCGCAGGGTTCGGATCTGGTCTTGATCGGCACCGTTGCCAACGGCGCCGAGGTGCTGGCCGACGGCAACATCCACGTCTATGGCGCATTGCGCGGACGCGCGTTCGCGGGTGCGCTGGGCGACACTGCCACGCGCATTTTCTGCAGCGAATTCCGCGCCGAGATCGTGTCCATCGCGGGCCATTACCGTGTGTTCGAGGAGTTGCCGAAGGAATTCGCCGGCCGCGCCGTGCAAATCTGGCTCGACTCCGGCAAGCTGCAGATAGCCGCGTTGTGACATCGCCGATTCATCCTTGATCCGAATAATGAGCGCCTTGCGCCATCCTCCACTGCAATCCAAGATCGGAGATTCCCCTTGACCGAAACCATCGTCATCACCTCCGGCAAGGGCGGCGTGGGCAAGACCACCACGTCCGCCTCGCTCGCCAGCGGACTGGCCCAGCGCGGCCACAAGACCGCGGTCATCGATTTCGACGTCGGCCTGCGCAACCTGGATCTCATCATGGGCTGCGAACGGCGCGTGGTGTACGACTTCGTCAACGTGATCCAGAACGAGGCCACGTTGAAACAGGCGCTGATCCGCGACAAGCGCCACGACAACCTGTACGTGCTGGCCGCGTCGCAGACCCGCGACAAGGACGCACTGACGCAGGAAGGCGTCGGCCGCGTGCTGGACGAATTGAAACAGGACGGCTTCGATTACATCGTGTGCGATTCGCCCGCCGGCATCGAGAAGGGCGCGCACCTCGCGATGTATTTTGCCGACCGCGCGGTGGTGGTGGTGAACCCGGAAGTCTCCAGCGTGCGCGACTCCGACCGCATCCTGGGACTGCTGTCCTCGAAAACCCGCCGTGCCGAAAAGGGCGACGGCCCGGGCCCGCAACACCTGCTGCTGACCCGTTACAACCCCATGCGCGTCGAGGCCGGCGAAATGATGAGCGTCGGCGACGTCGAGGAAATCCTGGGCATCCCGGTGCTGGGCGTGATCCCGGAATCGGAGAACGTGCTGGCGGCTTCCAACTCCGGCGTGCCGGTGATCCATGACGCCGGCTCGATCGCCGGTCAGGCCTACGCCGACGCCGTCGCGCGCCTGGTCGGCGAGGATGTGACGATGCGGTTCCTGGAAGCACCGAAGAAGGGCTTCTTCAAACGCATGTTCGGAACCTGAGGACCAAGCGATGAGTCTGCTCGATTTTCTGCGCCCGCGCCCAAAGAACACCGCCAACATCGCGCGCGAGCGGCTGCGGATCATCGTCGCGCAGGAACGCGCGACCCGCGGCGGACCCGATTACCTGCCGTTGCTGCGCAACGAACTGCTGGAAGTGATCCGCAAGTACGTGCATGTCGGTGCCGACGCCGTGCAGGTCAACGTTGAACGCAGCAGCGAAGGCGAAGTGCTGGAGTTGTCGGTGGCATTGCCCGAGGCCGGCAAGGCCACCGGAACCGGTGGCTGACACTCGGGACCAGGGACCAGGGACCAGGGACCAGGGAAGAGCGTAACAACAGCCCTTGTCGTCATTCCGGGCGCCGGCCACCGCCGGCATCACCATCACCAGCAGCAAGAGCGTAACAAACACCCCTTTGTCGTCATTCCGGGGCCGCACGCAGCGCGGAACCCGGAATCCATCTTGACTGTGACTTTCATGGGCAGCAAAAAATGGATTCCGGCGTTCGCCGGAATGACGAGGTGAAAGGTCGGCGCGAGAACAGCATGACGAGTTCGCCATCCAACCCGGTCCTCACGGTTGCCGACATCGGCTTTGAAGCGCCAGCCGCCCTGCTCGCGCGCCACGGGCTCGAGCTGGTGCGGGTGGAAAACGGCGCGCCCATTCCCGGCAGCTATTGGGGCGAACCCGAAGCCGGCGTGATCGCCTCGAAGGTGTACGCGCGCGCCGACACGCCGGTGCATTCGCTGCTGCACGAGGCTTGTCATCTGCTGACGGCCGATCCCGCGCGGCGCGCGTCGATCCACACCGACGCCAGCGATTCGCTCGAAGAAGAAGACGCGACCTGCTATCTGCAAATCGTGCTGGCCGACGCCCTGCCCGGCTTCGGCCGCGAACGCGCGCTGGCCGACATGGACGCGTGGGGCTATTCGTTCCGGCTCGGCTCGGCGCGCGCCTGGTTCGAAGGCGACGCCGAAGACGCACGCGCGTTCCTGGAAGCGCGCAATCTGCTGCCGCGGTCCCAATATCAGTCCGGAACGCCAAAAACTCTTTGACGCGGGTGAAGGCGGATCGCCACGGATAGGGTTTTAGTGGCGTCGAACCTGAACCAAACACAGTAGCGCCATTTGGAGCCACCCCTCTCATCATGCTCGTCATTCCGGAGCGGGCCGCAGGCCCGAATCCGGAATCGGTTTGAGGATCGGCATAGGCCGCGACACCGATTCCGGGTTCTGCCCGCGACTTGCGCAGGCAGCCCCGGAATGACGAGGCTTGGTGTCGTTTGGCAGCCACAGCGCAGCTGACAATGACAGCGAATCAGAAGCTGCTCTGATTCGCATTCATCCGTGTCAAAACGACCGTTGCTTGACTGCGGACGGCGGCGGGCCGCTATCATCGGCGCCGCCACGCACGGGAGATGGCATGCCTCCCCGAACCGCCGGATCACCGGCTGATGATGCCTACGTCACCGGGATTCCGGCGAGTGGGCATTGCGTCTTGAAACGCACCGCGCGCTGTGGTTCCCGACCAACAACGGGAGTCCGCGATTCATGCTGATCCAAGCCCTGCTCGCCACCGGTTGCGGCGCTTTCCTCGGTGCCTGCCTCCGCTACCTGTTCGGGGTGTGGTTCAACCCGATCTTTCCGACCGTGCCGCTGGGCACGCTGGCCGCGAACCTGCTGGGCGGCTTGCTGATGGGGCTGATCCTGGGCGCGTTTGCGCAATTCCAGTCGCTCTCGCCGGAAACGCGCGTGTTCATCACCACCGGTTTTCTGGGCGGGCTCACCACCTTCTCGACTTTTTCCGGTGAAACGATCACGCTGCTGTTGCGCCAGCAATACGGCTGGACCCTCGCGATCATCGGCATGCATCTCATCGGCACGCTGGGCATGACGCTGGTCGGCTTCGCGCTGATGCAGGGCCTGTTGAGGCACTTCGCATGAACGATTCCGCACCCACCCAGGGCGTGTACCTCCGTTTCTTCGTGCACGAGAATCGCCGCCACGCCGGCATGCTGCTGTACGACTGGCTGCTCGCCGAAGCGAAGAAACTGGGGCTGTCCGGTGGTACCGCGTTTCGTTCGATCGCGGGGTTCGGCCGCCACGGCGTCACCCACGAAGCGCACTTCCTGGAACTGGCCGGACAGGAAACGGTGCGCGTGGATTTCGTGGTGACGCGCGACGCGGCGGACAAGATGCTGGCGCGTGTGCGCGCGGAAAACCTGCAGCTGTTCTACGCCACCTTACCAGCCGAGTTCGGGGTTCTTGGGTGCGATCGTCCATGATCGCTGCATGTCCGGACACCGATGCAATTTCCGGCTGTCTTGGCTCGTGAGCACCAGAACGGCCTTCCCTGGCCTGACTTTCCACAACAGCTGCTTCGAATCGGCCTACCGTTGATGATTACGGCGAAACAACACACGTCACGCGCCGCAGCGAAGCGCGCGCTGACTTTTGTTGTACTGATCGGCGTCGTCAGCCTGTTCGCCGACATGACATACGAGGGCTCGCGCTCGATCTGGGGGCCGTTTCTCGGCACGCTGGGCGCGAGCGGGGCGATCGTGGGACTGGTCGCGGGCGGCGGCGAATTGCTGGGTTACGTGCTGCGCCTGTTCACCGGCGTGCTGGCCGACAAGACCAAGCGCTATTGGACAATCACGATCGTCGGCTACGCGATCAACCTGCTGGCCGTGCCGGCGCTGGCGCTGGCGGGCAACTGGCCGGTCGCCGCCGGTTTGGTGATCGCCGAACGCAGCGGCAAGGCGCTGCGCACACCGGCGCGCGACGCGATGCTGTCGTACGCCGCAAAGGACATGGGTGGCGCAGGCTGGGCCTTTGGCCTGCACGAGGCGCTGGATTCCACCGGCGCGGTGCTGGGCCCGCTGATCGCGGCCCTGGTGATGTTCCTGCACGGCGGTTACCGCCACGCGTTCGCGTGGCTGCTGTTGCCGGCGCTGGGCGCGCTGGCGACGCTGGCGATCGCGCGTATCAAGTTTCCGCAGCCGCAGGAACTCGACACCTCACCTGCGCCGCAGTTCGCCGACGCACGCGCCTTGCGCGACTTGAAGGTTTTCCTCATCGCGACGGCACTGATCGCCGCGGGTTTCTCCGATTTCGCGCTGATCGCATTTCATCTCGCGAAGGATCACATCGTCGCCAACGACGTGGTGCCGGTGCTGTACGCGCTGGCGAGCCTCGCCGGGGGCGCAACCGCGCTGGTGCTCGGCAAACTGTTCGACAAACGCGGGTTGTCCGTGTTGCTGTGGGCCACCCTGGTGCCCGCGCTATACGCGCCGCTGGTGTTCCTGGGCGGCCAATGGGCGGCACTGGCAGGCATGGTGTTGTGGGGCATCGGTTTCGGCGCGCACGACTCGCTGTTCCGCGCCGCGGTGGCGCAGCGCATTCCCCACGACCGGCGCGCCACGGTGATGGGGGTGTTCAACGCCATTTACGGCACGGCATGGTTCGCGGGCAGCGTCCTGCTTGGCGTGTTGTACGATGTAAATCCGCTCTACACGGTGATCGCCGCACTGGTGTTGCAGCTCGCGGCCTGCCCGCTCTTGTGGAGCCTCCGTCCTCGCAACCGGAGTGCACGATGAACGACATGACGGCGAGCACCGAACCCGCGCAATGGTCGCGCCACGACCAGGCCCTGCGCGAGAAGGCACGGAAGCTGCTGGAACACGCCGACGTGCGCATCGACGGCGATCGATCCTGGGATTTGCAAGTACACGATCCGCGCGTGTTCCCACGCGCCTTCGCGCACGGTTCGCTGGGCCTCGGGGAAGCCTACATGGACGGCTGGTGGGATACCCCCGCGCTCGACCAGTTTTTTCACCGCGTGCTGGGCGCGCATCTCGACGAATACCTGCGCGACTTCGATGCGCTGCGTGCACATCTGCGTGCGCGTTTCCTGAACATGCAGCGCGGACGCAAGGCCTTCAGGATCGGCAAGGCGCACTACGACATCGGCAACGACCTGTTCGCAAAGATGCTCGGCAAGCGACTGGTGTATTCCTGCGGCTATTGGAAGGATGCCGACAACCTCGACAACGCCGAGGAAGCCAAGCTCGACCTGGTATGCCGCAAGCTGCAATTGAAACCCGGTATGAAGATCCTCGACATCGGCTGCGGCTGGGGCGAGGCGCTGAAATATGCCGCGGAAAAATACGGTGTGACGGGCGTCGGCGTCACGGTGTCGGAACAGCAAGCGCAGTTTGCGCGCGAGCTGTGCAAGGGATTGCCCATCGAAATCCGCCTGCGGGATTACCGCGAGGTCGAAGAAAAGTTCGACGCGGTGTATTCGATCGGCATGTTCGAGCACGTCGGCTGGAAAAATTACCGCACCTATTTCGAAGTGTGCCGGCGCTGCCTGAAAGACGACGGGCTTTCCGTGCTGCACTGCATCGGCGTCAATTCCACGCCGTCGCGGCCCGACCCGTGGATCGAGAAATACATCTTCCCCAACTCGATGGTGCCGGCCGCGTCACAGGTCGCGCCCGCACTTGAAAACCTTTTCGTGGTCGAAGACTGGCACAATTTCGGCGCCGACTACGACAGGACGCTGATGGCGTGGCTGGCCAACTTCGATGCGGCATGGCCGGAATTGTCGGCAAACAACCCGCGCTACGACGAACGCTTCCGGCGCATGTGGCGTTACTACCTGTCCAGCTCGGCCGCCACCTTCCGCACCCGCCGCGACCAGTTGTGGCAACTCACGCTGTCGCCCCACGGCGTGCCGGGCGGTTACCGGGTACCGCGCTGAAACCTTTCCATGGCAAAAACACGCCCCGCAGGGCGGGGCGTGTGCGTCCACGGCTGCCGAGGCCAACCCGGGTTTTTTGCACCCGGCTCCCCGGTGACTGCGGATTACTTGCCAGATGAAAGATGGGCCTGGCGTGCCTGGGCCATGGCGGTCAGTTCCTGCACCTGCCGCGCGCTGAGCACGCCCTGTCCCATGATCTGTTCGTACAACGTCCGCCCCACGGCCTGGCGGAAGCGCCGGTTGGCGGATTCGTACCTGACGGGATACTCGTAGTTCGTGGACGGGCCGAGCGCCAGCTTGACCTCATCGACCGTCAAGCCCGTGGCCCGGGACAACAGATCAATGGTCAGTGCAGACTGCATGGACGGGCCGGGCTGACCCGCTGACGCGACATTGGCCATGCCAGCGAAGCCGGCCAAAACGATTGCGAACGTGATTGTGCGCAGTTTCATGATGGTCACCTCTGAAACCATGCAGCAGGTCATCCATGACTGGCTTGCATGGGGGAAATCGCCTGCATCCGGTCGGCGACGAGGGTTTGTTCCTCATCAATGAATTCGGCATGCGTGGCTGGCGATTACATGTCCCGGACGCGACTGTACGAAAACTCCCCGTCCTCGCCTCGAAGAAAAACACGCCCCGCATGGCGGGGCGTGTCGGCACAAGCTTGCCGCGTTGGGTCACTTGCCTGCGATTGGCTGGTTCGCCGCGTTCTGCTGCGCGACGTATTGCTGCACTACGGCCAGATAGCGCCTCATGAGGCGCTCATGACGACGGGTTCCATATTCCGGGGGGAACGTACGCGTCCCGAACAAAATGTCGATTTCGCGGTTGGTGAAGTTGGCGCGCACCAGCTGGTTCAAGCCATCGCAGGCCTGACCGCTTGTGTGGTTCGGCGGTGCGCATTCGGTGATCGTGTCCCCGGAAATGATCGTGGTCTGAAAGACTCCACCCGGCTGGCCCGCAGCCACCACACCGGCGAATCCGGCCATGACGATGGCGAATGTGGTTGTGCGCAATTTCATGATGGTCACCTCTGAAACCTTGCAGCAGGTCTTCCGTGACGGGCTTGCATCGGGTTGGATCGCCTGCATCCGGCTGGCGACGAGGGTTCGCCCCTCACCCTTGAATTCGGCATGCGTGGCTGGTGATTACACAGGCTCCGGCGGCAAGCACGAGCGGCGGCGAGCCCTGGCTGGCCGAAAGGCACGCCTTGCGGCAATGTGGTAGTTTCCGCCCAGTCACCTTGAGCCCGGGCGGGACCGGGTGGAGGCAGGTGCCATGTTGCGCGTTGCCCTGTTTGCATCGCTGTGTCTGGCCGCGATTTCGCCCTGCTTCGCCGATGCCGGCGCCGCCGACTCACACCACGAGGGTCATCCATCCGAATCCGCCGGAAAGGTGCATTTCGCCGTCTCGTGCAGCACCGTGCAGGCGGATTTCGACCGCGCGTTGGCGATGTTGCATTCCTTCTGGTACGAGAAGGCGCAGCAGCATTTCGACGCGATCACAAAATGGGACCCTGCCTGCGCGATGGCGTGGTGGGGACTGGCGATGACGAACTGGCACCCGCTGTGGGATCGTCCGAACGCGCAGGCGCTCGCACACGGCCGCGATGCGCTGGCCAACGCCCGCTCCGCATCAGAAATCAGTCCGCGCGAGCGCGCTTTCATCCAGGCGCTGGGTGCCTTCTACACGACCGACGGCGATTACCTTGCACGTGCGCACGCCTACGAACGTGCGATGGCGCGCGTGCACGCGACATACCCGGCGGACAAGACGTATGCGCGTGAAAAGCAATCGGCGCAACTTCTGAACGGCGTGCTGGCGCGCGAGCCCGACCATCCCGGCGCACTGCATTACCTGATCCACGCCTACAATTCGCCGCCGCTCGCGCACTACGCTCTGGCGGCGGCACGCACCTATGCGCGTATCGCGCCCTCCGTGCCGCACGCGCAGCACATGCCTTCGCACATCTTCGTCCGTCTCGGTCTGTGGCAGGAGACCATCGCTTCCAATCAGGCGGCCGAAGCCGCGGCCAAACGCTTCGCCGCCGAGATGCGCCTTCCGGGCGCATGGGACGAGCAACTGCACGCGATGGATTATCTCGGATACGCCTGGCTGCAACGCGGCGATGACGCGCCGGCCACACAAGTGCAGGACCAGGTTCGCGCGATCAAGCACGCCAACCCCGAAAATTTCAAGGTTGCCTATGCCTATGCGGCGATTCCGGCGCGCGCCATGCGATCGAGCTCCGGCAGTGGACCGTAGCCGCGACGCTGACGCAGGAACACCCCGACTTTCCATGGTCGCGTTTTCCATGGGCGCAGGCCATCACCGAATTCGCGCGTGGCCTCGGCGCCGCGCGCAGCGGAGACATTGCGCGCGCGCAGGCCAGTATGGCGCGCCTGCAGACGTTGCAAGAATCGATTGAGCGCAGCGGCGATCGCTATTGGGCGACACAAGTCGAAATCCAGCGGCTGGCGGTTGCCGCATGGTCGAAGCACGCGCAACACGACGACGATGCTGCGCTGGAACTGATGCGCCAATCCGCCGATCTCGAAGATGCTTCGGAAAAGCGCCCGGTCACGCCCGGCCCGATCGTGCCCGCGCGTGAACTGCTGGACGAATTGTTGCTGGAACCGCAGCAGCCCGCGGCGGCCCTGGACGCTTTCGAAACTGCACTCGATTCCTCACCCAACCGGTTGAATGGTCTGCTTGGCGCGGCCCGCGCCGCCCGCGCCGCGGGCAATGCGCATGCGGCGCAAAGGTACTACGGCAGCCTGCTCGCCGTTGCCCCACATGCGCAGCGGCCTGCGCTGGATGAGGCGCGCGCCTATTTGCGCGCGCGTGATAACGCTGCGGGGTCTGAACCCTGAACCTGGCGGTGAGGCGGTAAGTATCCCCCGGCAGAGCCGGGGGCTTTAGCGATTGGGACCCCTCAAAGGGGCCTTTCCCAATCGCTCAAGAGCAAGATCAACAGCAAGCACGATGGGGTGGAGCCGACTGCCGTAAAGGTCAACCCTCTTCAGTCTCCCGGCAGAGCCGGGGGATTCCTATATTGGTCTAACGCCGATTGGCGCGAAAAACACGACCCGCATGGCGGAGCGTGAAGACTCGACGTTCGTGTTCGACTCACTTGATGGCGATCTGCTGCTTCGCCAGGTTGCGCTGCGCGACGTATCCTTGCAACAGCGCCTGATAGCGCTTCTGCAGGCGTTCGACGCCGCCGGTCAAGCTCTCCGGGTAGGACGTACTCGCCCCGAACAGCATGCCGATTTCGCGAGCCGAGAAGTTGGCACGCACCAGCTGGCTGAAGTCATCGCAGGCACGACCGGTGTGGTCGTTCGGGGGGCGCATTCGGCTGCCGCTCCCGTAATGTTCAAGGGTTGCATGGTTCCGCTGGGCTGGCCCGCAGCTGCGACACCGGCGAATCCGGCCATGACGATGGCAATGGAGATTGCACGCAGTTTCATGATGGTCACCTCTTGATCCTGCAGCATGTCTTCGGTGACGGGCTGCATGGATGATGGAGTCGACTGAATCCGGCCGGCCCGTGACCACGATGGTTTCGAGGACCTTCGGGTTACCGCTGGGCCGTGTCTCGTCTTCGGCGTGGGCCACGCAGGCCGACACCAGAAGCAGGATCGCGCAAGCGGTTCCCGGCAGGCGTATGATCATTCCTCCACCGGTTCGGCAGTGATCGCAATGAAAGCCGGCGCGCTGAATTGCATCGGCGCGGCTTCGAGCGCAAGGCTAGCGACCTCGCGCTGCGGGTAGGGGTTGACCAGGCGCACGGTGACCATGGACGGATCGACTGCTTGGCCTTGCTTTTCGTCGCCGAAGTCGCGCCGGCGCCAGGCAATGCGTCCCGGCGTGTCCCAATCCGTGCGAAACCATTCCTTGATGTCGCGGTTGTAGATGATCGGCAGGCGCGCGCGGCTGCCGTCGCGATAGTCGAGTTCGACGAACGCGTAA
>DATCSF010000146.1:0-14136 GCA_036568625.1 Rhodanobacteraceae bacterium | reverse complement strand
GTGCAGAAGGGCAGGCTGGAAGGGCCGGGCGGGGACACCGCGCTCGCGGTCTATCGCAAGGTCCTGTCGCTCGACCCGGAAAACGTGGTGGCGCGCCAGGGTTTGCAACGCGTCCAGCAGGCCGCGCTGGATCGCGCCCTGGGCGCCGCCGCGCAGAACGACGATGCGAGGGCCGACGCCGCACTGTCGGACGCGGCGTCGATCCTGCCATCCTCGCCGGCGCTGGCGGATACCCGCGCACGCATCACGGCGATGCGAGGCGGTCGCGCCGAAAATTTGATGGCTCAGGCGGAGTCGGCGCTGGATGCCGGGAACGTCGACCTCGCACAGCGGATCGCCGAGCAGGCCGCGGCACTGGGCGCGTCCACCGATGCATTCCTGGCGAAGGTGCAGAATGCTCGCGAATACGCGAGCTACCACCCGGGACAGGTGTTCAGCGACCATTTTCTGGACATCGTCGGACAGGCGCCCGCCATGGTGGTGATCCCGCGCGGCAGTTTCCTGATGGGCCAACCGCAGCGCGGCCGCGCGCAGACCGGTGCCGAGCAGCCGCAGCACGAGGTGACCATCGCCACGGGCTTCGCGATGGGGCACACCGAAGTCACCGTCGCCCAGTTCCGCGCATTCGTGCGCGCCTCCGGCTACGTGCCGGATTCCGATCGGCTGGGCGGGGCGTCCGTTTACGACGAGTCGAACGGCCGGATGCAGACGCGTTCGGGCGCGGACTGGCAGGACGACTATGCCGGCCAGCGCGCGCGAGGCAGCGATCCCGTGGTCAATGTGTCATGGAATGATGCGCATGCCTACGCCGAGTGGCTGTCCAAACGAACCGGCAAGCGCTACCGGCTGCCCACCGAGGCCGAGTACGAATATGCCGAGCGCGCCGGCACCACCACGCCATACTGGTGGGGCGTGGGTACGCCCGCGCGCAAGGTCGAAAACCTCACCGGCAGCGGTGACCGCTCGCCCGCGCATCGGAGTTGGGCCAATGCATTTCAGAATTACAACGACAATTACTGGGGTCCGGCGCCGGTGATGAGCTTCCTGCCCAACGCGTTCGGTTTGTACGACATCAGCGGCAACGTCTCCGAATGGGTCACCGACTGCTGGCACGAAAACTACGTACGCGCGCCCGCCGATGGCAGCGCCTGGGTGAATCCGGGTTGCGCCGAGCGCGTGATCCGCGGCGGCTCGTGGGGCAGCGCGCCCGATCAGGATCGTTCGTCGTTCCGGATGGGCGCGGCGGCCGATTCGCGCAGCGGGCGGGTGGGGTTCCGGGTGGTGCGCGATCTTTAACGGCGCTTGTCTCGGGCGCACGCGGAAAGTGCGCGGCGCAGCGCCGGCAGGTAACCCGCGCCGAACAGGTTGACGTGGTTCAGCAGGTGGTAAAGGTTGTACAGCGGCGCGCGTGCGCGCCAGTCGCGGCGCAACCCCACGTGTTCTGCGTAGGCGTCGAAGAATGCGGATGGCGGCGAGCCGAACAAGGTCAGCATCGCAAGCTCGGCTTCCGCCCATCCGCAATGTACCGCGCCCGCGTCGATCAGCCCGGGTTCGCCGTTCGCGCAGACATGCAGGTTGCCCGACCACAAGTCGCCATGCAGCAGCGCCGGCGGCATGCGGGGAATGCGTTCGCGCAAGCGTCCGCACAGGTGTTCGATGGCGGCGACATCGCTAGTTTCGATCGATCCGGTGTCGTGCGCGCGGCGCATCTGCGGCAGCAGGCGGCGCTCGGCGAAAAACCGCCACCCATCTTCGTCGGGCGTGTTGTCCTGCGGTGAGTCACCGCAATACCCGGCATGGTCGAAGCCGAAGCGCGCGACGAAAGCGGCGTGTTGTCTGGCGAGTCCCGCGCCTGCGCGCCGCCAGTAGTCCGCCGTGGGCGGGGCGTCGCCGAGATCTTCCAGCACGATCCGCTGCTCGTCGACTTCGTACACTTCGGGCACGCGCAACGCATGCGCAGCGCGCAGTGCCGCGAGGCCGCGCGCTTCGGCCAGGAAGAAATCGGCGGGCACGCCACGGCGCTGCTTGACAATGACACCGGTTCCGTCGGGCAGGGTCGTGCGATGCATGCTGCGCGTTTCCGCGGCGGGCTCCTCACTCGTCCACGCTCGCATCGCCGATTGCGTCAGATCACGGCCGACGTCGGACCGCTGGTGCCGAAGGTGGGACTCGAACCCACACGCTTTTAAGGGCGGCGGATTTTGAGTCCGCTGCGTCTACCGATTCCGCCACTTCGGCGACGGGCCGCAAAGTATGCGGGAGTACCGCGCGAATGCCAAGCGCCGGTTTGCCTCCGGCGGCTCGGTTTGCGCGTGAATCGCCGCCAACCACGCATGGCGATTTCGCCCCTTATTGACGACGCATTTACGTACGGGTTCGCATGATGGGTCGAAGGTCGCGGATGCGCATCAACAGCCGCCGCCTTCCATTGACGACAAGGAGAGTCCCCATGCGATCACTTACCCTCGTTTTCAGCGGCATGACCGCGCTGGGACTGGCCGCAGGCGCGCTCGCGCAGAACGCGCCCACCGCCAACCCACAAACCCAACCTGCCACATCGACCGCCGGCAAACCGGCTGGACAGATGGGCAATTCCGGTGGCGGCTTGAACATGCACATGACGCCGCGCGAAGCGCGCATGGCGTTCCAGCACATGGACACCAACCACGATGGCGTCCTCGACCGTACGGAATTCACGCACAGCGGCGACAGCGGCCAACGGTTCCCGGGGTGCGACACCGACCGCGACAGCAAGCTTTCCGAGGCCGAATACGTGGCGTGTTCGCAGCGGCCGCCGACACAACCGTAGCGCTGGCGAGCAGCGGACTTCACATCAAGCGGAAAGGTCTCCGCGTTCAGTTGTCCAGCGACAACTTGCGTTCGTCGCGTGCGTACCATTCGCCGCCGGTCGGCTCGAATACATTGCAGCGCGTCATCGGGTGTTGATAGACGTGCACGCTGATGGCGAGATCGGTGTCGCTGGCGTTGCAGATCGTGTGGTGTTCGTGAGGCGGAATCAGGCTGCCGGCGGAGCCTGCGCCGGCGTGGATCGCACCCGCGGGCACGAAGCGGTAGCGGGTGCCGTCTTGTTCGCGCAATTCGTATTGCACGACTTCCAGCGCGCCCTGCCAGACGGCTTCGACGCACCACATGCCGGCGTGGTCGTGGATGGGCGTGCCCTGGCCGGGACTCCAGGTCATGGCCACGACGCAATAGTCGTGTTCGGGGCTGCGGTACAGCTCACGGCGCGCATAGTGCGCGGCGCGACCTTCGAACACGCAATCCGGCAGGCGCACGTTGCCTGCGTGGATCGCGTCGCACAGCGCCGAACGCAGCCTACGCATGGCGCTGCCGGTATCGCCGACGGCGACGGCTGCGTCGAACGCGCGGATCAAGTGATCGCGACCTGGAAAATCGATGCCCATGGCATAAGCTTATAACGTCGCCACATATGCGTGGCAAGGCGCAGGTAGCGAAAGGGGCGCGCTCTTCAAAGCGTCGTCAAGAACGCGCCGATCGCGGCGCCAAAACGCCCGGTATCCACCAGAAAGGCGTCATGGCCTTGCGGCGAGTCCAGGCCGACGAAGGTGGTGTCGGTGCCGGTCGCGCGCAGGTCGTCGGCGAGCTGCTGCTGCTGTTCCAACGGAAACAGGATGTCGGTTTCGACGCCGATCACCAACGCGCGTTCCAGTTTCATTTTTGCCAGCGCGTTGCGCACCGCGGTCGCGGGGTCGGGCGCGCCGCCGTATTCGGCGAGGTCGAACCAGTCGGACGCGCGCGACAGGTACAGATAGCAATTCGGGTCGAACGAGCGGGTGAAGCGGCGCGCGTGCGCGTTGAGGTAGGACTCGATTTCGAATTCGGCCCCGAATGGATCGTCCTCGCGTTTTTCGGGATCGAGCCGGATGCGGCCGAACCGACCGCGCCATTCCAGCGCCGAGCGATAGGTGATCACCCCCAGTTTGCGGGCGATGTTCATGCCGGTTTCGGGATAGCGGCCGCCTTGATCGGCGCGAATGTCGTAGCGGCCCTCGTTCCAGTTCGGATCGAGGCGAATCGCTTCGCGTTGCAGTGAACGGATGGCAATCGCGAACGGCTGCGCGCGGGGCGCGGTGCACACGCTCAAATGCGTGCGCGCGAAACCCGGCTGGTGCGCCAGGCATCCCAGCGCCGACATCCCGCCCATCGAACAGCCGACCAGCGCGGCGAGGCGTTCGATGCCGAGCCCGCGCGCGAGTTCGTAACCGGCGTTGCCGACGTCTTCCAGCGACAGTGCGGGGAAATTGAGTCGCCAGGGTTCCCCGGTGGCGGGATTGATCGATGCCGGTCCGCTCGATCCCTTGCAACTGCCCAGCGAATTCACGCAAATCACGAACCAGCGGTTCGTGTCGATGGCCTTGCCGCGGCCGATGATGTCTTCCCACCAGCCGGGTGAATCGTCGATCGCATTGCTGGCCGCGTGCGCGCTCGGCGACAGGCCCGTGAGGATCAGCACCGCGTTGTCGCGCGCGGCGTTCAGGGCGCCCCAGGTTTCGTACGCAAGTTGCGCGCCGCGCAGTTCGCCGCCGCGCTTCATCTTGAACGGTGAGGGCAGGTCGAAATACTGGCGGGCGTCGGCCAAGACGATTCCTTGCGGTGGCGGAGCCCAGAAGGGTAGCGAGCGCATGGGGTTCGGCCAAGTGAGGCGCGCCGTTCTTCACCTTCCCGGGCAAGGTGGATCGAAGCGGACGGCTTTTCCCTTCGTCCCGAATCCCGAATCAATCCACCTTGTCGATCGTGAGCGCGATGGGAGCGTGCGAATCGGTGGCGACTTCGACCGGCACGGATTCCAGGTCGCCCGCTTCCGGCATCGCCTTGCCGGACTTGCTGACGCGTGCGGCCACCGTGACCTTGGCGAATTTCGACAGCGTCATTGCCGGCGTCATTGCCATCGCATCGGTCAGCGTCACTTGTGCGGGCAGTTCGGATGCCTTGAGCCGTGCGACCGCGAGCGGCATCGGCGGACCGTCCACCGCGTGCGCAAACACGAACAGCGTGTCGCCGGGTTGCACCTTGGCGGCGAGTCGCGGGTCGAGTTTGACGGTCACGGTGAGCGCGACTCTGGCGTCAGCTGCGGATGCGGACGAAGCTGCCGGCGCAGGATCAGCAGCGAATGTCGCACCTGGCGCCTCGCCGCCGGCGCGCGCCTCGGCTTCCGCCAGTTCCTGCTTCACGGTTTCGGCGACCCCGGAGCCCGGCTCCAGCAGCGGCAGCAAGGTCTTCCACTGATTCGCCGCGTCCGCGTATTGCTGGCGCTGGAAATCGCTGATGCCGAGCAGCCACAGCGCACGCTGATGGGTCGGTTCGACCTGCAGGGCACGGTGCAGTTTTGCGCGCGAGGCATCGTCGATCCGGTGCGAAGGGCTGGTTTCCGCCGTGGCTTCCACCCACGCCACCATCGCGTCGGGATCGTCGGGCTTCAGTTTCAACAGATGGTTCAGCGCGTCCAGCGCTTGCTCGGGCTGGTTGAGTGCGGAATACGCCTGTGCCAGCAGCGCCCAGCCCTGTGCGTCATTCGGTTTGCGCTGCAGGTTTTCCTGCAACTGTTGGGTGGCTTCGACCAGCGTCGCGTGATTGTCGGCGGGTGCGGCTTGCAGCGCCTGTGGTGTGCCGACCATGAGGTATGCGCCCAGCACGAGGGGCGGCGTCGCCAACGCGAGAATGAGCGCCAGCACGAAGGGCGTGCGTGGCCGGCCATTGCGGCGCGCGCTGCGCAGCATCGGCACCAGCACGCAGGCGAGGGCGGCCACCACCATGACGGCGGCGATGACGAGAAATCGTGTTGTCATCAATCGTCTCCGGGGTGCTCAATCACCGCAGCGGCGCGAGGAGCGTACGGACTGGCCGGCGCGGCCGCTGCTGTTGCAGCGACGACAAGAAAACGGGTAGTCACCAATCGTCTCCGGGATCTTCAGCGATGGCACCGGCCGGACGCGTGCGCCGGCGCAGCAGCACGACCACGATGATGCCGCCGGCCAGGAGGATCGCAGGCGTGCCGAACCAGAGTGCGATCGTCGAGGGCGCGAGCGGCGGATCGTAGAGAATGAACGTGGAATAGCGCGCGACCAGCCAGTCCTTGATTTCCTTGTCGCTCTTGCCCTGCTGCATCATGTCGAAAATCTGCCGCCGCAACTGCTTGGCGAAGTCGGCGTTGGATGCCAAGAGGCTTTCGTCCTGGCAGACCATGCAGCGCAGTTCGCGGGTCAGGTGCTGGAAACGGTCGCGCTGCGCATTGTCCTTGAACGGCAATGGGTCGATCGCGAAGGCGGTGGCGCTGAGTGCCAGCGCGAAGGCAACGAGGATGACCATGAGCAGGCGTTTCATGTACCCCCCTGCCCGAGTGCGCGGATCTTCGGCTCCAGTTCCTTCGCGATCACCTCGGGCGTGAGCGGCCCGATGTGCTTGTAACGGATGATGCCTGCCGCGTCGATGAGGTACGTTTCCGGCGCGCCGTACACGCCGAAATTGATCGCGGTGTCGCCGGACTGGTCGGTGATCACCTCGTGGTAGGGATTGCCGTGACGCTGCAGCCAGGCATGCGCGTCCTGCGGCGCATCCTTGTAGTCATAGCCGATCAGCGGAATGCCGAACTTGTCGCGGTACGCCATCAGGATCGGGTGTTCGTCGCCGCAGGCGAAGCACCAGCTCGCGAACACATTGAGCAGGTAGGGCTTGCCCAACATGTCCACCTTGGTCACGAATTGCGTGGGGCGTTCCAGGCGCGGCAGGCGAAACTCCGGTGCCGGCTTGTCGATAAGCGGGCTGGGCACGAAACGCGCGTCGTGGGTCTGGTTCCACGCCAGCCCGATCACGAAGAACGTCACCAACGCCGCGAACACGACCAGCGGCACGAAACGGCCGGCGGGTTTGCGCGCGACCTCGTTCACGCTTCGCCCTCCGCCAGCTTGCGCGGCGCTTCGGGTTCGGGCTTGGCGCGCACGGTTTCAGGTTCCACCGCGCGCTTCAGGCGGAAGCGTTTGTCCAGCACCACCGCAAAACCGCCCAGCATCATCAGCACGCCGCCGCCCCAAATCCAGCGCACGAACGGCTTGTCGTATACGCGCAGCGACCAGGCGCCGTTGCCGATCGAATCGCCGAGCGACACGTAGAGGTCGCGGAACACGCCGGCCTGGATCGCGGCTTCGGTCTGCACCTGCCCGCCCACGTAGGTGCGCTTCTGCGGGTGCAGGGTCACCACCTGTTTGCCGTTGCGCGTGATCACCACGGTGCCCTGTTGCGCGCGGTAATTCGGGCCTTCGGTTTCGACGACGCCGTTGAAGTGGAAATCGTAGGCGCCGACGTCGACGCTCGCGCCCGGCTTCATGCTGACGTCCTGTTCGACGCTCATCGAGGTAGTCAGGATCGCGCCGGCGATGAACACGCCGATGCCGAAGTGCGCCAGCATCATGCCCAGCATCTCGAACGGGTAGCGCTTGCCGCGCGGCGCCTCGCGCCAGCGCTTGATCGCGAACAGCACGACGCCTGTCATCACCCATACCGATGCGGTGATGCCGAGCAATTGATACCAGCCACGTGCACCGACGATGAAACCGATCGCGCCAGCCACGACGACCAGCGCGACGATGCGGATCAACGCGCGCTTCCAAAGGCGCAGATCAGCCTTGCCCCAGCGTGACAGCGGTCCGAATGGCAGCGCCAGCACCAGCGGCGCCATCAGGATGAGGAACAGCGGCCCGAAATAGGGCGGCCCCACCGAGATGCGGCCGATGTTCAACGCTTCGCCCACCAGTGGATACAGCGTGCCCAGCATCACCATCGCGCAGGCGACCGTGAGCATGAGATTCCCGATCACCATCAGGGTTTCGCGCGAGGCCAGCGCGAACGATTTGCCGCCGGTGACTTTCGGCGCGCGCAGCGCATACAACAGCAGCGAGCCGCCGACCACCACGGCAAGATAGACCAGGATGAATATGCCGCGCGCCGGCGCGAACGCGAACGCGTGCACGCTGGTCAAGAGGCCCGAACGTACCAGGAACGTCCCCAGCAGCGAGAAGGCGAACCCGAAGATCGACAACAGCAGCGTCCACGCGCGCAGGCCGTCGCGCTTGTCGGTGATCGCCTGCGCGTGGATCAGTGCGGCGCCGATCAGCCATGGCATGAACGACGCGTTCTCGACCGGATCCCAGAACCACCAGCCGCCCCAGCCGAGTTCGTAATACGCCCACGCGCTGCCGGCGACGATGCCGAGCGTGAGAAAGCCCCACGCCACATTCGTCCACGGTCGCGCCCAGCGCACCCAGGTGGATTTCAGTTCACCGCCCAAGAGCGATGCGATCGCAAATGCGAACGCGACGCTGAAGCCGACGTAGCCCATGTACAGCGTGGGCGGGTGGAATACCAATCCCGGATCCTGCAACACCGGATTCAAATCGGCCCCGTTGGCGGGCACCGGCAACAGCCGCAGGAACGGATTCGACGTCGTGATCATGTACAGCAGGAAGCCGAAGGCCACGAACCCGAGCACGCCAATCACCCGCGAGAAGAATGCCTCGGGCAGCTTGCCGCCGAGGATCACCAGCGCCACGGTCCAGCCGTTCAGGATCAGCATCCACAACAGCAGCGAACCTTCGTGCGCACCCCATACCGCCGAGAGTTTGTAGAACCACGGCAGCGACAGGTTGGAGTTCTGCGCGACGTAGGCCACCGAGAAATCGTTGGTCCAGAACGACCACATCAGGATTCCGAATGCCAGCGCGATGAACACGAACTGGCCGGTGGCCAGGCTGCGCGCGGTCGCCATCAGTGGTTTGCTGTCGCGCCACGCGCCGATGATTGGCAGCACGCATTGCAGCGCCGACAGCAGCAGCGCGAGGATCAGCGCGACCTGGCCGAGTTCGGGATTCATTGTGCGCCCCCGCCTTGCGCCGTCCTGGGGACGCGGTGTTCCTTCTCGGCCTTCGCGATCGCCTGCTCGACCTGTGGCGGCATGTAGGTGGCATCGTGCTTGGCCAGTACCTGGGTGGCGACGAACTTGCCGCCCTCCATCTTGCCGGTGGTGATGGTGCTCTGGCCCACGCGGAACAGGTCGGGCAGGATGCCGGTGTAGGTCACCGGGATGTTGCGGAAACGATCGGTGATCACGAAGTCGGTGGTCAGCGTGCCGGGCACGCGATGCACGCTGCCTTCCTCGACGATGCCGCCGAGCCGGAAAGGATGGCCGTCGGGCGCCTTGCCGGCGTCGACTTCACTGGGCGAGTACAGATAGGTCATGTTCCGCTGCAGGGCGAACACGGCAAGGCCGGTCGCAACCACGACCGCGCCGAGGATCAGCAGGGTGATGATCAAGCGCCGCTTGCGAACCGGATTCATCTGGAAACCTCCGCGCGTGACGCGTGCTTGTTGCGGGTGCGCTCGCGCGCCAGCCGGCCGCGCAGTTCGCGCGTCAGCCTGCGGCGGCGCAGCGCTGGCGCGAACCAGTCCCACGCCAGCACGATGAGGAACACCGCGTACGCGGGCCACACGTAGATGGCGTAGCCGCCCATTGCGAGCCAGTGCATCATGTCAGCTCTTCGCTCCATCAGGCCTGGATGCCATCAACGCAATGGAATGCATGCCCCCACAACCCCCGCCGATTCCTTCCGGAATCGGCCGCCCCCTTGACTCAAGGGGGCGCAAAATCGCGAGCCAGTGCATCATGTCAGTTCCTTGCTCCATCGGGCTGGATGCCATCAACGCAATGGAAGGCATGCCTCCACAACCCCCGCCGATCCCGTCCGGAATCGGCCACCCCCTTGACTCAAGGGGGCGCAAAATCGCGCGCAAGTGAGCCATGTCAGGTGGGTGCCTCCGTCGTCTGCGGGGGTTGTCCGCCGACCAATGCCCGCACCCACTGCTTGCCGCTTTCCAGCGACAACAGGCCAGTACGCGCGCGGCCGAGGATGCTGGCGAAGAAATACAGATGCGTCGCCAGCGCCATCATCAGCAGCGGCCACAACATCAATGGCGCGATCGAGGATTTTCCGAACAGGTCCACCGTAGTGCCCTGGTGCAGCGTGTTCCACCATTGCACCGAGTAATGCACGATCGGCAGGTTGACGATGCCGACCAGCGCCAGCAGCGAGGCCGCGCGCGCGCCGCGGCGGCGATCCTCGAACGCGTTGTAGAGGCCGATCACGCCGAGGTACAGGAAAAGCAGCACCAGCTCAGACGTGAGTCGCGCGTCCCAGGTCCACCACGTGCCCCACATGGGCTTGCCCCACAGCGAACCAGTCGCGAGCGTGATGAACGTGAATGCGGCGCCGGTCGGCGCGCATTCCATCGCGACCACTTCCGCCAGCTTCACCCGCCACACCAGGGCGATCAGCCCGGCCACCGCCATGGTCGCGTAAATGAAAAGGCTCATCCATGCACTGGGCACGTGGATGAAGATGATCCGGTAGGCGTCGCCCTGCTGGTAGTCGGGCGGCGCCAGCACCAGACCGCCATACAGGCCGACCGCGGCACTGACGAGCGCGGCTGCCATCAGCCACGGCCGCAGCGCGCCTGCAAAACGGTAGAAGTTCGGCGGCGAGCCGAGCCAGTGGATCCAATGCGGAAGGTACGAGCGGGACATCAGCTTTCTACCGCGATTCGCAGGGCCGCCGCACATGCAAGCGGCGCCAGCACGATCGCCAGGATCAGGGCTGCCGCCAGCCACGTCAAGGGAGCAATGAACGGCATGCCGGACTGCGCTGCGGCGATGGCACCGGCGGCGAAAATCACCACCGGGACGGCCAGCGGCAGCAGCATCAATGCCATCAGGATACCAGAGCGGCGGGCGCCTGCCGTCAATGCCGACAACACTGAACCCAGCAGCACCAGCAGCGGCGTCGCCAGCAGCAGCGCCATGACCAGCACCGGCAGGACTTTCATGGGCAGGTTCAGGAGGACGCCCAGCAATGGCATCACGACGATCAAGGGTAGAACCGTGGTCAGCCAGTGCGCGATGACGCGGGTCAACGCCAGCAGCGCCAGTGGCTGCGGCGCGAGCAGCCACTGTTCGAGCGTGCCGTCTTCCAGGTCGGTGCGGAACATCGATTCCAGCGCCGGCAGCATCGCCAGCACTACGATCACCAGCAGCACGCCCCCCGCGATCCGCGCCAGCAACACCGGGTCGGGCCCCAGTGCGAACGGGAACAGCGCCGCCACGATCACTGCGTACAGCAGCGGCAGGAACAGCTCGCCGCGGCGGCGCCAGGCCAGCACGAAGTCGCGGCGTAGAAGCGCGCGGCAGGCGCCGAACGCGCCAGCATGTTCCGCCCTGGTCACGGCGGTTGTGCCGTCGACGATCGATTGCGCGGTGCTGGCCATGGTTCAGGCGACAAGATGGATATGCCGCGCACGCGGGTCGGCGAAGCGCACCGCGCCGTGGCTGGTGACCAGTGCGGCACCGCCGTCCGTGCAGTGCTCCGCGATCAAGGCGTTCACGAGATCGATGCCGTGGCGATCAAGGTTCGCGTAGGGCTCGTCCAGCAGCCAGATGTCGCCCGGCAGCAGCAACAGGCGTGCCAGCCCGACGCGCTTTTTCTGTCCGGCCGACAGCGTGCGCAGCGGCTCGTCCAGCCAACCGACGATGCCGACGCGCTCCATTGCCGAGGCCGCACTGGCGCGGGGGCGCGTGCCGTACAAACCGGTGAGGAAGTCCAGGTTCTCGCGTGCGCTCAAGGATGCGTTCATGCCGGTGCGATGTCCCAGCAGCAGGACGCGTCCGTTGCGGATGTCGCGCGACGCCGGATGACCGTCGAAACGGATTTCGCCTTCACCAGGCGGCAGCATGCCGGCCAACACTCGCAGCAAGGTGGTCTTGCCGGAGCCATTGTCGCCTTCGACCAGCAAGGTCTCGCCGCGGCCCAGGCTGAAATCCAGCGGTCCGAACACGGGCTCGTCGTTGCGCGAGAACGCGAGCCGATGCGCCGACAGCAGCGGCGCGGGGGAGGCGGGGGAAATGGCCATGGCGTGCAACCGCGTATTGTCCCAGCGCGGCGACGCACCGTCCACAAGGGGGCAAGTGCACGCTACACGATAACAATCCACAACTTCACGGTCGATTCCGTAGTGAAGCATGTCCGATGCTGGGCCACGCGCCGCATCGTTGAACGTGCATCGGGCATCCTTGCCTTGTAACCGAGGTCGCGTGGCCCTTTCCTTGTTTCGCAGTGACCGGCTCCCGGTGCCGCAACCGTTTATTGGGATTGCGGTTCGCCGCGATGTGGCAGCGACTTCAGGAATTGCACCAGATCCGACCTTTGCTGCACCGTGAGTTGCAGGTTCAGCTTGCTGTTGTAGGCGTTCACGACGTCCCACAACGTCGCGGCTGATCCGTCGTGGAAGTAAGGCGGGTGCTGCCACACGCCGGCGAGCGGCGACGTGCGCCACTTGCCCGTTGCGCTGAGCAGCACGTAATCGGTATTCCGTGCCGCCGAAGCGGATTGCGGGTGCAGGCGGATGTTGGCGTCGGTGAATTTCTGACCGCTGTGGCAGGTCGCGCATTGTCCCTGTCCGTAGAAGACCTGTCTGCCGCGCGCAGCCGCCGAAGGGTTGTACGACCCCAACGGGGGTTGCGGCGCAGCGAGCGAGAGCTGATAGGCCTGCAGTGCCGGCAGCGCAGGCGTCACCAGATCCGGCAAAGCGCCACCGTGGGTGTTGTCGACGGGCACGGCTGCGCCAATCGCAACCAGGCGTGGATCGGAGAAAGTGCCCTGCCCACCCATCTGCGTGACCGCGACATAGCGGTTCCAGTACGCGACCGGCCCCACGGGCTCGTGCTGGATGTCGCCGTCGCCCGTGTAGATTTCCTTGTCGATTCCCAGCAGGCCGTATGCCGGCGGGATCTCGACGGCAAACCTGTCGTGTGGAGGGTTCTGGCCATCCGTGAAGAACGCAAGGCCTTTCGACTGCACCAACAGGTTGAAACGCGCGTCGTATTTGCCCGGGCCCCACGAGTTGTACACGGCCTTGTAGGCGTCCGGGACCGCGGGAGAGAGCGCGATGATCGCGCCGGGATTCAGGTCGCGGTTGGGCCAACCATCGAGGCGGTGACCGATGCCCGACGCAAAGGCGTTGTCCACCGTCGAGTGGCAAAGCGCGCAGGTGACCCCCACCCTTGTGAGTGTTTCTCTGCCGTCGATGTCTTGCACCGTTCCCTTGAGGCCCACGACGGCATTCAGCTTCAGCAACGCGAGGGTCGTGGCCGGATCGTCAAGGTTGATGGTGCCGTTTTTGATCCCCTGTTTGACCGCCGCAGGCAGCGCGTCGACGTCCACCTTCAAACCTACCGCCAGCGCCACCTTGGGACTCACCGCCATCTGGATGACGTCGTTCATCTTCAGCTTGTCGGTCCAGAAACGCTCGTCCCCGAAGGTGTCGTACCGGAAAATTTGCTTGCCTTCGGCAACGAGGGAGCGCTGGAGAGGGGCCTGTTCGGCGGGGGCTGTCCGCTGCCCGGTTGCCGTAGATTGGTTTGCGTAGGCATTGCCGCCGCATCCTGCAAGCGCCAGCGCGCTTCCGGCCAGCACCAGCGCCACGGTGCTCGCCAGCAACTTGTGCGCCACCTGGTGCTTGTGGTGCAACCTTGATGTGGCCCCTGCGCGGACAAGAACTGCCAGATGCGTGCACATGGTATTTCCCTCCTGCCTTGCGTATGTTCGGGTTCAGTGCATTAGCGCCCGAGACCGTCGCGATTGCGAGTCGACCATGTGCAAAGCTGTCTTGGGGAACGGGTGGCTCGTTTAGGCGATCATCTTCGTCAGTGCTTCGCCCAGAACGGAGCCCCTGCGGGCTGGGCAGTGTCTTCGCACTTTCGGATGCGGCCGGTCTTTGATCGGGCACGGGCGGGTTGCGGGCAATGGCGTCCGATGCCTGCCGACAAAAGGGCGTCAGTCGTCGCAAGCCCGGCTGCGCCGGGTTTGCCCGTCGGTTGCGAACCGGGCTCGGCGATCAGATCAGTTCGTGCAATTCGGCCAATCCCGCGCCGGTTCCCCGCACCACGCCAAGCTGGCCAAAGCGCCGCGCCATGGCATCGAGTTGCGCGTAGGTCATGCCGGGCACGAACAAGCTGGGTTCGCGCCAGTCGCTCGGCCCGACGCCGATGCCGCCGAA
>DATCSF010000145.1:0-11981 GCA_036568625.1 Rhodanobacteraceae bacterium | reverse complement strand
AAACTGATATTCATCGCGGTCCCAACCTTCGATCGGCAGAAAAATTGCCGCGCCCTTGAAGCTGATTCGGTTCGCCACCGCCGCCGGATCATCGCCCGATTCGACAGCCGCTTTGCGCAGGTTCTGCATGGCAGGCGAGTCCTCGGCCAGCACCATGTCGGGTTCATTCGCAGGTTCGCACCGATGCGCCAAGCCGCACAGGATGAAATCCATTTCGGCGTTGGCGCGGCCGTCCGCGACGGCGCGATCGAGATAGGGTCTCGGGCATGGGTTCGTTTCCCCTTTGGTTCAAGCAACGCGATCTTCTTCGCAGGGAAGGGTAACGCCGTGCCCTGCGAAAAAAAGCCCTGCTTTCGCAAGCAGGGCGTTCGAGTCATCTGGAAAAACTCGGCGCGAACTTTTCGCAATAATGCGTTCGCGTCCGGGCTACGGCTTAGCGCTCACCGATCGCCGAGGTAATCCTTCTTGCCGATCTCGGTGCCGGCCACGCGCAGGATGTCGTAGGCGGTGGTGCAGTGGAAGAACAGGTTGGGCAGCGCGTATTCGGTGAGGTAGGCGAGCCCGACATAGTTGACCTCGCCATGGCGCGTCTTCATCACCACCTTGCGGTCTTCGCTGCCGTCGATCTGTTCGGGCTTGAAGGTTTTGATGTACGCGATGGTGCGCGCGATGCGGTCTTGCGCTTGCGCCAGCGTGGTTTCGTTGTCGGGAAACGACTGTGGCTCCACGCCTGCCAGCCGGGCGCTGCCGCGGGCGGCGGTGTCACAGGCGATCTGGATCTGCTTGATCAGCGGCAGCATGTCGAAGATCAAGCGCTGTTGCAGCAGGTTGTCGGGTTCGGCGCCCTTCGCTTTCGCATGCGCCTCGCCTTTCTTCAGCACGCTGGAAAGGTTGGTCAGTGCGCGCACGAACACGGGAACGGAAGCCTGGTACATGGAAATGGTCATGCTTTTACTCCGGTAGTGGATCAAAAAAGATTTCTTCGATCGTTCGTGTTGAGCGTAGCGAAGCTTCGCGACGTCGAAACACCGAATGACCGCCCCTTCGACTTCGGCGCTTCGCGCCTGCGCTCAGAGCCTGCCCCGGACTTGATCCGGGGGCGAACGGATCATTGGGAGAGATCAGGTCGAACTCGGGCCGCGCAGAATACGCCCAGGCAACGTCAACAACGCGCGCAACAGATCGAATACGCCGTCCACGGCGATGCCGAGCAGGCGGAACGGCAACGCGATCAGCCATACCAGCGGCCACAGGATCAGTGCGAGCAGCGCCAGCGGCCAGCAGAAAATCAACAACAGCAACCACAACAGGAAAGTCATCACGGCGACATCCTCGACGGTGGGCGCGCGAGAGCTTCACATGGGGTCGTGAGGCGACCAAGGCAAGTCAGGTCGCTTTGGATTCCGCCGCCGGAACGTGTTGCGGCATGTCGCGGGTCGCGCGCATGGTCAGCACCAGCGCCGCCAGTGCCAGCGCCGCAGCCAGCACGTAAGCCACGCCCGGCAGGTGCGGTGTCGGTGCGTGCTTGCTGATGAACAGCGCGAACAGGTTGGCGAACAGCGCCGGCCCGAAGATGCCGGCGAGGCTTTGCAGGCTGGTCAGCGCGCCTTGGAGCCGCCCCTGTTCGGAAGGATCGACTTGATGCGTGATCAGCGATTGCGCCGGCGGACCGGCCAGGCCGCCGAGGCACAGGAACGGAATGCCGGAGAGGAAGATCCATGCTTCCGGCGCAAAGCCGAACACGAAATAGCCGATGGCGACGAACACGAGTCCCGTGAGGATCATCCGCCGCTCGCCCAGCTTCGGCATCAGGCGCCGCACCAGCAGCGCCTGCACCACACCGGTCAGCACGCCGACCAGCGCCAGCGTGTAACCGACCGTCTGCGGCCCCCAGCCGTAACGGAAATCGGTGTACAGCACGTAGGTGGAATTGATCGAGAACTGCGCCAGCGCCAGCAGGAAAAACACTGCGGCCAGCGCCAGCACTTGCGGATAGCGTCGCAGCAGCAGCAGCGAACCCAGGGGGTTGGCGTGGCGCCAGTCGAACCTTGGCGCGCGGCGTTCCTTCGGCAGCGATTCCGGCAGCACGAAAAAGCCGTAGCAGAAATTGAGCAGCGAAAGCGCCGCCGCCACCCAGAACGGCAGGCGAATCCACAGGTGTCCCAAAAATCCGCCCAGTGCCGGGCCGACGATGAAGCCGATCGCGAAGGCGCCGCCCAACATCCCGAACGCGGCCGCACGCTTCTCGCGCGGCGTGATGTCGGCGACGTAGGCATTGGCGGTTGAGAAACTGGCCGCGCAAACGCCCGATACCGCGCGCCCGACGAACAGCAGCCACAGCACCGGCGCCAGCGCCATCACGATGAAATCGACGCCGAGGCCGAAGCTGGAAATCAGGATCACGGTGCGGCGCCCGAAGCGGTCCGAGAGCGCGCCCTGGATGGGCGAAAACAGGAACTGCATCAGCATGAACAGCGTGCTGAAGCCGCTCGACCACACCGCGGCCTTGGCGATGCTGCCGCCGATCAGCTCGACGATCAGGTGCGGCAGCACCGGGATGATGATCCCGAACGCCAGCATGTCGATCGTCACGGTGACGAAGATGAAAATCACCGCCGCGCGGCGGCGCGGGTGGTCGAGGAGCTGGGGTTCGGTCATGCGGCGTGGTGCGCGCGGGCGGACAAGCGGACAAGTTTAACGCGATGCGGTTCCGGGCACCGGGTGCAGGCGGGCAGCGCGTATCGCGCTGGCTTTTGCAAGGCGCTGTGCCCCTTCGTGGTCATTCCGGACGCGCGCAGCGCGATCCGGAATCGGTTTCGACTGATCAGTACCGGCAGGAGTGCATACCGATTGACTCGCGCCGTCCATGGCGCTCGCGCTGTGCGCCGCCTCCGGCGTTCGCGTTTGCAGTCCCGCAAACGCAGTCGGGTTCTGTCCACAGACAGCGCGGACAACCCCGGAATGACGAGTAAGAGGCCCTAGTGGCCGCCGTCGATGTCGATGAAGTTCAGGAACTCGGCGCGCGTGCGCGCGTCATCGCGGAAGCTGCCCAGCATCTGGCTGGTGATCATCGACACGCCGCGTTTGTGCACGCCGCGGGTGGTCATGCATTGGTGGGTGGCGTCGATCACCACGCCGACGCCACGCGGCTGCAGCACTTCGCTGATACAGGTCGCGATCTGCGCGGTCAGTTTTTCCTGCACCTGAAAGCGATGCGCGAACGCATCCACGACCCGCGCCAGTTTGGAAATGCCGACCACCTTGCCATCCGGCACGTAGCCGACATGCGCGCGGCCGATGATGGGCGCCAGGTGGTGTTCGCAAAACGATTCGAACTGGATGCCGCGCAGCACGATCATTTCGTCGTAGCCCGCGACCTCCTCGAAGGTGCGTGCGAGGTATTCCTGCGGGTCTTCACGGTAGCCCGAGAACCATTCCGAATAGGCGTCCACCACGCGCTTGGGCGTGTCGAGCAGGCCCTCGCGGGTCGGCTCGTCGCCGGCCCAGCGCAGCAGGGTACGCACCGCATCCATGGCCTGTTCGCGTGTCGCCGGCGGCGAACTTGGCGTGGCCGCGGCGCACAGGGAGGGTTTGCGGGGTTCACTCATGGGTCTGCCTCGTGCGAAGTCAAGCGGCTAAGTTTAGCGCGTGTCAGCCCCGCGGCAGACGCCGGCATGGGTCAAGCGGGTCCCGCGGTCGTTTCATCCTCACCGGCATCGTCCGGTTCGGGTGCGGCGTCTTCGAGCAGTGCCTGCGCGTCCGGCATGGTCAGCGCTTCCACGCCGCGCAACTTGCGGCCGATGGTGGTGGTCTTGCCGGTGGCCTTTTTCAGCGTGTTGCGCACCGTGTCGACCTGGCGGATCGCAGAGTCGAGCATGCCTCCGAACTTGCCGAATTCGGTCTTGACCGCGCCGAGGATCTGCCACACCTCGCTGCTGCGCTGCTCGATCGCCAGCGTGCGGAAACCCATCTGCAGCGCATTGAGGATGGCCGCAAGCGTGGTTGGGCCCGCGACGGTGATGTGGAATTCGCGCTGCAGCTTCTCGAACAGGCCCGGCCGCCGGATCACCTCGGCGTACAGCCCTTCGGTGGGCAGGAACAGCAAGGCGAAGTCGGTGGTGTGCGGCGGCGCGACGTACTTGTCGCGGATCCGTTTCGCCTCGGTTTCCACGCACCGCTGCAAGGCCGCGGCGGCGGCATTCGTGGCCTCGACGTCGGCCGCCTCCTGCGCGTCCAGCAGGCGCTGGTAATCCTCGATCGGAAACTTGCAGTCGATGGGCAGCCACACGGGCGTGTCGCCGCCCTGCCCCGGCAGGCGGATCGCGTATTCCACCCGCTCGCCGGAATGTGGCACCACGGCGACGTTCGATGCGTATTGGTCGGCGGCGAGTATTTGTTCCAGCAGCGCGCCCAGGCGCACTTCGCCGAACGTGCCGCGGGTCTTCACGTTGCTGAGCACGCGCTTCAGGTCGCCCACGCCGGTGGCCAACGTCTGCATTTCGCCGAGCCCGCGCTGCACCGCGCCCAGCTGATCGGAAATCTGCTTGAAGGACGAAGACAGGCGCGCTTCCAGCGTCTTCTGCAGCTTTTCGTCGACGACCTCGCGCATCTTGTCGAGCTGCGTGGCATTGTCCGTCTGCAGCGCCTTCAATTGTGCGTCGAGGGTGCCGCGGACGTCGGCGAGGCGTTTTTCGTTGTCGGCAGTCAGGGCTGTCAGCGACGTCTGCAATTGCTCGCTGAAGCGTTGCAGTGACGCCTGACCTTCCGCGCGTGCCTTGCGCGCATCGTCGATCAACTGGTTGCGCAGTGCCTCGCCACCGCGATCGGTGCGCTCGATCAATTGTCCGAGCCGGGTGGAGAATTCGTCGATGCGCTGGCGCTGCTGGGCGCTGACCGTATCCAGTTGCGCCTGCACGTGGCCGCGGAACTGTTCGAACGACTGCGCGAGTTCCGCGCGGCCGGCGCGCTGTTCGTCGCGCAACACGCGTTCGACGCGTTCATTGTCGCCGCGCAATGCGTCCAGCCGTTCGCGCAGCACGGCGCCACCGCGCGGGCGCGCCAGCAGGATGAACAGCAGGATGACCGCCAGCGCGGTCAGCGCGACGAGCACGATCAGCAGGGTGGTTTCCATGGCCCGATTGTAGGAGCGGGGAGGCTGCCGAAGTTACGTCCGTGCCGTCGCAGGAAGCGAGATCGGCTATTTCCGCAATGCAAACGCGTCGCCCGGCACCACCGCCATCGTGAGCCGCGCGATGCAAGTCAATTCGCCGGCTTCGTTCTCAATGCGGATTTCCCATACCTGGGTGCGGCGACCCACGTGGATCGGGCGCGCGGTGCCGGTGACAATGCCCTCGCGCACGGCGCGCAGGTGGTTGGCGTTGATGTCGAGTCCGACCGCGGCGCGGCCATCCTCGCAGCACAACATTGCCGCGGTCGAGCCCAGCGTTTCGGCCAGCGCCACCGAGGCGCCGCCGTGCAGGATGCCGTACGGCTGGCGGGTGCGGTCGTCCACCGGCATCGTGCCGCGCAGGAAGTCCTTGCCAATTTCGGTGATGCGGATGTCGAGCGCCTGCATCAGCGTGCGCGCACTCCACGTGTTGACGGTGGCGAGATCGGCGGTTTGTTTCCAGATGCGCACGGCGTTCACCGTGCGGGCGACGATTGCTCGCCCGGCAGCCGCGGCATGCCGTGTTCGTCGCGCTCTTCCAGCGTGACATGCGCGGTGTCGATGCCGGCCTCGTGCGGCCCCGGCGCGATGGCTTCGCCCTGTTCGCATTTCCACGCGTTGGCATAGCAGCGCACGGCATCATCCGGCTCGCCGGCCGCGGATTGCACGTCGCCCAATGCGGCCCAACCCGCGGCGCTGGGCTGCAACACCAGCGCGCGCACCAGATATTCGCGCGCGTCGCGCGGATCCGCCGCACGCATCGACAACACGCCCAGGGTGCGCAATAACGTGTCGTCACTGGCGTGGGTATCCAGCCAGCGGGTCGCGGCGTGCAGGCGCGCGGCGGCTTCGGCGGGCGGCGTGGCGTCGCCGTAGGCGGTGATGAGCCGGAGATTCCATTCGCGCTTCAGCGCATCCTCGATCGCATCGAGCGCGTCGTGCGAGACGCCGAGGGCGAATGCCCGGCGCGCGTACGCCTCCAGCAGCGCCGGCATCTGGCGTTGCTGGCGGCTCGCGTGCTTCCATAGTTCCTGCAGCGCTGCGGCATCGGGCGCCTTGCGCAGCGAGGCCCCGAGCACCTCGTCCACCAGTTCCGCGTAGCCGGTCGCGCCCAGCATGTCGAACTTGCGCAGCGGCTCCAGCGCGGCGCGTGCCTTGTCGGGCTGGCCAAGGCTGAGCGCTGCCAGCGCATATTCGTGCCAGCCGGCCGGCGGCAATTTGCCCGCGTCGGCGCCGGGCGTCAGCAGTTGCAAGGCTTCCTCGGCGCGACCGTTCTCGCGCAGGATGCGTGCGCGCAGGATGCGGGCGGCTTCGGGTGCGTGCTGCGCGGCTTCGTCCAGCGCTTCCAGTGCGCGCTGGGTGTCGCCGTGGCGATGCGCGGCATCCGCCGCCGACAGCAGCGCCGGCGAACGCAACGACGAATACTGCGCGGCCCGCTGCAAGGTGCGGTGGGCTTCGACGTTGCGTCCCTCGGTCATCGCGACCAGCCCGTCGCGCAGGCGTTCCTGGCTGATGCGCCGATGCCTCCGCGACAGCGCGCCGAACGGCCAGCGCAGCAGCCACCACGCGATGCCGATCGCGATCCATGCGGCAACCAGGATCGCCGCGGCGCCAACCACGCTGGCCTCGATGCGCCAACCGCGGAAGCGGATCAGCACGTAACCCGGGTCCGATGCCAGCCACACGAACGCGATCGCCGCCAGGACGATGATGACGATCGCGAGGACCAGCCAGCGTTTACCCTTCATGGCTTGGCCCCGCTGCTGGTCGCCGCGGGCGCAGGCGCTGGTTGGCTGGCGCGCAGGCTCTGCAGTTGCGCCAGCGCGCCGCCGAGCCTGGGCGCCGGGCCGGCGGCGCGTTGCGAGAGCAGGTTCGCGATCTGCTCGCGCGCGTTCTTCACGCCCGCATCGTCGGCATCGAATTGCGCCGCCAGCGAGTCATCGGCGCGCCGCAGCGCGCTGCGATAGCCGGCATCGTCGAGCGCCAGCAGCGCCTCCTGTGCCTGGGCGAGGTCCAGCGCCAGCGCCTGCGGCGCAAAGCGCACGTCGGCGAGCGGCGCGGCGGGGGCATTGTCGTGTGTCACCTTGACGATGCCGCTGAAGGCATGCCCGATGCGCGACCAGAAACCCGGCTTCGAACTCGACGCCGACGCGGGCGCGGCCGTGGCCAGCGACAGCGACGCGACCTCGCCGCGCAGGCGCGACAAGGTGTCCAGCGTGGCCTGCCGCGAGGGCGGCGCGGCCGCGGCCAGCGCGTCGCGCTCGGTGGTGGCACTGGCGCGCACCGGCGCGTAGTCCGGGTTCTGCACCTGCGCCAGCACTTCGAGGGCCTGCGAGTAGGCCTTCAACGCGCCGACGCTGTCGTGGAACAGATCGTAACGCTGCTGGCCGACGCGCAGCAGCATTTCGGCGTCATTGAGCAGCAGGGTGTCGCGCCCCGACTGCTGCTGGCCGCTCAAGTTGGTGAACGCGGTTTCCAGGTTCGCGATGCGGCGGTCGAGTCCCTGGGTTGCGCCGCGCAGATCGTCCACGCTCGTTTCGAGGCTGCCGAGACGATGGTTGCTGGCCTGCGCCTGCTGGTTGCCGGCGGCGAGCTGGTTTTGCAGATCCGCGATGGTGGCTGCATCCTGCCTGCGGGTGGCGGCTTCCGCGTGTGTGAAGCGCTGCAGCTGCCAGATGCTCCATGCCGCCACGATCAGGGCCGCGATCGCCACGATCGCCGCCAGGGCGGCAAGGCGGGGCACGCGTCGACGCGGCTTGCGCGGCGCGGGTTCGGTGGCGGTTTCTTCGATGCTGTTGTCGATCATGGCGGCATGCTAACAGGTGCGATCCTCCCCGATCGCCGCGTTCGGCGTCCTGGCACGCACCGGTTCTCCCGGTCAGCCGGCACCAGAACGGCCATCCATGGCCTGATTATTCACGACAGCCGCTTCGATTGGAGAGCGTCGATGGTATCAACGACAACCGCCGCGAGCATCGCGTCGCCGTGCGCCGATTCCGCGCGCAGCACGCGCGCGAACCCCGCCTTGCGTGCGGCGGTTGCAAGGCGCGCGCTGCTGACGACGGCGGTGCCGGCAAGCAGTGCGGCGCGCGCCTCCCCGGGCAACGCGGCAAGGATATTGGCCAGAGCTTCCGCGCTGGACAGCAGCACGTACAGCGGCTTGCGCGCGTTGCGCCGCAGGGCGGCGGCATGGCGGGGACCGAGCCGCGCCGGAAGGCGCCGGTACACGTATGCGTGCGTTACCGTCGCGCCGCGCGCGGTGAGTTCACGGTCCAGAAGGCCGCGCCCGCCGGCCGCGCCTATGACGCCGATGCGCGATCCGCGCACGTGCCGCAGCACCGGCAGCGCCAGAATCCCTTCGCTGTCTTCACGCGCCGGCGCCCCGGCATTCGCGAATCCCGCGCGCCGCAGCGCGCGCAGCGTGCCCACTCCCGGTGCCAACACGTTGGTGCGGTTGCGCAATGGGCCGAGGCGACGCGCGAAACGCACCGCCGCGGGACTGGTGAAGATGGCGACGTCGCACGCGAGTGCGGTTCGCAATGCCTCGCGTGCGGCGCTCGCGTCGAGTGTCGCGCGCAGGCTGGAACCCGGCAGCAGCAACGGCATCCCGCCCAGTGCGCGCACGCGCCGTGCCAGCGCGGTGCCGGTGCCGGCAGGCCGGGTGATGGCAATGCGTATGCCAGCGAAAGGATGGGTTCGAGTCATGCGCCGATGATAGGCCAGCGCCAAGCCTTGTCGCGCTGCCCGCGTCACGACAAACTGGCGCGATGAACCCGAACGATTCCGCCGCCGCGGCACTCGAAACGCACATCCTGGACAACATTCCGCTGGCGCACGCCATGGATCTGAAGGTGCGGCGCTACTCCGGCGACGAACTTGAAATGACCGCGCCGCTCGCGCCCAACGTCAACGACAAGGGCTGTGCGTTCGGCGGCAGCATGGCTTCGTTGCTGACACTGGCCGGGTGGGGGCTGATCGAACTCGGCTTGCGGGCGCGGGGCCTTGCTTGCGACATCTACGTGGGTGATTCGCACCTGCGCTATCGCGAACCGGTGTGGGGCGAATTGCGCGGCATCGCGCGGTTCGCCGAGGCCGATGCGTTGGAGAAGTTGCTGGCTGCGGTGAAGGAACGCGGCAAAGGCCGTGCCGACGTGGTTTGCGAAATCGCCGGCGGCCAGGGCGCGGCTGCCGTGCTGACGGCGCGTTTCGTCGCCAAGCTGCGCGCCTAGGCGATATCGGGCACAATCGTGCGGGCCGAGGCCGGGAGGTCGTCATGCGTCGAATCGTGCTAGCGGGTGTGGTGTCGTTGCTGCTGGCGGGCTGTGCGACGCTCCAGAACAAGAACACGTCGCGCGACGCAACGCTTGAAGGCTACGTCGCCGCGTTGCGCTGGGGCGATTTCCAGAGCGCGTGGAACTTCGTCGACCCGGCCGTACGCGCCGCGCATCCGTTGACGCCGCAGCAGAAGGCGCTCTACAACACCGTGCGCGTGGCCGAATACGAAGCTTCCGGTCCGGTCGCGACCAGTGACGACACCATCGAACAGACCGCCACCATCGGCCTCATCGTGAAGTCCAGCCAGCGCGTCTACAACGTTGTCGATCACCAGACCTGGCATTGGGATGCCAAGGCCAAGCATTGGTGGCTGGAGTCGGGCCTGCCGGACATTTCGCCTGAAGCCTACGAATAACCCGCTGCGCTCGAGGATGTTTTTTGCGGTCATCCCTGATCGCTGCTTCGTCGAGTCGCAGGACGGCATTCGAGCTCGGCGGGGGCAGCCCAGAACGGCCATCCGTGGTCTGACTTTTCATGACAGCCGCTGCGGATGCAGCACTTGCGGTATTCGCAGATAATGCCGAATTCATTCCGATCAAGACCCGACGATGCAAGAGTTCCTGGCCCGCCTTCCACACTTCGTTGCCAACCACGTCCTGCTGGTGGCCGCACTTGTCGTGATCGTCCTGGCGCTGATCGCGCTGGAGGTGTCGCGCCGGTTCCGCGGCTTCCGCGAACTGACGCCCGGTGCGCTGGTGCAGATGATCAACCGCGGCGAGCCGCTGGTGATCGACCTGTCCGCGACCGCTGATTTCGAGAAGGGTCACGTCACCGGTTCGAAGCACGTCGCGCCCAGCCAGTTCGACCCCGAGAACAAGGACCTTGCCAAGGCCAAGGGCCTGCAGGTCGTGACCGTGTGCAAGAACGGCATGGAATCGGGCAAGGCCGCGAAAAGGCTGGTCAAGGCTGGTTTCACCAATGTCGCCACGCTGGCCGGCGGACTGGATGCGTGGCGGCGCGCGGATCTGCCGCTGGCGAAGGGCAAGCGCTGACGGCGCGAGCGGCGCTTGTCCGGCCCACGCGCGCCACCCCGGTCAGGCGTTTTGCAGCACGGCCAGAAACTGTGCGCCGTAACGTTCCAGCTTGCGCGCGCCGACGCCGCTGATGGCGGCCAGCGCCTCGCGGTCGGCCGGGCGCTCGCGCAGCATCGCGTACAGGGTGGCGTCGTGGAAGATCACGTACGCGGGCACGCCCTGTTCCTTCGCCAGCTTCGCGCGGGTGTCGCGCAGGGCATTCCACAACGGTTCCTCGTGCGGGGCGATGTCGAGGCTGCGGCGATTGCCCGATGCACCGGCACGGCGGCTGGCGCGGCGCTGCGCGCGATCGGGCTCCTGGCGCAGGTGTACGGTTTCGTCGCCGCGCAGGACCGGGTGCGCGGCCGCTGTCAGATGCAAGGTCCCGTAGCCTTCGTTGTCTGGGCTGAGAAGGCCGCGCGCGACCAGTTGCCGGAACACGCCGCGCCATTGGCGCGCGTCGAACTCGGTGCCGATGCCGTGCACGGAAAGCCGGTCGTGGCGCTGCGCCTGGATGCGCGCGTTGTCCTTGCCCAACAACACGTCGATCAGATAACCGACGCCGAACCGCTGGCCGGTGCGATACACGCACGACAGGGCCTTTTGCGCGGCCTCGGTCGCGTCCCAGGTGGGCGGCGGATCGAGACAGTTGTCGCAGTTGCCACACGGCTGTTCGAGCGTCTCGCCGAAGTACGCCAGCAGTTGTTGGCGGCGGCAGCGGGTGGATTCGGCGAACGCCAGCAGCGCGTCGAGCTTGGCGCGTTCCAGCCGCTTGCGCGCTTCATCGGCGTCGGACTGCTGGATGAATTGCGCGAGCGTGACGAGATCGCTCAGCCCGTACGTCATCCAGGCCTCGGCCGGCAGCCCGTCGCGGCCGGCGCGCCCGGTTTCCTGGTAATAGCCTTCGAGGCTTTTCGGCAAGTCCAGGTGCGCGACGAAGCGCACGTCCGGCTTGTCGATGCCCATGCCGAAGGCGATGGTCGCGCACATGACGATGCCGTCTTCGTGCAGGAAGCGCTGCTGGTTGGCGGCACGCGTGGCCGCATCGAGCCCGGCGTGGTAGGGCAGCGCCTCGATGCCCTGCTCGGCGAGCCACGTCGAGGTGTCCTCGGCCTTGCGCCGCGACAGGCAATAGACGATGCCCGATTCGCCTCGATGTCCTGAAAGGAACGTCTTCAATTGCTGGCGCGGCTGGTCCCGCTGCGCGACGCAGTAGCGGATGTTGGGCCGGTCGAAGCTGGAGATGAACTGCCGGGCCTGGCCGAGCGCGAGGCGTTCCACGATCTCGCGCCGGGTCGGGGCGTCGGCGGTCGCGGTCAGGGCGATGCGCGGCACATCGGGAAAGCGTTCGTGCAGTACCGTGAGCTCGCGGTACTCGGGACGAAAGTCGTGGCCCCATTGCGACACGCAGTGGGCTTCGTCGATCGCGAAGAGGGACACCTTGACGCGTTCGAGCAGGTCCAGGA
>DATCSF010000144.1:0-7433 GCA_036568625.1 Rhodanobacteraceae bacterium | reverse complement strand
GCGTAGGTCGGCTTCACCGGCGATACCGGTATTGGTCGGCAGGACGAGGATATTCTTGACTGGACTTTCGCAATACGGCGACGTGGCCGCCGCCTGTCGTGGCCGGGCTTTGGAATGGCCGCATGGATGCGGCGCAAACGTGCCGCAGTGCTGCGCAGGCAACCAACACGCCGCCGCGTAAACAACGGCGGCGTTTTCGATGCCGCGCGTGTGACCGGGTGAGCGTCCCGCAGTGGTTCTGATTGCGCCACGTCAGGGCATGGCATTCCCGCGCGTACATCCCGCCACGCTGCGCGGTTCGCAGGCAAACGGCAGCTGGTCGACCGGTTTGCCCGCAAGGGTGTTGTCGATCCACTTGTGGACGACTTCCTTCAGGATCGCCATGGGCAGGCTGCCTTGGCCCAGCACGACGTTGTCGAAGTCGCGCACGTTGTACTTGTCGCCGAGTTTCCTCTGCGCCTCGCCACGCAGTTGCAGGATCACCTGCTCGCCGATCATGTAGGACAGTGCCTGGCCCGGCCACACGATGTAGCGGTCCACTTCGGTGGCGATGTTCTGATCGGCGAGGGCGGTGTTGTCCTGCATGTATTTCACCGCCTCATCGCGGGTCCAGCCGTATTCGTGGATGCCGGTGTCCACGACCAGCCGCACCGCGCGCCACATCTGGTAGTTGAGGTAACCGAACTTCGAGTAGGGATCGGTATACAGATTCATCGGCTTGTCGCACAGGGTTTCCGCATACAGCGCCCAGCCTTCACCGAATGCGTTGTAGTAGGCGAAGCGGCGGAAGTTCGGCAGGTTGTCCAGTTCCATTGCGACCGGCATCTGCAACTGGTGGCCGGGCCGGCCCTCGTGGCACATCAACACCTGGATCGCGTATTTCGGGCGGGTCTCGGGCTTGTACAGGTTCACGCCCACGTAGCCGGCGCGGCTGCCGTCGCGCGCCGGCGGTTCGGAATAGGCGGGATAGGTGTTGGGCGCGAGCGCCGCGGGAATCGGGTGCACGCCGTAAGGCACGCGCGGCAGCAGCCAGGTACCGAGGATGTCCACCATGTGCGGGTCGACGCGCTTGGTGGCGGCCTCGTAGGCTTCCAGCAGGTCGTCGGGGTTCGTGTAATAGAACTTCGGATCGGTGCGCAGGTAGTTGAGGAAATCCTTGTAGCTGCCCTTGAAACCGATCTGCTTGAACAGGCCTTCCATTTGTGCATGGATCTGCTTCACCAGTTTCAGGCCCATTTCGTGGACCTGCTTCGGCGTCATGTCGGTGGTGGTGTAGTGGCGCACGAGGTACGCGTAATAGTCTTTGCCGCCGGGCAGGTTCGACACGCCAATCTTGGCGCGTGCGCGAGGCAGGTAGTCATCCTGGAAGAATTTCAGGAACTTTTCGTACGCGGGATTCACGACCTTGGTGATCGCATCTCGCGCCTGGCGTTGCAGCTTTGCCTGTTGGGCCGCGGGAATCGTGTCGGGCAGATTCTTGAAGGGTTCGTAGAACGGGCTTTGGGTCGGGTCCCCGGCGATGTTGGCCTTGATCTCGTCCGGCACGCGTTCCATCACCACGCGCGGCTGGACGATGCCTTGCGCCATGGCCTGTTTGAGGCGCGTGGTGAAGGCGGCGAGATACGGACCGAGCGCATCGAGCTTGTGGATCAGGATCTCGTAGCCCTTCGCATCGTCGTAGTGCGCGCCGCGGAATTCGTCGCTCGACAACTGCGGCCCCCATAGTTGTGTAACCAGGCCTTGAGCCTCCTGGGGATAAGCAGCACCCGCGATGGCATCATCAAGCTGGTACTGGAACAGGCGCCAGCTCAACCGGTCGGTCGGGTCCAGCCCGGATCGGTCGATCTTTTCCAGCGCGGCGAGGTTGGTTTGGGCCTGCGCCAACTGCTTCTTTTCGTGCGCGATGCTCGGGTCGCCCCACAGCCGCTTGTAGTCGGTAGTGTCGGCGGATGGCTTGGGGTGGCCTTCCTTCCATGCCGTGTCGAACAGCGCATGCAGCTGGGCGGCGGGGGTATTTGCCGTAGCTGTCGATGGCGGCGGTGTCGCCGCGATGGCGCCCGTCGCGACCAACAACAGGGCGAGGACGAGCGTAAGGGCATGGCGCATGATCGAGATCCCCGGCAGGCGAGCGCCGACTATAGCGTTTGGAAAACAGCAACACGCGTGCTGGAAGTTGGCGTGATCGGGGATACTCCGGGCCGGTCCGGTCGACACGGTGGCTCAGCCGGTCATGGGTCCCGATAAAGGGTGACCGCATCTCCACACCCACTCGCAGACACGAAAAAGCCGCCACAAGGACGGCTCTTTCGTGTCTGGTGGAGGCGGCGGGAATCGAACCCGCGTCCGAAGGCGCTCCGCGCCCGGCGCTACATGCTTAGCTCAGCGTTCGGTCTCGTTCAGCGGCAGCACGCTGGGCAAAGCGCACCGCGGAACCAGCGGGTTTTGTTTTGGCCGATAGCCGACCGGCGGCAACCATCAGCGATCCCGTGATGATGACCCTACATCCACGAGCACGAGCACAAGTGGGTTCGGGGCTAGGCCTTAAGCGGCCAGAGCGTAGACGTCGTCGTTGGCGTCTGATTGTTTGCCATCGGATTAACGAGGAAGATGACGCCCTCGGCATGCTCCAAGCTACTTCACAGCCCCCGTCGAAGCCAGGTCGCCCCCGGGGACGACCATGATGCGGGCGGGTTCGCCGGAAATCAATCGCGGCGGCTGGCATCATGCGGATTCGTTCATCAGGGTTCGTGGTTTGGCATGGGCAATATCATCTGGCTGGCGTCTTATCCGAAGTCCGGCAACACCTGGTTGCGCGCGTTTCTCGCCAACCTGATTGCCGATCGTCCGACGCCGCTCGCACCTAGCGAGCTGCGCGACTACGGTGATGCGGAAGCCCTTGCGAATCGGTTCACGGAATTGGCCGGGAAGCCGAACACGAGCCTGGATGCGAGCGAATTGGCTGCGCTGCGCGAACAGGTGCACGCGTTGATCGCGATGCAGGCGCGGGGTTCGCGCCTGGTCAAGACCCACAATTTCAACGGCAGCTTCGACGATCATCCACTGATCAACTGGCAGGTATCGGCCGGGGCGATCTACGTGGTGCGCAATCCGCTGGATGTTGCGGTCAGCATGACCCATCATTTCGGGTTGACCGTCGAACAGGCGATAGACCGATTGGGTGACGAGAGGGTGGCGTCGATCAACGACGAGTTGTTCGTCAGCCATTTCATCGGCTCGTGGTCCACCAACGTGAGGAGCTGGGCCGACATGGCCGAACGCGCACCGGGCAAGGTGATCGTGCTGCGCTACGAGGACTTGCTGGAAAAACCCGCGAAGCATTTCGCCAAGGCCGCGAAGTTGATCGGGTTGGGGCAGGACAAGGCGCGGATCGAGCGCGCGGTGAAGCACACCACCTTCCAGACGCTGTCCATGCTGGAAAAACAACATGGCTTCGTGGAGGCGGTGGATGAAAAGACGCGGTTCTTCTTCAAGGGCCGCGCCAACCAGTGGCGTGAAGCGCTGAACCGCGAACAGGCGCAACGCATCGTCGGCGACCATCGTGAACAAATGGCGCGGTTCAAGTACATCCCGCCCGGCTATTGACCGAAACAACAGTTTCCGGGTCCCGCCGCGAAACGCGTTGGTACGGTATGACGAAAAGAGTGTTGCGCGCTCCCCCGAGTCCCGGCTTCATCCGGCCTTGTTGTGCGCGCGCAGTGTGCGCTGCTTCTCGATGTTCCACTCGCGTTCCTTTTCGCTGGCGCGCTTGTCGTGCGCTTGCTTGCCGCGCGCGATGCCGATTTCGACCTTGGCATGGTTGTTCTTCCAGTACATCGCCAGCGGCACCAGCGTCAGGCCCTTGCGCTCGACCGCGCCGATCAGCTTGTCGATCTCGGCGCGGTGCAGCAGCAGTTTGCGGGTACGGCGATCCTCGGCGACCACGTGCGTGGACGCTGTCAGCAGCGGCGGGATCGACGCGCCGAACAGGAACAGCTCGCCGCCCTTGACCAGCGCGTAGGCGTCGGACAGGTTGATGCGGCCCGCGCGCAGGCTTTTCACTTCCCATCCCTGCAGCGCGATGCCGGCCTCGTAGCGCTCGTCGATGTGGTATTCGTGACGCGCGCGCTTGTTGAGCGCGATCGTCGAAGAGCCCTTGCCGTCTTTTTCTTTCTTCTTCGCCATGCTCGTTACAATGCCGTACTTGACTACCATGCCGCCTTGGCGCGCAATGAGGAGAGTGTGTGCAAATCCATCGCCAGGCGCTGGTACGCTTCACCCCGGAACAGATGTTCGACCTCGTCAACGATGTTGAAGCTTACCCGAGGCGCTTCTCATGGTGCCTTGGCGCGCAAGTGTCCGAGCACGACGGACAACACCTGGTGGCGCGGCTCGATCTGCGCTTCGCGGGCGTCACCCAGCATTTTTCCACCCGCAATACGCTCGATCGCCCCCACAGCATCAAGATGCGGTTCGTCGACGGCCCGTTTGACTGGCTGCACGGGGTGTGGAGTTTCACGCCACTGGGCAGCGACGGCTGCAAGGTGGCGCTGGACCTCGACTTCGAGGTCAGCAATCCCGTGACCGGCTTTGCCCTCCGCATCGGTTTCCAGAAGCTGGCCGACCGGATGGTGGATGATTTTTGCGCCGAGGCAAAACGCGCCTATGCCTGACCCCTCGCGGATCGCGGTATCGGTGGTCTACGCCGAACCGGAGCATGCGTTCGATGTCGAGCTTTCCCTGCCGAAGGGCGCCACGGTCGCTGACGCGATCGCGCGATCCGGCATCCGCGAAGTGTGCCCCGATGTAGAAATCCGCGAGGACCGCCTGGGCATTTTCGCCCGCAAGGTTACATTCGACACCAATTTGCGCGACGGCGATCGCGTCGAAATCTATCGGCCGCTCAGGATCGATCCGAAGGAAGCGCGACGGCAGCGGGCGCGCAGCACCTGATCAGTCGCCGCCACCCTGCTGTTGTTGCTTCTTTTCCAGCTCCTTCTGCTGTTCCTTGGTCAGGTTGGTCGGATACAGCGGGCCATACTTGTGGCTTTCCTGCAGCAACTGCTGCGGGGTTTCCTGCATGAAGTCGCCCGAGGTACGTACCAGCGTGTCGTTGTCGAAATACAGCGTGAGGGTGCGTTTCTTGACGGCACCGCCGCGGCGCTGCATGGTCGCGATGTAGTTCCACTGGTCCTGGGTAAAGGGGCTGATCACCGAAGGCGTGCCCAGCAGCGCCACCACTTGCTGTTTGGTCAGGCCGGGCTTCAATTCGCTGACGTTCTTGCCGATCAGCAGATTGCCCTGCTGGACGTCGGGCCGATAGATCACGTGGCAGGCGCCGAGCGTCAACACGCTGGCCGCGGCGAGCAGGAGGGTGGGGATCGTCTTGCGCATCGTTTTTGGAAGGGCGGTGGACGGTGAATGATACACTAGCCGTGTTATGGGCCGGACCGTCAGACACCACGCCGCCACCGGAGTTCAGCCATGGAATCCCAGGACTTGCGCAACGCAGGGTTGAAGGTGACCCACCCGCGCATCCGTGTGCTGGAAATCCTCGAGCACAGCCACGATCACCTGACTGCCGAGAACATCTACAAACTGCTGCTGGAGGAGTCCGAGGATATCGGGCTTGCCACGGTTTACCGTGTGCTGACCCAGTTCGAGGCCGCCGGTCTCGTGATCAAGCACAATTTCGAAGGCGGCCAGGCGGTCTATGAGCTGGACCGCGGCCAGCACCACGATCACATGATCGACGTGACCACCGGCAAGGTGATCGAGTTCGTCAACGAGGAAATCGAGAAGCTGCAGCACGAAATTGCCGCAAAACACGGTTACGACATCGTCGATCACTCGCTGGTGCTGTACGTGCGGCCGAAGAAAAAGAAGTAAGGGGGAATCGGGGTCGGAGAACCGCTCCCGCGCTCTTGATTCTCCCGGCCACCCTCGAAGAGGGGGCGACCCTTGAAGGGGCCACGTCGCGGCGACGATGCTGGCATTCTGCTTACCGGGGCCCGAATCCCGACTCCCGAGCCTCGACTTTCTCGAGCATCCGTTTCGCATGCGCGCGGGCTTCGCGGTCGATCTCCACCCCGCCCAGCATGCGTGCGAGTTCTTCGTTGCGGTCCTTCCCGCCCAGCGCCGCGATGTGCGTGCGCGTGGCCTTGCCTTCAACGCTCTTGGCGACCGACAGATGTGCGTGGCCTTGCGCCGCGACCTGCGGCAGGTGGGTGACGCACAGCACCTGGCAGCGCGAACCGAGCGCGCGCAGTTTGGCGCCCACCGTTTCCGCAACCGCCCCGCCGATGCCGGAATCGACCTCGTCGAACACCATCGTGCCCACGCCGTCGGCCCCCAGTGCGGCGACTTCGATCGCAAGCCCGATGCGCGACAGTTCGCCGCCCGAAGCCACCCGGCGCAGCGGGCGCAGCGGCATGCCGGGATTGGCGCTGACCGTGAATTCGCAGCGCTCGCGGCCTTCCGGATCGGGCTCGCCGGAGAACTGCGGCTGCAAGTCCACGGCGAACGAGCCACCCGCCATGCCGAGTTCGCCCATCAGGGCCGTGACCGCTTTGCCGAGTTCCTTCGCGGCCGTCGCGCGCCGCTTTGACAGCGCGCCGGCGGCGATGCCGTAATCGGCAAAGCATTGCTTGCGCTCGGTGGCCAGTTTGGCCAGGGCTTCGCCGGCGCCTTCCAGCGATTGCAGTTCGTCACGCAGCGCCGCGGCGTGGGCGTGCAGTTCTGCGGCCGGCATGCGATGGCGGCGCGACAGGTCGTGCAGCGCGGTCAAGTGTGCATCGACTTCGGCGCAGCGTTCGGGATCGAGGTCGAGATCCTGGGCGTAGCGGGACAGCGCGTCGGAAGCCTCGCCCAGTTGGATGCGCGCGCCGTCCAGCACGTCCACGGTCGCCTGCAGGGCCGGGTCCAGTTCAGCCAATTTCTCGAGCTCGGATTGCGCACGCGAAACGATCCGTGTCGCCGCGAATTCGCCATCGCCGCCCAGCAGTTCCGCAAACCCCGACGCGCCTTCGGCCAACTTGCCCGCATTGGCCAGTCGTTTGTGTTGGGTTTCCAGTTCCGCCAGCGCATCGGGCGGCAGCGCCCACCGCTCCAGTTCGGCGACCTCGTGGCGCAGCAATTCGATGCGACCCGCACGATCGTCGCCACCCGACAATTCGCGCTCGCGTGCGACGATTTCGCGGAAGCGCCGCGCCAACTCGCGGGTCTTCGCGACGGCGGCCTTGTTGTCGCCGAACGCATCCAGCATTTGCAGTTGCTGCGTGCGGTCGAGCAGGGCCTGGTGCTCGTGCTGGCCGTGGATTTCGACCAGCGTCGCCGCAAGTTCGGACAACTGCGCGAGCGCTGCCGCACGACCGTTGATCCATGCGCGCGAGCCGCCTTCCGCGGCGACGACGCGCCGCAGCCGGCAGGCGCCATCC
>DATCSF010000143.1:0-4651 GCA_036568625.1 Rhodanobacteraceae bacterium | reverse complement strand
GCATTGCACGGTGCCGATGACGGGGAAAGCGGAAGTCATCCGGATGCTCGAAGGGTGCGGTGGCGCCGATCATCGCTACATTAGCAGCGGTGCGGCTGCGGGCGTGATCCTTCGGTGCGACAATGCACGTGTTCTGGTTGTCTCGAGCACGTGCCATGACGGAAGCGTCACGCGAACAAGAAGCAACGCCCGCGCCTGCGAACGATCCGCCGGCCGCACCGGCGCCACGCGAGCGCCCGACGCCGGAAGGCGATGGCCTCGATCCCACGCGCTACGGCGATTGGGAGAAAAATGGACGGTGCATCGATTTTTAGAAGCCGCTGCTGCGCTGCTCGCCACAATGTGGCTCGCGCTGCGGGCCGTTTGCGACGTTCGAACCGGCAGTTTCTGCCGATTGGGCGCGATGCTTTCAGCGGCCTCTTCAACGTCCACCACCAGATTCCGTGTCCCACGGTTCGCAGCCCGAAGGCGATTCGTGCGACAATGAAAAGATCATCGGCGCAGAAGCCGACGTGGGGACCCAAGCTGCGCGAGCAGCGATCAGGAATCTGAGAGCATGCCCACTACCCGACCGTTGTCGCCGCATCTAGGCATCTATCGTTGGCGCGTCAACATGCTGCAATCGACGTTGCACAGGTTGACGGGATTGTTCCTGTGCCTGGGTGCCTTGCTGGTGATGTGGGGGTTGCTTGCCGCGGCATCCGGTGCGGCGGCGTGGAACGCTTTCGCGGAGTTTTGTGCAAGCTGGATCGGCTTGGTGCTGCTGTTCCTGTGGACGTGGTCGCTGCTGTTTCATCTTTGCAACGGCATCCAGCACCTGTTGCGCGACATGGGGTTGAACTACGGGCCGGCGAACCGCGATCGTACCCACAACCCGGATTACTGGCCCGCTGGATGGGCGATCGCCGTCGTGAGCGTGGTGCTGACCGTGCTGGTATGGGTGCTGCTGTTGCTGCACGTGAGCGGAGGTGCCGCATGAGTGCGTATCCGGGGCAGGAGGGTCTGCGCGATCCGCTGAAGATTGCGCGTGGCCTGGGCCCGTCGAGATCAGGCGTGCGGCCGTGGTGGTTGCAGCGGGTGACGGCCGTCGCGCTGGTGCCGCTGTCGATCTGGTTCCTGTTCCTGATGGGTGACGTGGTGCATGCCGGGTACCCGGTGGTGGTGGCGGCGATCGCCCAGCCGGTGCACGCGATCTTCCTGATCGTGTTCGCGGCGTGCCTGTTCTGGCATGGCGCGCTGGGCCTGCAAGTGATCATCGAGGATTACGTGCATACCCGCTGGCTGGAAACCACGCTGCAGATGGCGCTGCGCTTCGGCGCGCTACTCGGTGCGTTGGCCTGCGTGATGGCCGTACTCGCGGTGTGGCTCACCGGCGCCGGGTACCACTGATCGATTCGCGTTGCAAATCTGGTTGATCGACTCCGGGAGAAGGGTCACCGATGCCTGCTGAAAGTTACAAGGTCGAAACGCATCAATACGACGTGGTGGTGGTGGGCGCCGGAGGCGCGGGCTTGCGCGCCACGATGGGCCTGGCGGCAAAGGGGTTGTCCGCCGCCTGCGTCACCAAGGTGTTCCCCACACGCTCGCATACGGTCGCGGCGCAGGGCGGCGTGGCCGCGGCGCTCGGCAACATGGGCGAGGACGACTGGCGCTACCACTTCTACGACACCGTGAAAGGCGGCGACTGGCTGGGCGACCAGGACGCGGTCGAATACATGTGCCGCGAGGCGATCCCGGCGGTGATCGAGCTGGAGCACTTCGGCGTGCCGTTCTCGCGCACCAGGGACGGCAGGATCTACCAGCGCCCGTTCGGCGGCATGACCACGCGCTATGGCGAAGGCGTGGCGCAGCGCACCTGCGCGGCGGCCGACCGCACCGGTCACGCGATCCTGCACACGCTGTACACCCAGGCGCTGAAACACGACGCCAAGTTTTTCGTCGAGTATTTCGCGACCGATCTGGTGAAGGACCCCCGCGACGGACGCATCGCCGGCGTGCTCGCGATCGACTTGAACGAAGGCACGCTGCACCTGTTTCAGGGCCATGCGGTCGTGCTGGCGACCGGCGGCTACGGACGCGCGTATTTTTCCTGCACCTCGGCGCATACCTGCACCGGCGATGGCGGCGGCATGGCGCTACGCGCCGGGCTGGCGTTGCAGGACATGGAATTCGTGCAATTCCATCCCACCGGCATCTACGGCTCGGGTTGCCTGATCACCGAAGGCTCGCGCGGCGAGGGCGGTTACCTCACCAATTCGAAGGGCGAGCGCTTCATGGAACGCTACGCGCCGAACGCCAAGGACCTCGCCTCGCGCGACGTCGTCAGCCGTGCGATCACCATGGAAATCCGCGAAGGCCGCGGCGTCGGCGACCACGCCGACCATGTGCACCTGAACCTCGCGCACCTCGGCGCCGACGTGCTGCACGAGCGTCTGCCGGGCATTTCGGAAACCGCGCGCATCTTTGCCGGCGTGGATGTGACCAGGGAACCGATCCCGGTGCTGCCGACCGTGCATTACAACATGGGTGGCATTCCGACCAATTATCACGGCGAGGTGGTGCAGAAGGCCGGCGACGATCCGGACGTGGTGGTGCCGGGCCTGTTCGCGGTCGGCGAAGCCGCGTGCGTGTCGGTGCACGGCGCCAATCGCTTGGGTTCCAACTCGTTGCTGGACCTCGTGGTGTTCGGCCGCGCTGTCGCCAATCGCTGCGCGGAGATCATCAAACCGCACACGCCACACCGCGATTTGGGGTCTGGCACACTGGAGCCGGCGCTGACGCGCCTCGATAAATTGCGCCACGCCGACGGCGGCACCCCGACCGCCGAGTTGCGCCTGAAGATGCAGAAGACCATGCAGGCCGACGCGGCGGTGTTCCGCACCGCCCAGACACTCGAGGAAGGCTGCGCGAAGATCGACGACGTCCACGCGGGCTTCGAGGACATCCGGGTCACCGACCGCTCGCTGATCTGGAATTCCGACCTGGTGGAGACCTTCGAGCTGGCCAATCTGCTGGGGCAGGCGGTCGCCACCATGCATTCGGCCGAGCAGCGCCCGGAAAGCCGTGGCGCGCACGCACGCGAGGATTTCCCCGAACGCGACGACGCGAACTGGATGAAGCACACGCTGGTGACCGTCGACGACAAGGGCCGCTGCGGGTTCGATTATCGGCCGGTGCATTCCAACACCATGACCGATGACGTCAAGACGGTGCCGCCGAAGAAGCGGGTGTATTGATTTTGCGGTAGGACCGCGCCATGCGCGCAACCTGGATCGCGGCCATGGGCCGCTCCTGCAAATCTAGGGAATCAGGAAATGGCTGAATTCACGCTTCCGCAGATGTCGAAGGTGCAAAAGGGCAAGCGCTTTGCCGCCAAGCCCGGCGCCAAGAAGGCGCGCAACTTCAAGGTATACCGCTGGGATCCCGATGTCGGCGGCAACCCGCGCGTGGACACCTACGAAGTCGACGTTAGCGGCTCGGCGATGGTTCTGGACGTGCTGCTGAAGATCAAGAACGAGATCGATCCCACGCTGACATTGCGCCGTTCCTGCCGCGAAGGCGTGTGCGGTTCCTGCGCGATGAACATCGACGGCGAGAACACGCTGGCGTGCACCAAGGGTCTCGACGAACTGCCCGCGGGCGATGTCAGCGTCTATCCATTGCCGCACATGCCGGTGGTGAAGGACCTCGTGCCGGACCTCACGCACTTTTACGCGCAGTACACCTCGATCAAGCCGTGGCTGCAGACCGAAAGCGCGCCGGGCGCGCACGAGCGCCTGCAGTCGCCCGAGGACCGCAAGAAACTCGACGGCCTGTACGAGTGCATCCTGTGCGCGTGCTGTTCCACGGCATGTCCGAGCTACTGGTGGAATCCCGACCGGTTCCTTGGTCCGGCGATCCTGCTGCAGGCGTATCGCTGGATCGTCGATTCGCGCGACGAGGCGACCGGCGAACGCCTGGACGATCTCGACGATCCGTTCAAGCTGTACCGTTGCCACACGATCATGAACTGCACCAATACCTGTCCGAAAGGTCTCAACCCGGCCAAGGCCATCGCGGGCATCAAGCAGTTGCTGGTCAATCGCACGGTCTGACGATGCGTGCGCGACGCCGGGAGCGTTGACGTGGCATTGGCCGAAGCACGCCTGAAACGCGTGCAGTGGCGCTGCAGGCGCGGCACGCGCGAACTGGATGTATTGCTCGGTGGCTGGCTGAAAGCCCACGGCATGTCGATGGATGAGGTGCAGTTCGCCGCCTTCGACGCATTGCTTGATCGGCAGGACCCGGAATTATGGGATTGGCTGATGGGCCACGCCGAACCGCCGCGCGCGGATTGGCGCGCGATCGTGGCCGACATCCGCGAGCGGGCGGGACTGGTGCGATGAAGTCGGCGCCGGCCGTTGGATTTCGCTATCGGGCGTCGCGCCTGCTGATCGTCGCGACGTTGGTGGTTGCGATACTGGCGTTGGTTGCAGTCTGGCTCAGCGCGTTGCCGCGTTGGGCCAGCCTTGCGCTTGTCCTCGTCATCGTGGCTTACGCCGGCGCTGCGCTCGGAAGCCTGCTGCGCCCACGCGTGCGCTCGGTGCTGTGGCGCGCCGACGGCGGTGCAGACATTGCTCTCGACGACCGCCTTGGCGATCGCCGGCGCGAA
>DATCSF010000142.1:0-2284 GCA_036568625.1 Rhodanobacteraceae bacterium | reverse complement strand
GCCGGCATCGCCCGTTCGCACTTCGCAGTCGAGACCGAGGCGTGCGAGGTTCGCGCCCATTGCATCCGCGCGGCCGGCATCGCGCTCAAGCGCCATGAGGCGCACCTCGGCGCGCTCCAGCATGTGACAGGCCTTGCCGCCCGGCGCGGCGCAGGCGTCCAGCACGCGCAGGCCCGCGCGCAAATCCAGAAGATCGGCCGCGCATTGCGCGGCGCCGTCCTGCACCGAAAAATGCCCTTGCGCGAAACCGGGCAGGCGCGCCACGTCCGTGTTCGAGGCCAACGTGATGGCGTCGCGCAGGAACGGGTGCGCTTGCGCCGCGACGTCCGCGCGTGCCAGCACCGCAATCAATTTCTCGCGCGTCGTGCAGCGCGCATTGACCCGCAGCATCGGGGGCGACGGCGCGTTGTTTGCGGCGAGGATTGCATCGACGTGTTCCGGCCAGTCGCGCGCGAGCGCGTCGACCAGCCAGCGCGGGTGTGCGCTGCGCGTTTCAGCATTGCGATCGAGTCGTGCATTCAGCGCGTCGCGCTCGCGCTGCCAGCGCCGCAGCACCGCATTCACGAGCCTTGCGAAGCCGCCACGTCCCAGCGCGCGCGTGGCTTCGACCGTCGCCGCCACCGCCGCGTGCGGCGGCAGGCGCAGGATTTCGAGTTGCACGAGTCCCGCCGCCAGCAGCGCGTGCAACGCGGGCTCACGTTTTCGCAAGGGTTGTTGCAACAGATCGTCGAGCGCCTTGTCGAAACGCAACCACCAGCGCGCGCCTTCGTTGCACAGTGCCGTCAGGAAGGCCCGGTCGCGTGGATCGGGAAGTTTTGCCTGCGCCGGTTGCAGCCGGTCGCGCAACGAAGCGCCTCCAAGTGCGACTTCCGCCAGCACTGTGGCCGCAAGGGCACGGGTATCGATCATGCCGTCCGCAATTCGGCGCGCGCGTTCAGGTAATCTGCCGCGCCGATCACGCGACCTCCCGCGCGTTGCAGTTTTTCGATCCGCAACACGCCCTGGCCGCAAGCGACATCGATGCCGGTTTTTGATGCCGCCACGATTCGCCCCGGTGGTGCCTTGCCCCCGTTTCCCGCGCCCGCTGCTTGCGCGTGCGCCGCCCATACGCGCACGCGCTCTCCCTCCAACTCTGCTTCAGCGACAGGCCACGGGTCGAACGCACGCACCGCGCGTTCGAGTTCGACTGCGGGCCTCGCGAAATCGAGCTTGGCTTCGGCCTTTGCAAGCTTGTGCGCGTAGGTGACGCCGGCGTCGGATTGTGGGGTTGCGTGCAGGCTTTCACCGGCCATGACGCGGCGCAGGCCTTCATCCAGGACGCGGGCGCCGAGGTCGGCCAAGCGATCATGCAACGTGCCGCCGGTGTCGCCGGGATGAATGGATGTCGTTTCCGAAAGCAGCACCGGGCCGGTATCGAGGCCCGCTTCCATCCGCATCAGGCACACGCCGGTTTCGGTGTCGCCGGCCAGGATCGCGCGTTGGACCGGCGCTGCGCCGCGCCAGCGCGGCAGCAGCGAGGCGTGCACGTTCCAGCAGCCCAGGCGGGGAATCGTCAGCACCGCACGCGGCAGGATCAGGCCGTAGGCGATCACGACCATCAGATCGGGCGCGTAATCGCGCAAACGCCTTTGCACCTCCGCAGTTTTCAGCGATTCCGGTTGCTCGACGGGGATGCCGGCTTCGCGGGCCGCCTGCTTGACCGGGCTGGGTGCGAGTTTGCGGCCGCGTCCGGCGGGACGGTCGGGTTGCGTATAGACCGCGACGACATCGGCGCCCGCTTCGATGCAGGCACGCAGTCCCGGTACCGCGAAATCCGGCGTGCCGGCGAACACCAGCCGCAATCGTGGCGCCGACATTGAAATGTCAGCCTGCGTGGCGCCGCTGCTTCTCCAGCTTGCGCAGCAGCAGCGAGCGTTTCAGCGGCGACAGGTAATCGACGAACACCTTGCCGACCAGGTGATCCATCTCGTGCTGGATGCATACCGCCAGCAGCCCATCGGTTTCGAGTTCGAAATGTTTTCCCGTGATGTCCTGCGCCCGCACCCGGATCCAATCCTTGCGCTCGACGTCGGCGTACACGCCCGGAAACGACAGGCAGCCTTCCTGGCAGACCTCCGCGCCGCGGCTTTCCAGGATTTCGGGGTTCACGAACACCCGCGGATCGTCGTGGGTTTCGGAAACGTCCAGCACCAGCAGGCGCTTTTGCACGTTCACCTGGGTGGCGGCCAGCCCGATGCCGGGCGCGTCGTACATGGTTTCCAGCATGTCGTCGGCCAGCCGCTTC
>DATCSF010000141.1:0-3878 GCA_036568625.1 Rhodanobacteraceae bacterium | reverse complement strand
GCACTTCCAGTTGCTGCCGGAATCCGTGCTGCCCCACAGGATGCACTTCTTCGTCGGCATCGTGGCGTACACGGTGCTCGGCGACGACGGCGCGAAGGCGATCCTGACGCGATCGGTCGGATCGTTCGTGGGCAATCCGCCCGCGAGCTTGTTCCACGTGCGACCGCCGTCGGTCGATTTCCAGATGCCACCGTCGGTGCTGCCGTTGATCTGCGTCCACGGCCTGCGTTGCTCTGTCCACATGCCGGCGAGCAGCACGTTGGAGTTGGACGGATCCATCTCGATGTCGCTGGCGCCAGTGGTGTCGTTGACGTACAGCACCTTCTTCCAGTTCTTGCCGCCGTCGGTGGTCACGAACACGCCGCGGGTCGTGGTGGGCTTCCACGGATTGCCCAGCACCGCGACGTACACGGTATCCGGATCTTTCGGATTGACGGCGATGTTGGAGATCAGCCCGGCGTCGGCCAGACCCTTGAACTGCCAGGTCTTGCCGCCATCCGGCGAGAAATACACGCCACGGCCGAGCAGCACGTCGTTGCGCGCGTTGGCTTCACCGGTGCCGAGCCAGATCTTCTTCGAATCGGAAGGCGCCAGCGCGACCGCGCCGATCGACGCGGCATCGCCGTGCTTGAAGACGTTGTCCCACTTGAGGCCGTCGTCGGTGGTCTTCCACAAGCCGGCGCCCGCGGTGCCGACGTAATAGACGCCCGGCTTGCCCGGAATGCCGATGGTCGCGCTCACGCGTCCGCCCGACACCGCCGGTCCTAGATTGCGGAACTTCAGGTTGGCGAACGGGCCGGTAGGCTTGGCTGCAGCCGGCGCAGCACCGGCAAAGGTCAGCAACAACAGCGCTGCAACGGATCGTGCTTTCACGGTTGTCTCCGATCGAGGGAACAAATCCCCGTGACCGTAATCCTCCCGCGGAACGTCGAGGGAGTGCCGGAAGTCAGGGAGACCCGACGCATTGCGTGACGATTGGGTCAATGAGCCCCGACAAACGTCTTCAGCAGCCACCTTTTCGTCATTCCGGGGCGGCCTGCAGCTTTACCGCAGGCCGAACCCGACTGCGTTGGCAGGACAGCCAACGCGAACGCCGAAGGCGAGCGCCACGGATGGCGCGAGTCAACCCAGTGCCTTGGCACCAATTTTCAGGAAAGGCGCTGGGTTCCGGATCGCCGCTGCGCGTCGTCCGGAATGACGACATGAATCATCCGGTCACCATATACACAACTCACTGCTCTTCCTGGTCCCGATTGGTGGTGATCCATCCCGCGTTCCAGTCGACCGGCGCGACCGCTTTCGCCAGCACCAGCACTGGCTGTTTCGCCTGCCGCAACGCGCGGTTCACCTCGGCCAGCGGTTGTCCCTTCAAGGTGTTCCAGCGATCCACCAGTGACTTCAATTCCGCGCTGGTTTTGTCCAGCGCCGCAAGGTCCGCCGCGGTTGGCGCCTGATCCGCACCTTGCATCCGGTTCATCAACATCTGCAAGGAACCGCCCACGCTACCGAGGTTCGGCGGGCCGCGATGGAAGAAGAACTCGAACGGGGAACTTGCCTTGGGACCGGACAGCGCCTCGAGCTGTTTGTCGTAGGCCGCGAGCTTGGATGATTTGTGTCCGGCTTCGCGCTTCGCAATCTGTTTTTCAAGATCACGCACCTGACCCAGCGTACGGCTCGCCGACACGGCCTCTTCGTAGGCCTGCATGGATTTGTCGAATTGCTGCTGCAGATCGGTCGTCGAGGCCTTCACCCGAGGATCCATCCGCACCACCAGCGGCTGCGAGTAGGTCTTGCCGCTGACCGTCAGCTTGACCGTGTAGTTGCCGGGCATCACCCACGGCGAACTCGCCATCACCGGCGTTTCGTGCCTGACCGCCTGGTTCGCGTCGAGGAACTGCAACGCACCGGGCATCGGCGCGAAGTGCAGATCCCACACGAAGCGGTGCATGCCGGCCTGCGCGGAAAGATTCATCGGCGGACGCGGCCACCAGTCCGGTACCTGCAATTTTTTCGGGTCGAGCGGCTTTTCGGGATCGGCGCTGGACCAGTGCCGCACCAGCTTGCCTTCGGCCGTCTGGATGTCCAGCGTCACCGGGCCGCTGGCGTTGTTCGCGAGGTAGTAGTCGATGACCGCGCCGGAAGGCGGATTGGGCAGCGAAGGCATGCGCCAAGGCGTCGGCGGATTCATGCCCCAGCGCACGCGCACCGCCGTTTGCGGCTTGTACAGCGTCACCGATGCTTTCGCGACCTGCGCGTCGATCTGCCGCAGCGGCGTGATGTCGTCCAGCACCTGGAAACCGCGACCGTGCGTAGCCGCGACCAGGTCGTCGCCGTGCACCTGCAGGTCGCGCACTGAAACGGCCGGCATGTTGAGCCGCAGCGATTGCCAATGATCGCCGTTGTCGAACGACACCCACGTCTGCGTTTCGGTTCCGGCGAACAACAATCCTTTCCGCTCGGGATCTTCGCGGATCACGTTGGTGGCCGCGTCCGGCGTGATGCCGGTGTCGATCTCGGTCCAGTGCTTGCCACCGTCTTCGGTGCGGAACAGGTGCGGCCGCATGTCGTCCAGCCACATGGTGTTGATCGCCGCGTACGCCACCTTCGGACCGAAGTGGCTGGCTTCCAGCGCGAACACCCGCCACCACGGTTTCAGTTGCGGTGGCGTGACGTTGTCCCAATGCGCGCCGCCGTTGTGCGTCACCCAGATCAGGCCATCGTCGGTGCCGGCCCAGATCAGGTTTTCGTTCAAGGGCGAAGGCGCGAGCGCGTACACCACGCCGCGGTCGGTCGGCTTGGCCTCCTTGCTGCCGGCGTATTTGCCGACACTGGCCGGTACTTCCCACGTCTTGCGGGTGAGGTCCGGGCTGATCCGTTTCCAGTTGTTGCCACCGTCATCACTCTGCCAGACGGCGTTCGACGTGAAGTACAGGCGATGCGGGTCGACCGGCGAAAACAGGATTGGCATGGTGCGTACCGTGCGGTAATCCGGACCGCGCGAGGCCACTGGTCCGACGTCGGCGATCTGCCCCGTGTCGCGGTCGTAGCGCGTGACGCCACTGCGGGAACCACCGTAAACCAGATTCGGGTGCAGGGGATCGATCGCGGCGCCGCCGTATTCCTCGATGCCGACCGGATGCCAGTCATGTGTGGTCAGCTCGCCATCGTTGCCGCGTGACGACACGCACGCGGAACCCGAATCCTGCTGGCCGCCGCACACCCGATACGGCCAGGTGTTGTCGATGCCGACCTTGTACATCGCGGCGGTCGGCTGGTTGTACCAGGAACTCCAGGTCTTGCCGCCGTTCACCGTGACGATGGCGCCCTGGTCGCTGTTCACCGCAATGATGTCGGGGTTGTTCGGATTGATCCAGGTTAGCTGGTAATCGTCGCCGCCCGGCGCGCCTCGGAATCCGGTCCACGTCTTGCCGCCATCGATGGATTTCCACAACACCGGCGTATTGCTGTAGACGATGTCGGGATTTTTCGGATCGACGGTGAGCGGCGGCAAATCGCCGCCGCCGATGCGCGCGGCCGGACGCGAGTCGTTCGTCATCTTGTGCCAGCTCGCGCCCGCGTCATCGGAACGATAGAGCCCGACGTCGCCTTCTTCGCCCGATGCCACGGATGCATACAGCCGGTCCGGTTGGCTCGGTGCGATCGCCACCAGCGCCTGCTGCACTTTCGGCAAACCCTTGCTGAGCTTGGTCCAGGTGTTGCCGCCGTCTCTCGATTTGTAGACGCCGCCTTCGGTGCCCGCGAACGCGCCGTTCTCCCACGGTGCCTGCTGCTGTTGCCACATCGTCGCGTACACGATGTCCGGGTTCGCGGGGTCGATTTCGACGTCGTCGCCGCTGACGTACTCGTTCGTGTACAAG
>DATCSF010000140.1:0-6475 GCA_036568625.1 Rhodanobacteraceae bacterium | reverse complement strand
CGGCGATCCGGCTGATCGGGGCGCGCGCAAAATCGTGTGGCACAAAGGTGGCCGACGGCAGCGGGCGCCGGTTGGGGAAGCGTTCCGCCGGACGCGCCGGGATCGCCACGAGCGGCGCGGGAGGGGGACCATGTCGCGGCGGGACCCGGGGGTGGTCGGGTTCCAGCCATGGACGCGGCGGGGTGGTCGCGATCGGATCATGATCGCCGTGGCGCCCATGGTGGTCATGGCGCCAGCCATGCCGACAACCCCACCCGCACCCCCAGATCGGGAAATTGCCGGAATACCACGGTCCCCAGTAGCCCGGGAAGCCCCACACATTCGAGACGCCGAGGCTGAAAATGAACGAGGACCGGTAGCCGTAGCCTCCGTAGTAGCCGTCGTACCAGCCGGAAGCACTCGGGTAGGGGCTGGTGGCATCGTAGTAGCCATACCCGCGGGTACCCGGATAGTACGCCCCGGCGCCGTAATCGTCGTAATAGCCCGGGCCCGGATACGCCCCGTCGCTGGTGTAATAATCGCCGCCGCCCGCCCCGTCCGGGTGCACGAACGTGTAGCCGGTGGCGCAGCCGGCCAGCGCGAGCACGCCGGCGCCCAGAACCACGGTGCGCGCAACGCGGCAACCCCATGCTCCTGATCGAAATGTCCGTCGCATGGCCCACCTCCGGTTTGCTGATGCGATCATCCCTGGTCGCCACGCCAGCGAACGCCACAACACGCGTCCCGCTTGGCTGCGGTGGCGAGGATCGGAATGGCCATCATGGCCCGGCTTTCCGCTGAAAGCCGTAGCCGATGCTACGCCTTCGCGGGCCAAACGTCAGGTCGACGCCGCTCAATTCGCGGCATTGCCCGCCGCCAGCATCCGGGTGAGGATTTCGGTGAGGTCGGGCGAGTGTTGCCCGCGGTCCAACAGTGCCCGCAAGGCCGTTTCGGCCGACCGTCGACGCATGGGCTCGAGCCGCGTCCAGTCTTCGAAAGCCTTGGCCAGCCGCGCTGAAAGTTGCGGGTTGCGGGCGTCGATCTCTGCCAGCTTTTCCGTGAACCAGCGATGGCCGGCACCGTCAGGACGGTGGAACGCGACCGGGTTGGCGCGCGCGAAGGCGCCCAGCAAGGCATGCACGCGGTTGGGGTTGGCTGGCGTGAACGCGGAATCGGATTCCAGCGCCTGCACGCGTTCGAGCGTGATGTAGGCGGGCACGGTGGCCTGCAGCATGAACCACTTGTCGAGCGTCAGCGCATCGCCATCGAAACGCTCGCGGTAAAGCCGCAGCGCCTCGCCGGCTTGCGGCGCATCGTTGCGCACCAGCGCGGTGAGTGCAGAGAGTCGATCGGTCATGCCGCGCGCATCGCGGCATTGCGCGAACGCAAGCTCCGCGCCGGTCTCCGCGCCCTGCCGGACGTGCAACGCAAGCACGCGCGCTTTCAGGCGCCGGCGCGCAGCGGCGCCCTGGTCGAGCGCACCCGACTCGCCGGCGTGCAGCTCGCGATATGCGGAAGCGAGTTCGCCTTCGAGCCGTCGTGCCAATGCGTTTTCCAGCGACTCGCGCGCGGCGTGCACGGCGTCGGGATCGAACGGTGCATGACGCGCACCGAGCTCGAGTTCCGAAGGCGGCGTCAGCAGGTCGGCCAGCAAAGCGGGATCGACCTCCCCACGCGCGGCGAACAATTGGGCCAGCGCATCCAGCCAGGCAGCCGTGGCGGCGCGTCCATGGTCGCCTGCAAACGCTTCGTCGAAGGCGCGCGCGGCGAGTTCCTGCGCGGCATTCCAGCGGTCGAAGCCCTCGGTTTCATGGCGCAGCAGCAAGGCGAGCTGCGCAGGCGTGTAGTCGAACGCGACCCGCACCGGGGCCGAGAACCCGCGGCACAGCGAAGGCGTGGGCGACGACGGCACGTTTTCGAATACGAAACGCTGCTCGGCTGCCGTCAATTCCAGCACACGTTCAAGGATGGGTGGCGCGGCATCCCCTTCCAATTGCAGTGAAATCGGTGCGCCGTCGCCGGCAAACAATGCAACATTCACCGGAATGGGCACCGGCGGCTTGTGCGGCTGCCCCGGCGTCGCCCGCGTGCGCTGGGAAAGCGTGAGCGTGTAGCGCCTCGAAGCGGCGTCGTATTCGCCGCGCGCGCGGACTTCCGGCGTGCCGGCCTGCGCATACCACGTGAGATAGGGCGAAAGGTCCACGCCGTTGGCTTCGCCCAGCACCGCCAGCAGGTCGTCGATGGTCACCGCCTGTCCGTCGAAGCGCGAGAAGTAAAGGTCGGTGCCGCGACGGAAACCTTCCGTACCAAGTCGTCCCGCGATCATGCGGATCAGTTCCGCACCCTTTTCGTATACGGTCGCGGTGTAGAAGTTGTCGATGGCCTGGTATTCGGCCGGGCGCACCGGATGCGCCAGCGGGCCGGCATCTTCGGGGAACTGCACGCGACGCAGCGTCGCCACGTCCTCGATGCGCTTCAGCGACGCGGAATGCATGGCCTCGCAGAAGCTGTGCTCACGGAAGACCGTGAAGCCTTCCTTCAGCGACAACTGGAACCAGTCGCGGCAGGTCACGCGGTTGCCGCTCCAGTTGTGGAAGTATTCGTGCCCGATCACCGCCTCGATGCGGCGGTATTCGTCGTCGGTGGTGGTATCCGGGTCCGCCAGCAGATACTTCGAGTTGAAGATGTTGAGGCCCTTGTTCTCCATCGCGCCCATGTTGAAGTCATGGGTGGCGACCACGTTGAACACCGGCAGGTCGTAGTTGCGGCCATAGGCGCGTTCGTCCCAGCGCATCGCGCGTTCCAGCGCCTCCATCGCGTAATGGCAGCGGTCGATCGCGTCGGCTTCGGCCCACAGGCGCAAGCTGACGTCGCGGCCGTCGGCGGTGCGGTATTCGCGCTCAATCTTCTCGAGACGCCCTGCCACCAGCGCGAACAGATAGCTCGGTTTCGGGTGTGGATCTACGAAACGCGCGAAGTGGCGGCCGTCGGGCAGGTCGCCCGATTCGGTTTTCTCGCCACCGGCCAGCAGCACCGGAAAACGCGCCTTGTCGGCGGTGAGCGTGACGTCGTAGCGCGCCAGCACGTCGGGTCGATCGGGAAAGAAGGTGATGCGACGAAAGCCTTGCGCCTCGCACTGGGTCAGCAGGAACCCCCGTTGCGGCGTGCCCGACAGGTACAACCCGCACAACTGGCTGTTGCGGGCCGGGTCGATGCGCACCTCGAGTTCCAGCACGCTGCCGTCGCGCGCCCCGGGAAGGGTGAGGCCGGCGACATCGAGCGTGTAGTCGGCCGGCGTCAGGTCACGGCCATCGAGCCGCGCGGCCAGCAATTCCACATCCTCGCCATCGAGACGCAAGGGTTCGTCACGGTCGCGCGCAAGCGCGAGTTTCGAGTGAACCCTGGTTTCTTCGATGCCAAGCTCGAATTTCAGTTGAACCGCGGTTACCCGCCACGCAGGCGGGCGGTAATCGGCAAGGCGAACGACGGCTTCCGCGGTGGCGTTTTCAGCAGCAGTTTTGCTATCCATCCCAAAATTTTATCAGCCCCGCCGGACGTATCGGCGGATGCACGGCGGCTCGAGGCCGCCTGGCGCCGAACCGTGACCGGCTTCATGGTTTGCGCCCGTCCATTCGACCGGACGTCTGGACGTCCAAACGTCATACAGCAAATGTGTTGACAATCGCCCGCGGCCCACGCTAGTTTCCGTGCCATGTCGTTGTCACGCGCGCCCGCATGCACGTCCCAGCCCCCGGCCCACGCCAGGTGGCATCTGCCTGCCGGCGGCATCGCCACGATCATTACCACCACGACCCGCACCCCCGGAAACGGGTGGGCGTTCGTGCGCGAATAATCCCTGCACGCAACGGTCCCGCCCTCGACGAGGCGGGCCGGCGCGATCCGACACCGCCGCACAGGACGGGACCTCTACCGGAGGTCACCGTGAACGCCAGCGCTTCGCCCCTCATCGAACGACGACCCGCCAAGCCATCGGCGCTCGCGCCACCAGCCGCCGCGTTGCCCGTCCGGGCCCCGCGCACACGTACCGTGGCGGTGGGCGTGATCGGACCCGGCCGGATCGGCGGTGCGCTGCTCGGCCAGATCCGCGCCGCGCAATCGCGCCTTCAACGCGACATGGGCCTCGCCCTACAGCTTCGCGGCGTCGCCACCCGCCAACGCATGTGGCTGGACTGCGACGATCCCGAACTCGATGCCCGCGACGGCGCGCAAACCTGGCGGCCCAGCGATCTTGAGGCATTTGCGGCGCACGTGCGCGGCGACGATGGACGTCCGGCGGTGCTGGTGGATTGCAGCGCCAGCGAGGAGGTCGCCTCGCGTTATCCGTTCTGGCTGGCCGCCGGCATCCACGTGGTGACGCCGAACAAGCTGGCCGGCAGTGGTCCACTGGAGCGCTGGCGCACGATTCGCGCCGCCTGCGCCGGGGGCGCACGCTTTCGCCAGGAAACCACCGTGTGCGCCGGCCTGCCGGTCGTGCAGACGTTGCGCGACCTGCTCGACACCGGCGACGAACTGCTGGGCATCGAAGGCATGTTTTCCGGCACGCTGGCCTGGCTGTGCAATCGGCATGACGGCCAGCAGCCGTTTTCCGCGCTGTTGCGCGAAGCGCATGCGCTGGGCTACACCGAACCCGATCCGCGCGAAGATCTTTCCGGCATCGACGTCGCACGCAAGCTGGTGATCCTGGCGCGCGAAGCCGGTCGCGCACTTTCACTGGAAGACGTGGAAGTCGAAAGCCTGCTGCCGTCCGCGTTGGCGCAGTTGTCGAGCGAAGCCTTCATGCAACGCGCACACGAACTCGACGAGCCGATGGCCACATGGCTCGCGCGTGCCCAGACCGCCAACGGCGTGCTGCGGCACGTCGGCAGCCTCGACCGGCAAGGCCGCGCACGCGTGCGGCTGACCATACTGCCCTCGAACCATCCATTCGCGCACACGCGCCTGACCGACAACGTGGTGCAGTTCCGCACGCAGCGTTACCACGACAATCCATTGCTGGTGCAGGGGCCCGGCGCGGGGACGGAAGTGACCGCCGCGGGCGTATTCGCCGACGTGCTGCGGATCGCCGAAACATTGGAGAAGCTCTGATTTTGCTCGTCATCCCGGAATCGCGAAGCGATATCCGGGACCCAGCGACTTTGCAATTCAGTGCATTGCGCAAAAGCCACTGGGTCCCGGCTTTCGCCGGAATGACGAGTAGTGGGATTGATCAGAGGTTCCTTAGCGAGCAATGATGGGCGTGTGACATGATTGACAACGTCTTGCCGAATTCCACCGTCCGACTTCGCGTTGCCTGCGCGTTCGCGCCCGCCAGCGTGGGCAACGTCGGCGTGGGCTTCGACATCCTCGGCCACAGCATGGCCGGCGCGGGCGATCGCGCCAAAGTGCGCGTGATCGAAGAACCCGGGGTGCGCATTGCCGCGATCGACGGCGCGGTCACCGACCTGCCGCGCGAACCACGACAGAACACCGCAGGCATGGCATTGCTGGCATTGCGCGAAGCGCTTTCGTTGCCGCACGGATTCGAACTGATCCTGCACAAGGGCATCCCGCTCGGTTCCGGTATGGGCGGTTCGGCCGCATCGTGCGTCGCCGCGCTGGTAGCCGCCAATGCCTTGCTGGAACAGCCGTTGCCGCGCGAAGCGCTGTATCGCTTCGCGCTGGACGGCGAAGCCGTGGCCAGCGGCAGCCGCCACGGCGACAACCTGGGTTCGATGTTGCTGGGCGGACTGGTGCTCGCGACGCACGATCGCCTGCTGCGTATCCCGGTGCCACGCGATTGGCATTGCGCGCTGGTGCATCCGCATTGCGTGCTGGAAACGCGCAAGGCGCGTGCCGCGCTGGTTGGCGACTACGCGCTGGATGCGATCGTTGCACAGAGCGCCAATCTTTCATTAGTGTTGGCAGGCTGTTTTCGCGGCGACGCCGCGCTGGTGCGCGAAGGTCTGAAAGACGTGCTGGTGGAGCCGCGTCGCGCATCGCTGGTGCCGGGCTTCGCGCGTGTGAAACAGGCCGCGCTCGATCACCACGCACTCGGCGCCAGCATTTCGGGCGGCGGCCCCAGCGTGTTCGGTTGGTACGAAACCCGCGCCAATGCCGAGGCCGCAGCCGCCGCGATGCAGGGCGCGTTCGCGGCGGAAGGACTGCAAAGCGATCGGTTCGTCGCGCCGATCGAATCGCCCGCAGCAGCATTGATCGAACACATTGACGACGCGGCAGATCGCACGGCGACGCCATGAACGAACCCCTGCGTTATCTCAGCACCCGCGGCCAGAGCCCAGCCGTCACGATCGGTGGCGCCATCGCCGCCGGCCTCGCGCCGGACGGCGGCTTGTATGTTCCCGCCACGTTGCCGCGACTCGACGCCGCGTCGTTCGATCCGGACGCCTCGCTCGCCGATATCGCAGCAAGCTTGTTGGCGCCATTCTTCGCAGGCGACCCGCTGGCCGCCGAATTGCCCGTAATCTGCCGGGAAGCG
>DATCSF010000139.1:0-5872 GCA_036568625.1 Rhodanobacteraceae bacterium | reverse complement strand
ACCAGCAACGGAATGTGCGCCTGGTCGCCGGCTTCGTAAATGGCGGCGGGTGCGCGCGGCAGGAACCAGCCGTCGACGACGGGCACGACGTCGGGCACGCCATGGTCGCCGCATGCTGCAAGCAGCACGGCCGCGGGCATGGCGCGCAACTGCGCCAGCGATCGAGCGCCCAGGTGCTTTTCGAAGGCTTCGCCCTGTTGCTCGGCCAGCGTCCGCGGCCGTGGCGTGAGATTGCCCAGCACCGAACCGCTTTCGCCGATCGCGCGCTGCATCAGTCCCTTCGACAACGGCGAGGCCATCAATGCCGACACCGCCATGGAACCCGCCGACTCGCCGCCGATGGTGACCTCGTCCGCATTGCCGCCGAAGGCCGCGATGTTGCGATGAACCCATTGCAACGCGGCGACCTGGTCCAGCAGTCCGTAGTTGCCGGTGGCGTGGTGCGGCGATTCTTCCGCGAGCGTCGGCAGGGCGAGGAAGCCGAACACGTCGAGGCGGTAATTCACGGTGACCGTGACGATGCCGCGCCGGGCGAGGCTCGCGCCGTCGTAGCGGTATTCGGAACCATCGCCGCCGACGAACCCGCCACCGTAGAAATACACCAGCACCGGCAGTTTCTTGCCTTCGCTGCCGGGCGGCGTCCACACATTGAGGTACAGGCAGTCCTCGCTCATGCCGTCCGAGCGAAACACCATGTCGCCGAACAGCGGGCGCTGCATGCAGCGCGGACCGAAATGGTCGGCCGCGCGGACGCCCGTCCATGCGGAGACGGGCCGTGGCGGCTGCCAGCGCAACGCACCGAGCGGTGGCGCGGCGTAAGGGATGCCCAGGAATTCGCTCACACCGGCGGCAGCATCGTGGATGCCGGCCAGGGCGCCGCTGTCGATCCGCACCACCAGGCCGGGATTGGCGGCCGCGGCGTGTGCGGCGGGCACGGCCAACGCAAGTCCCAGCAACAAGCCACACGAACGAGCGACAGCCATTGCGATGCACCCGGTTTGATGACGACGCGCCATCGTAGCGGCGATCGCGCGCCGCCTGCGGATTTTTCCCAACCGGACCACCTTCCCTGTGGCGTTTTCACCCCCATATGGCGTGAAGAATCCCGCCGACCACTTAGTCTCCGAACCATGCCATGAGCGACGCCCTGCACACCGTCTGTCCGCACTGCCAGGCCGTGAACCGCGTGCCGCCCGCACGTCTCGGCGCCTCGCCCACCTGCGGCAACTGCCACCGACCATTGTTCGAGGGCAAACCGGCGGAAGCGGACGCAGACGGTTTCCAGAAACACCTGACACGCAATGACATCCCGATACTGGTGGACTTCTGGGCGCCGTGGTGCGCGCCGTGCCGGACGATGGCGCCGGAATTCATGAAAGCGGCGGCGCAACTGGAACCGCGCGTGCGCCTGCTCAAGGTCGACACCGAGGCGGAACCCGCGCTCGGCGCGCGCCACAACATCCGCGCCATTCCCACGCTCGCGCTGTTCCGCAGCGGGCGCGAAGTCGCGCGCCAGGCCGGTGCCATGAACGCGGCCGGCATCGTGCAATGGGCGCGGTCGCACGGAGCGTAGGCGCGGCGGAACCCAGGCGGCACCTCCGTTTGCTTTCCGCCTATGCTTGGGCCCCTGCGTTCCGAGGAGGCAACCCGTGGCCCATGCACGCCAGCCCGAAAAAGGCGAACCGATCGATGGCCAGTCGCTGCTCGAAAACGTGAGCCTGCCCGCGGCCGTGGTCTTCGACACGGCGCTGGCCCGCAACATCGCGTGGATGCAACGCTTCGCCGATAACCACGGCGCGAAGCTGGCGCCGCACGGCAAGACCACGATGACGCCGGCGCTGTTCCGCCGCCAACTCGATGCCGGTGCGTGGGGCATCACGCTGGCCACGGCGGTCCAGTGCGCCGCGGCTTTCGAACACGGCGCGACGCGCGTGCTGATGGCCAACCAATTGGTGGGCGCGCCCAACATGGCGATCATCGCCGGGTTGATCGAGCGCGGCGCGGATTACTACTGCCTGGTCGACGGCATTGCCAACGTCGAGGCGCTGAATGCCTGGTTCGGCCAGCGCAATCTTTCCGTGCAAGTGCTGGTCGAACTCGGCGTGCCCGGGGGCCGCTGCGGCGTGCGCACGGATTCCGAACTCAACAATCTTGTCGACGCCATCGCCGCGGCGCCGGCCGTCACCCTCTGCGGCATCGAAGGCTACGAAGGCCTGATCGGTGGCGAACACGCCGTGGGTGACATCCGCGCCTACGGCCAAAAACTCGTCGCTGCCGTGCGCAAGCTCAGCGATGCAGGTGCATCCGCGAAGCGCAAGCCGATCGTCACCGCAGCGGGTTCGCAATGGTTCGACCTGATCGCCGAAGCGTTCGACCAGCCGGAGCTGCGCGATCACTGCACGCCGGTGCTCAGGCCCGGTTGTTACGTCGTGCACGACCACCGCTCGTACCGCGACGCGATGGCCGGAGTGAAAGCGCGCCACCCGGAACTCGAAGGCGAGCTCGAACCGGCGCTGGCGGTGTTCGCACACGTGCAGTCGCTACCCGAACCCGGCATGGCGGTGGTGACGATGGGCAAGCGCGACATTTCCTGCGATCCCGACCTGCCGATACCGCTGCAACGGCACCGCCCCGGCGCGCCCGCGCAGTCGATGGTTGGCTGCAGCGTCCGCAAGGTCATGGATCAGCACGCGATGCTGGCGATTGCCGCACACGCGGACATCCGCGTCGGCGACATCGTGTCCTTCGGCGCTTCCCATCCCTGCCTCACCTTTGACAAATGGCGGCAGGTGTTGCTTGTCGATGACAAGTTGCAGGTGCTGGAAACGATGCCGACGTTTTTCTAGGGAACCTCTGAACAACCTGCTCCGCTCGGCACGCAACGCGCCCCTCATTCCGTTCGCCCCGAGCGTAGCGGCCAATGGCCACGGAATCGAAGCGCAAGCGCTTCGACTTCGCCTGCTGCGCAGGCCACGCTCAGCGCGAACGTAACAGGGGTCGCGCATGCCGACAGCCTCCGTTCCAACTAACGCGCGCCGAAAGGATGGTAGGCTCGGCGTCACGGGCGGCGTATCGCGCACGTGCGACGCCCAAGACCCTTTCTCATGACATCACCGGGGACGCCATGACCAAGTACCTTCGCATCGCCTGCCTGCTCGTTGCCCTGCCCTGCATCGCCCTCGCCACACCGCCATCGGCGAAGGACAAGGATTCCTCGGCGCGGATCGAACGCGTGCTCACCGAAACACCGGTGATCGACGGCCACAACGACCTGCCATGGGCAATCCGCAGCGGGTTCGGCAACATCGGCAACCTCGATCTCGCCGCCGATACTGCCAATCTGCGCAGCAAGACAGGCGATGGCGACGTACACCTGATGACCGACATCCCACGCGCACGCAAGGGCCATCTCGGCGCGCAGTTCTGGTCGGTGTGGATTCCGGCTACCAGCGTCGGGCCGGAAGCCGTGCAGACGACACTGGAGCAGATCGACATCGTGCGCACGATGGTGGCGAAATATCCGCAAGACTTCGAGATGGCGTCCACCGCCGACGACATCGAACACATCGAGAAATCCGGGCGCATCGCCAGCCTGATCGGCGTCGAGGGCGGCCACCAGATCGACAACTCGCTGCCAGTGCTGCGCGGCTACTACGCGCTGGGGGTGCGCTACATGACGCTGACCCACGGCAAGAACACCGACTGGGCGGACTCGGCCACCGACAAGCCCGTACACCGCGGGCTGACTCCGTTCGGGCGCGCGGTGGTGCACGAAATGAATCGACTGGGCATGCTGGTGGACCTCTCCCACGTGTCGCCCGACACCATGAAGGCGGCGCTCGAGACCACGCAGGCGCCGGTGATCTTCTCGCATTCCAGCGCGCGCGCGCTGGACGACCACCCGCGCAACGTGCCCGACGACGTGCTGCGCATGGTCAAGCGCAACCATGGTATCGTGATGGTGAACTTCTATCCCCCCTTCGTTTCGCAAGCAGCCGCACATTGGGAAGCCGACCGCGCCGGGGTGTCCGCGAAGTTCGACGCGTTGTATGTCGGCCAGCCCGATCGCGCCAAGGCCGCGATGGACAAGTGGGAGAAAGAACACCCGCAGCCCAAGGCCACCATCGCGCAGGTTGCCGACCACGTCGAACACATCCGCAAGATCGCCGGGACGGAGAGCGTCGGCATCGGCAGCGACTTCGACGGCATCGAAACCACGCCAGTCGGTTTGGGCGGCGTGGACACATACCCCGCGCTGTTCAAGGAGCTCGCGCGCCGTGGCTGGACCGACGACGAACTCGCCGACCTTGCCGGGCGCAATCTGCTGCGCGTATTGCGCCAGGCCGAACAGGTCGCCAGGCAGCTGCAGTCCCAGGAAGGTCCGTCGCATGCGACCATCGAGATGGACCAGAACGGCACGGACTCTGCGAAGAACGGAACCCCTCGCGGCTAGCTGGCGATCGACGAGTGCGCCATTTCGGCCCGCACCCGTTTTCCGGACTGGCGATCGTGCCACCTTTTGTCACGCGCATTGGCCCATTCGTGTGCCAGCCCGTGACATTGCCCGCCGGCCTAAGGTATACATGGCCATGCGCACACGCGGGGACGCAAGCTCCGACAGCCGAGGAGAGCGCATGACTGCTCAAGACAACGCGCGCGGGAACAGCAGCGAATTCTACGAAATGCTGTTCGTCGCCAACCCGATGCCCATGTGGGTTTTCGAGATTGCGAGCGGCCGGTTCCTCGCGGTGAACGCGCAGGCGTGCAAGCAGTACGGTTATGGCGAGGAGGAATTCCTCGCGATGACGATTTCCGACATACGCCCGCCGGACGAGAACACGCGCTTGGCCAGGGTGCGTTCCACCGGTCCCGCGGGTCACCGCGAGTTCGGATCCTGGCGGCACCTGAAAAAGGACGGAACGGTCATCGATGTCGAGATCTCCTCTGATGACATCGTATTCCGTGGCACACCCTCACGGCTGGTGCTCGCGAATGAGGTCACCGAGCGGGTTCGCATAGAGGCCGCGTTGCGCCTGAGCCAGGAACGCTTCGATTACGTGACACGCGCCACCGAGGACGCGGTGTGGGACCGCAACATCGACGACAACACCATCTGGTGGAACGCAGGCTTGCAGCGGCTGTTCGGGATCCCGCCCGAAAAGGTCGAGGGCACCATCGAGTGGGCGCGTGAACGCATCCACCCCGATGATCGCGAACAGATCATCCATGGCATGGAGGAGGTTATCCGCGGCGACGCCGAACAATGGTCCTGCGAATACCGCTTCCGGCGCCACGACGGCACTTATGCTTTCGTCTACGACCGCCGCTTCGTGATTCGCGACGCCAAAGGGCGCGCGATCCGCGTGGTGGGCGCGATCACCGACCTGTCGGACCGCAAGCAGCGCGAAGACACGCTGCGCGAGCAGGCGATGCTGCTCGACCGGGCCAAGGACGCGATCATGGTGCGCGGCCTTGATCGCCGCATCCGCTACTGGAACCGCGCCGCCGAAGCCATCTACGGCATTTCCCGTGAGCAGGCGATCGGAAAGCGCGTGGAAGACGTCGTCGTCTGCGGCGATCCGGTTGCGTTCGAGGCTGCCGACGCCGAGGTATTCGAAAAAGGCGAATGGTCCGGGCGCCTGCAGCAGACCACGGCGGGCGGAAAGATCATCAGCGTCGATGGGCACTGGACCCTGCTGCGCGACGAGGGCGGCAACCCGGCCGGCGTCCTGAAGATCCACACCAACGTCAGCGAACGGGTGGACCTGGAGCATCGCCTGGCACAGTCCCAGAAGCTCGAGGCGATCGGACAACTCACCGGCGGCATCGCACACGATTTCAACAATCTCCTGACCGTCATCGTCGGCAACGC
>DATCSF010000138.1:0-11615 GCA_036568625.1 Rhodanobacteraceae bacterium | reverse complement strand
CGTCCCAACCGGCGAGTTTGCCGCCAACCACACCTTCGAGGCCGGTGATGCGCGCGCGGTCCACGTTGCCGGGCAGCCCGACCGCGGCATCGAAGGTGATCAGGTCGCGGATGTCGTTGCGGTAGACCGACAGCGACCAGTGTCCCCAATCGGGCGTGCCGCGCAGGCCCAGTTCAAGATTGCGCGAACTTTCGGGGCGCAAATCCGGATTGCCGAAACCGGGGTAGTACAAGTCGTTGAAGGTCGGCGCGCGGAATGCGGTGCCCCAGCTCGCGGTGACCCGCAGGTCCTTCGCGAAGTCCCAGCCCCACAGCACGCTGCCGGTGGTCTTGCCACCGAACTGGCTGTTGTCGTCCCGGCGCACATTGGCCTGCAGCGACTGCGCGCCGAACGTGCGCTGCCATTGCGCGAACAATCCACGGTCGCTGCGCGAATCCTCCGTGAAGGCGTAGTTGCTGGCGACGGTCTCGCGCTGCCAGTCCATGCCGGCGCTGAGCAGGCCGCCGGCAAGCGCCGCATCCGCCTGCAACGAGGCCAGCGCGCGCCGGGTGTCGAAGTGATCGACGTACACGCCTTGCAGGAAATCCTTGTCGAAATCCGAACTGCTGCCCGCGCGCAGGGAAAGATTCAACGCATCGTTCGGACGAAAGTGCAACTGCCCGCCCAGAACTTGCGTCGCATAGGCGTCGGAGTCGCTGAAACTGCCGTCGTATTTGTTGAGGCCTTCGGTGCGCATCGCCAGCGCGTCGGCGCTCCACCGGTCGTTGAACCGATACGCGCCGTTGACGGTCAGCGCGTTGTCGTGGACGCCGTCGCGATCGGGCTGGTCGGCGAAGCAGCCGGCAAAAACTTCCGCCGCGCCGACTTTGCAGGCGTTGATGCCCTTGGTCTGGTCGTGCGTGGCCTGCACCGAAATCCAGCCCCTGTCGCCGGCCGCCGAAAAACCCGACGACGCTTTCCAGTGCCGGTAACTGCCGATGCCGACGCTGGCATTGGGCGTGAAGGTGCCGGGCGCGTGGCGCAGGAAGATCTGGATCACGCCACCGACCGCTTCGGAACCGTACAGGCTCGAAAATGGTCCGCGCACGATCTCGATGCGCTGGATCTGGTCCACCGGAATGTCCTGGATCGGCGTGGTGCCCGCCGTGGCGTTGCCAACCCGGATGCCGTCCACCAGCACCAGCACCTGGTTGGAATTGGTGCCGCGCAGAAACAACGCGCTTACCTTGCCCGGGCCGCCCTGGTTGCTGACCGACATGCCGGGCGTGTCATTCAAAAGATCCTGCAGCGAAGACGGCTGCAGCAGTTCGATTTCCTCGCGCGTGATCACGGTGACCGGCGCGAGCGTCTGATCTTCGGTCTGCGCGGTTCGCGTCGCGGTGACGACGATCTGGCCGAGTTGGGTGGGCGCGCCGTCCGCGAGCGCGGCAACGGGAACACAACAAAGCGCGGCCAGCACCGAGCGGCCGAGCAAACGACGATGCAGTTTCACGAAGCACTCCTGTCCGCGCCTGCCCGCGCGGTGTCGATGGCGTCATGGACAGGGGAGGGAGTGCGGGCACCGACGCATGCAATGCGCGGACCCAGATGCAAGCCCGCCGCTTGTCCGGTTCTTGCCGAAGGCCGGTCTCCGGGCTCGCGAGCGAAGGGTTGCCTTCGAAGATCCACGCCTTCCCGAGTCGCGCTCAGTGGCTTCGTGCGGATCGTTGCTCGCCTACCGTTGCGGGGGCAGCTCCGGAATGGACGTCCCTGCATGAGAATGCAGCAGGGTTGGTCGCCACCGGATTCCCGTTTCAATCACCCGCACGCGCGGGTGATCACCTGGGGCGATGTGGATGATAGACGATCGCCGCACACCGCGCACGCGGTCACGTTATATGCACCGTTTGCACGGCATGCTGCGCGTTTGTGCCCGCTTTGCGCGAACACATCTCATCATGCCACCACATGTTGCGCACCCTTAGACCCGTCGCCTCGCTGCTCACCGGCACCGCGCTGCTGCTGATCGGCGCGGGGCTGATGAACACCTTGATTCCGCTGCGCGGCCTGGCCGCGGGGTTTTCCGGCACGTTGCTGGGCGGCCTCACTTCCGCGTACTACGCCGGTTATTTCATCGGTACCTTCGCAATGCCGCCGCTGGTGCGCCGCATCGGTCACATCCGCGCGTTCGCATTCTGCGCCGCGTGCACCGCATGCGTGGTGCTGCTGTACGCGCTGGGCAGCAATCCGGTCGCGTGGCTGCTGCTGCGGTTGCTGACCGGGGTGGTACTGGTGGGGCTTTACGCGATCATTGAAAGCTGGCTCAACGCGCAATCGTCGCCGGCGCAGCGCGGCACGGTGTTCGCCGCTTACATGGTGGTAAACCTGTGCTCGCTGGCGCTGGCGCAGCAACTGCTGCGCGTCGGCGGACAGCCGTTCGTGCTGTTCACCGTGATCGCCCTGGCGGTATGCGCCGCGACGCTGCCGGTGTTGCTGACGCGCCAGGCGCAACCACAACCGCAGGCGACGCCGAAGCTGCAACTCCGACTGCTGTTCGACGTCGCCCCGACCGCCGGCATGGGCGCGTTGCTGTCCGGATTGGCGATGGGCGCGTTCTGGGGCCTGCTGCCGGTGTACGCGCGCAACATCGGCTTCGACACCGCCGAAGTCGGCACCTACATGAGCGTCGCGATCCTGGGCGGCGCCGCGCTGCAATGGCCGCTCGGCCGGCTGTCCGACCATCACGACCGGCGCATCATGCTGGGATGGGTGACGGCAGCCGCCGCGGCGCTGGCGTTGGCGACACTGGCGGCGGGCGGTCGCGAATGGCTTGCGATGGTATTGATATTCCTGTTCGGCGGGATGGCCTTCGCGGTGTACCCGATCGTGGTCGCCCATCTGGTGGAACACGTGCAGCCGGACAACCTGATGGCAGCCAGCAGCAGTGTGCTGCTGGTCTACGGCGTCGGCTCGGCGCTGGGCCCGCTGATCGCGGGCGTTCTGATGTCCGGCGCCGGGCCGTGGTCGCTGCTCGCGTGGTTCGCCGGCACCCACGCCGCGCTCGCGGCTTACGTCGCGTATCGCGTCAACGTGCGCCGCCGCGAACCGCTGCGCGAACGCAGGTTTCGTCCGATGCTGCGCACCACACCCAGCGCGATGCGGTTGCTGCGCGTGCCGAGCGCGCCGCGCAACGGCCAATGACGCGTTCATGGGATCGACAGCCCCGGGCCACGCAGCGACCAAGGGTTCGACCCCGCGGGTAACCAGATCTAAGGCCCACGCACGCTGCCGGATGCCTGGTGAGCTACGACATCAATCGCTGGACCTTCACCCCGGCGGCCGATCAGGATCATCTGCGCCGACGGCACCGGCAAGGTCTGGGCAGAGCATTCATCATCGGTTGCAGGCATGCACCGACGTGTCGCGCACCCATTCGAACTCCGTCCGGCGGCTTTTGGAATCCGCGGTCGAGCGCGGCAATTGCCTGGCGTAGCGCTCGGCGATGTTCTGCTCGCCCGATCGGCGCGCCGCGCAGAGGGCCCCCGCCAGGCTGTTGAAGCGGTTGGGCGATTCCGCCAGCGCAACGCGATAGGCATCGAGCGCCTCGGCCGGCCGATCGAGTTCCAGCAACATGTCCCCCAGCAACTCGCGCGCCGGGACGATCGGCCCCGGGGTCACCGGCCGCTTCTCCGAAGCATCTTCGAGGTCGGCAGCTTTCCGCATCGCAACCAGCGCTTCGCTTTGCCTGCCTTGCGCATGTGCCAGCCATGCCTGCGCCGCCAACCGCTGTATTTCGACCTGGGTCGCCCAGTACGCATCGCCCGATTCCCGCAAAGCGCCCTCCAGTGACTCCAGTCGCGCCACGGCCTGCGCCGCACGTGGTTCGTCGCCGCTGCGCGCCGCGCCCAGCGCGCGCGCGAACTCGGTGATTGCCTGCGCAGACGGAAAACGGGTCCACGGAAAATTCCGATGATGCATGTTCAACTCGGCGGCTTCGCGCCACTGGCGACGCTCGATCGCGTAACGTGCGGGGATGGCCGCATAGGCGTAGGCAACCTTGAAATTCGCCGGACTCGTGACGGGAATTGCGAGCAGTTCATCCTGCACCGTTCGTGCATCCTGATCCCGTGCGAGTTGCAGATATGCGTATTCAAGGTAGTCCATCGCGTGCAACTGCTCGTCCCACGCGCCGGGCAGGCGCATTTCTGCGGCAAAGCGTTTGGCGGCGCTTTCGGCTCCGCGATTCGAGGCAACCGACTCGTCCCACAACCCCAGGCGCGTGAAGATGTGCGAGGGCATGTGCTGCGCATGCGGCACCGCCGGTGCAACGTGCGCATAAGTGCGCGCCGCGCCCAATGCGTATTTCGCCAGCGACGGCGAATCGTAGGCGTGGATCAGGTAATGCAGCGCGCCTGGATGATTCGGCTCGACGGCCAGCACGTGATTCAACAGGTCAGCCGCCTTGCGTTCGCGGGCATGCGATTTGTCCGGGGGATCAGCCTGCGCGCCGGCCAGCAGTGCAAGCGCGTAGAACGCCGCGGCCTCGGGTTCGCGCGGCGAGCCGGCGTGGACCCTCGCCATCGCCCGCTCGTATGCCAGCACGCGTCCCCGATAGTCGGCCGGGTCGTTGATTTCGTAAAACGCCGCAAGCGCACCCAGCCACGCCGCTTCCTGTCGAGTCTGCTGTTTTGCGGCGCGGGCTTGCGCAAGCAGCGCACGGCCACGCGTCAGCACTTCGCTGTCGGGACGGTCCGGCCACAGCGGATGCCAGAGGCTGAGGGCCTGCCCCCACCGCGCCATCGCGCATTCGGGATCGCGCCTGGCGATCCCGGCAAACGCGGCTTCCGCTTTTTCATACCAGAACGAATGCAACAGCGACGTGGCCTGATCGAACGCCTGCTGCTCTCCACGGCAGGAGACCGGGAAGTGCACGTGGCCGATCATGCCCTCCCCCACCGTCGCCACGGGATGTTCGTGCTGCAGCGCGGCCGAGGCTGCCGACGTGCCCATCAAGCACAACGCAACCAGGATGACCCGATATTTCCGGAACATGGCCGCCTCCCGGCAGCCGCACGCATCGCCGCCGGTCGTAATCGAGACCAGAATAATCGTTCTGCGCCGGCGGGCAAGTGCCGGTTCGGTTGGCGTGATTGGGGGCGCAGGCGACCCGGAAGGACCGCCCTGAATCGAGCCTCAACGCTTGTGGAATGCCAGCTTGCCGCCCTCGGCGTCGACCTTGATGGTGTCGCCACCGACAAACTCGCCGGCGAGGATCTTCGTCGCCAGCGGGTTCTCGAGTTGGCTCTGGATTGCGCGCTTCAGCGGACGCGCGCCATACACCGGATCGAAACCGACGTTGCCGAGCAGCATCAAGGCACCGTCGGAAATTTCCAGATCGATCTGGCGTTCCTGCAGACGCTTGGCGAGGTACTGCGTCTGCAGCCGCGCGATCTCGCGGATCTGCGACTTGTCGAGCGGGTGGAAGACCACGATCTCGTCGAGGCGGTTGATGAACTCGGGCCGGAAGTGCGCCTGCACCACGCCCATCACTGCGGCCTTCATCTGGGTGTAGGCTTCCGGTGAATCCTCGTCGATGCCGCTGGACGCGATTTCCTGGATCTGTTGCGAGCCGAGGTTGGACGTCATCACGATCACGGTGTTGCGGAAATCGACCGTGCGGCCCTGGCCATCGGTGAGGCGCCCGTCGTCCAGCACCTGCAGCAGGATGTTGAACACATCCGGGTGCGCCTTTTCCACCTCGTCCAGCAGGATCACGCTGTAGGGACGCCGGCGCACGGCCTCGGTGAGATAGCCGCCTTCCTCGTAACCGACATATCCCGGCGGTGCGCCGATCAGCCGCGCGACGGAATGCTTCTCCATGAATTCCGACATGTCGATCCGCACCATCGCCTCGGTGGTGTCGAACAGGAAACCCGCGAGCGCCTTGCACAGTTCGGTCTTGCCGACGCCGGTCGGACCGAGGAACAGGAACGAGCCGTAGGGACGATTCGGATCGGACAGTCCCGCGCGTGCGCGCCGGATCGCGTCGCTGACCGCGCGGACGGCTTCGTCCTGGCCGATCACGCTCCTGTGCAGTGCCGATTCCATCTGCAACAGTTTTTCGCGTTCGCCTTCCAGCATCTTCGACACCGGAATGCCGGTCCAGCGCGACACGACTTCCGCGATTTCCTCGGCGGTGACCTTGTCCTTGACCAGCTTGAACTCGCGCTGGTCGGCGGCCTGCGCGGCGGCGAGCTGCTTTTCCAGCGCCGGCAACTGGCCGTACTGGATCTCGCTCATGCGCGCGTAATCCTGGCGGCGCTGCGCGGCCTCGAGTTCGTGGTGCGCCTTCTCGATTTCTTCCTTGATCTTGGCGTCGCCCTGCAGGGTCGCCTTCTCCGATTTCCATACCTCGTTCAAATCGGAAAACTCGCGCTCGAGTTTTTCGATGTCGTCTTCGAGATCGGAAAGACGCTTCTTCGATTCCGGATCCTTTTCCTTCTTGAGCATCTCGCGCTGGATCTTCAGCTGGATCAACCGACGTTCGAGGCGATCCAGTTCCTCCGGCTTGGAATCGATTTCCATCCGGATGCGGCTGGCGGCCTCGTCCATCAGGTCGATGGCCTTGTCGGGCAACTGCCGATCAGTGATGTAGCGGTTCGAGAGCGTCGCCGCCGCGACGATCGCAGGATCGGTGATCTCGACGCCGTGGTGTACCGCGTAGCGTTCCTTCAGGCCGCGCAGGATCGCGATGGTGTCCTCCACGGTCGGCTCGCCCACGAACACCTTCTGGAAGCGCCGCTCGAGTGCGGCGTCCTTCTCGATGTACTTGCGGTATTCGTCGAGCGTGGTGGCGCCGATGCAGTGCAGTTCGCCACGCGCCAACGCGGGTTTCAGCATGTTGCCGGCATCCATCGCGCCTTCGGCCTTGCCCGCGCCGACCATCGTGTGCAACTCGTCGATGAACAGGATGATCTGGCCTTCCTGCTTGGCGAGATCGTTCAGCACGCCCTTCAAGCGTTCCTCGAACTCGCCACGGAACTTCGCGCCCGCGATCAGCGCGCCCATATCGAGCGCGAGCAGGCGCTTGTTCTTGAGGCCTTCGGGCACTTCGTCCTTGACGATGCGCTGCGCCAGGCCTTCGGCGATCGCGGTCTTGCCGACGCCCGGTTCGCCGATCAATACCGGGTTGTTCTTGGTGCGACGCGAGAGCACCTGCACCACGCGGCGGATTTCCTCGTCGCGGCCGATCACCGGGTCCAGCTTGCCGGCCTCGGCGCGCGCGGTGAGGTCGATGGTGTATTTCTCGAGTGCCTGGCGCTGGTCCTCGGCGCCCTCCGATTGCACCTTCTCACCGCCGCGCAACTTTTCGATGGCGGCTTCGACGTTCTGCTTGCCGGCGCCGGCCGCTTTCAGTGCACGACCGACGTCGCCCCTGTCCTCGATGCAAGCCAGCACGAACAGTTCGCTCGCGATGAACTGGTCGCCGCGCTGCTGCGTCAGCTTGTCGGTGAGGTTGAGCAGGCGGTTCAATTCGTTCGAGACGTTGATGTTGCCTTCCTGGCCCTTGACGCTCGGCAGGCGTTCAAGAATTTCGCCCACTTCGCGGCGCAGCAGCGGCACATTGACGCCGGCCTGGGCCAGCATCGGCGCGGTCGAGCCACCCTGCTGATCCAGCAACGCCGCCAGCACATGCGCGGGTTCCAGCATGTTGTGGTCGCGCCCGACCGCGAGCGACTGCGCATCGGCGAGGGCCTGCTGGAAGCGCGAAGTCAGTTTGTCCGTTCTCACGTGGGCATCCTCATGAAAAGGGCGGCCTTGCCGCCACCGGCAAGAGATAAGGCCGCCACGGCGGCGCTTCAACCGGCTGTCGCGCAGGCCGAACGACAAGTCTAGAATTTCCCGCCGTCCTGGGGTGGCATCGCATGGCTGTCGTTGGAATTTCACTGGTCCGTTCGCGCTGGCGCCACCTTGGCTGGGTCGCGTTCAACGCGTTGCAGTTGATCTACACCGTAGCCTGGACGGCAGGCTGCATCACATTGGCGCTGCTGGTTCTGCTGCTGACCGGCGGCTGGCGCTGGCTTCCGCTGCGGATGGCATCGCGGCTGTGGGCGCCGGGGCTGCTGGTCGGCGCCGGTGCGAAGCTGCGCGTGGAAGGGCTCGAGCGCATGGACTTCTCCAGACCGCACGTGTTCGTCGCCAACCACCAGTCGATCATTGACGTGTGCGCGCTGTTCCGCGCGCTGCCCGTGCCGATCCGTTTCGTGATCAAACAGGAGCTGGAGAACGTGCCCTTCATCGGCTGGTACGCACGGGCAATGGGCATGGTGTTCATCCAGCGCGGCCACGCGCGTGCAGCCGTGGAACGCCTGCATGGCATTGTGGCGCTGGTGCGTGGCGGTGCCAGCCTGTGCGCTTTTCCGGAAGGCACGCGCAGCCGCGGCGAATGGCCCGGGCCGTTCAAGGGCGGGGCTTTCCAAGTCGCGCTGCAGGCGGGCGTGCCGGTGGTGCCAATTGCCATCGAAGGCTCCGGCGCGGTGCTGCCGGCAGCCGGGTTTCGGGTGCGGCCGGGCACGATCACGTTGCGCATCGGCGACCCCATCCCCACCGCAGAATTGCACGCAGGCGATCGGCACGCGCTGGCGCAGCGTGCGCACGCCGCGGTCGCCGCGCTGTTCGGCGCTTCGTATGCGCGCGCACACGTGAATGAGTCGTTCACATCGGCTCCGCCACAATGACGTGATGGTCCGCCGATGCTGAGCCGAGGTGTCCACAGCCGCCGACGACATCGTTACGAGGTTGCCCTCGCCGCCTGAAACCGGCGTCGATGCCGGTTGGGCGCTGTTCCTGGACGTCGACGGTACCCTTCTGGATTTCGCGCACCATCCCGACGACGTGCGGGTTGATGCGCACCTGCATGCCGATCTGGCCCGCCTGCATGCGCGACTTGACGGCGCGGTGGCGCTGCTGAGCGGCCGTCCGCTGTCGCAACTGGACGCACTGTTCGACTGGCGCGGCAAGCCCGCCGCCGGGCTGCACGGCGCCGAGTTGCGCACACCGGACGGGCGCGAGCGCATCACGGGTGACAGCAAACTGTTCGCGCAGGTGCGTGCGCATGCAACCGACCTGGTCGCAGCGGCGCAAGGCGTGGTGATGGAAGACAAACGGCTTGCGCTGGCGCTGCATTATCGCCACGCGCCCACGGCGCGCGACGCGGCCGAACGCATCGCGCACGCGCTGCTGCAAGGCGTGCGCGAACATTTCGCGCTGCAGCGCGGCGACCACGTGATCGAGTTGAAGCCAGCCGGTGTGGACAAGGGCCGCGCGCTGGCGGCGCTGATGAGCGGGACGCCGTTTCGCGGGCGCGCGCCATGGATGCTGGGCGATGACCTGACCGACGAAGACGCGTTTCACCACGTCAACGCGAACAGCGGCACCAGCGTGATCGTCGGCACCCGGCGTCCCACCGCCGCGCACTACGCGCTGACCGATCCCGCCGCGGTGCGCGCGTGGCTGCATTCGCTGGTTTGCGCGCCGCCGTCTTGAACCGACAACGCGTTTCCTCGAACGAATCACGGCAAGGAGGTAACCCATTGGCTTTGAAAACGTCCAGGGGAAAAACATCCAGAACAAGGTCCGCCCGTCCACCGCGCGGCCCGGCAAGCCGATCGGCGACAAGGAAGCCCGTCGAATCCGGCACGCGCGCCAACCTCGACCTCGGCATCATCGGCAATGGCACCATCAACGCGCTGGTCGACGCGCGTGGCAGCATCGTGTGGCACTGCGTGCCCGCGTTCGACGGCGACCCGGTGTTCTGCTCGCTGCTGTCGCCGCGGTTTTCCGACGCCGGCTTCTTCGATGTCCTGCTGGAAAACGAGGCCGGTTGCCACCAACGCTACGCCGACAACAGCGCGGTGCTGATCACCACGCTGACCGCGAAGGACGGCGCGCAGGTGGAGATCACCGATTTCGCGCCGCGCTACAAGCAGCACGGGCGCACTTTCCACCCGATGCAGATCCTGCGGCGCGTGCGGCCGCTGTCGGGCGCCCCGCGCATCGCGCTGCGGCTGAGGCCGCTGACCGGTTACGGCGGGCGCAAACCGGAGATGACCTTCGGCTCCAATCACGTGCGCTACCTGCTCGACCCGCTGGTGCTGCGCGCGACCACCGACACGCAACTGCCGATGCTGCGCGACGGACTCCCGTTCCTGCTCGACCACGACGTGCACGTCGTGCTGGGCACCGACGAAACCCTGCACGAATCGGCGGCGCGGTTCTACAACGAGGCGCTGGATTCGACGCTGGATTACTGGCACGAATGGTCGCGTTACCTTTCGATTCCGGCCGAATGGCAGGAAGCTGTGATCCGCGCCGCGATCACGCTGAAGCTGTGCCAGTACGAAGGCACCGGCGCGATCACCGCGGCGATGACCACGTCCATCCCCGAAGCGCCTGACACCGTGCGCACCTGGGATTATCGCTACTGCTGGCCGCGCGACGCCGCGCTGTCGGTGCGCGCGCTGAACCGCCTCAGCGCCACGCGCACGATGGAAGAGTACGTGCGCTACATCTTCAACCTCGCCGTGAAGGAAGAAGGCGAGATGACGCCGGTGTACGGCATCCACTTCCAGGACGAACTGCCGGAGCGCGAGGAAGCCACGCTGACCGGCTATCGCGGCATGGGCCCGGTGCGGGTCGGCAACGAGGCATGGAAGCAGCAGCAGAACGACATCTACGGCAGCGTGGTGCTGGCGGCCACGCAGATGTTCTGCGACCAGCGGCTGGAGCGGATTGCCGGCGAGGTCGAGTACCGGCGGCTGGAACGTTGCGGCGAGGTCGCATGGCGCCTGCACGACCAGCCCGACGCGGGATTGTGGGAACTGCGCGGGCGCACATCGGTGCACACCTATTCCGCGGTGATGTGCTGGGTGGCCTGCGACCGCCTGGCCAACATCGCGGCCTGGCTCAAGCTCGACGATCGCATGAAGTCCTGGCGCAGGCGCGCCGACATCATCAAGCGCAAAATCCTGCGCCACGCGGTGCACAAGGACGGCCACTTCGTGGAATCGTTCGGCAGCGATCAGCTCGACGCCAGCCTGCTGCTGCTCGAAGGCCTGCGTTTCGTCAGCGCCGACGACCCCCGCTTCGTCAAGACGGTGGATGCGATCGGCAAAACGCTGATGCGCGACGGCTTCCTGCTGCGCTACGCACAACCGGACGATTTCGGCGCGCCCAAGACCAGTTTCCTGGTCTGCAATTTCTGGTACGTGGAAGCGCTGATCGCGATCGGCCGCAGGGACGAGGCACGCAAACTATTCGAAAAGCTACTGGCCATCCGCAATCCGCTCGGCCTGTTGTCGGAAGACTTCGACCCGAACAGCGGCGAGCTGTGGGGCAACTTCCCGCAGACGTACTCGATGGTCGGCCTGATCAACGCCGCGCGCGGACTGTCCACGAAATGGAGCGACGTGGTATGAGCCGCCCGGCTTTGAATCGGCTCGTTGTCGTTTCCAACCGCGTGGCGCAGCCGAGGGAAACGCGCGCCGGCGGCCTCGCCGCGGCGATGCGCGCGGCGCTGAAGGAACACGGCGGCCTGTGGTTCGGCTGGAGCGGCAAGCGCGTCGCGCCGGCCGAAC
>DATCSF010000137.1:0-21881 GCA_036568625.1 Rhodanobacteraceae bacterium | reverse complement strand
GATCTGGCCCGCTTGTGCGGCGGCGTGCCGCCGTCTCGCCATCGGCTGGCGACGGCGCTGGTTGCGCGGCTGGTTGAAGCGCTCGACGCATTCGACGCATCCGGTTTCGCCGCCTTCACGCAGGCATGGGCGGAGCGCGATGCGCTCGCAGGGCGGAGGGTCCGCGTCGAAGGCGCGCACGCCACGTTCGACGGCACCGCGACGGGCGTGGATGCGCGCGGTGCGTTGCGGGTGCGCACGCGTGAAGGCATGCGCGCGATCGACAGCGCCGAAATCACGGTGCGGCCCGGGTGAACGCGCGCGCCGATGAAACATGGTTGCTCGACTTGGGCAACTCGCGCGCCAAGCTGGCGCGCCTGGGACAGGGCGTGCCCGTCGATGTCACCGCACTGGACTGGGCGCAGCCGGATTTCGCGGCGCGCATTCGCGGTCTCGTCGAAGCCTGGCCGCGGCCCACGCGCATCCTCGTCGCTTCGGTGGCGTCGGCTGCGCTCGCCGAACGCATGCGCGAGCTGTTGCCAAGCGGTCCCGCCACCGAATGGCTGAGCACGCCGCGGCATGCATGCGGCGTCGGCAACCGCTATGCGCGTCCCGAACGACTCGGCATCGATCGTTTCCTGTCCATGGTTGCCGTCCACGCGCACACGCGGGACGCCGGCATCGTGGTCGGTTGCGGCACCGCCTTGACGCTGGATGCCGTCGCGGCGGACGGCGAACACGCGGCCGGGCTGATCGCGCTGTCGCCCGCGCGGATGCTGGATGCCTTGCGCAATGGAACCGCGATTGCCGACACCAATCCAGATGCATTCGACGGCGATGGCGGCGACGACACCGCCGCGGCGCTGCAGGCAGGTTGCTGGGCCGCGGCGGGTGCGCTGGTCGAATGGTTTGTTGCGCGTCAAGGTGCTGCGCGTGGCGAGGCGCAGGTGTGGTTGCATGGCGGCTGGGCTGGGCGCCTGCGCACATGGCTGGCGCGCGATGGTTTCCGGGCCGAGATATTCGACCACGCGGTACTGCGCGGGCTGGCGGCATGGTCCGCACAGTTGTGCGATCATCCTTGATCGTGTTGATTTGCGCGATCGTCCCTGATCGTCGCGTCATTGATTGTCTGATCGGCCGCGCACCTAAAAGCGAAGACCCGAACGGCCTTTCATGGCCTGATTTTTCAGTTTTTGCGATCATCCATGATCGCGGCTACGTTGAACGCCATCGAATCCTTGTAGATTCGGCCCCTCTGTGAAATTCCCGAACGGGCTTCCGTGCCCTGATTTCTCACCAGAGCCGCTTCGGGCGAAGCTTTGAAACCGGCAAACCATGTTCGTTCGCTTGCTGTTCCTGCTGCTGGTGGCGTTGAATCTCGGCGCGGGTGCGTGGCTGTTGTTCGGGCGCACGCCTGAGCCGCCGCTTTCGCCAGTGACCGATCCGGGCGTGCCCGAACTGCGATTGCTGTCGGAAATGCGGCACGCCGCACACCCCGCCGGTGCATCTTCCGTGGTTGCGACGACCACGCGGCAGGCGCGCGACGCGTGCAGAACGTTGGGACCGTTCATGACTACGGTGGACATGCGCGCCGCCATGCAAACACTTTCGCCGCACGTCGCGCGCATCCAGTACCGCGAGGAGCAGATGCGTCGCTCGCACGGCTATTGGGTGTATCTGCCGGCCGCGGCGAGCCGCGAGACGGCGCTGGACGAGGCGCGCCGGCTCGCCGCCAGGGGCATCCACGATTACTACGTGGTGACCGCGGGCGATTCGCAGAACACCATTTCGCTGGGGTTGTTCAACGACGAGGCGAACGCGCAGAACCGGCTCGCGCAGTTGCAGGCGCTGGGTTTTGCGGCCAGGGTCGAGCAACGCGTGGATACCGAACCTGCGTACTGGGTGGATTATGCGGTGCCGCCCGCGGGCCCGTTCGACTGGCAGGCCTGGTTGCCCGGTCGCAGCGACCTGCAGTCGAAGTCGATCGATTGCTTTTGATGGGCATGCGTCCAATGGTCGCGATTTCGCAGTCGCCGGATGTTGCGATAATCTTCATGGCACGCCGGCATAGCTCAGTTGGTAGAGCAACCGCCTTGTAAGCGGTAGGTCGTCTGTTCGAGTCAGACTGTCGGCACCAACCGACCGTGTTGTGGACGAGGCGAGCGATGGGCGCGGAAGCGGATCCCGGCGAAGCGGAATTCCAGGCGCAGATCGAAGTACTGCGCCGGCATTTCATGCAGGAGCTGCCGGGCCGCCGCGCCGCTCTGGCGGTGGCGTGGGGCGAATGCACGGACGGCGGCGACGAAGCGCCGTGGCTGCGCCTGCGCGAGGTGGGCCACAAACTTTCGGGCTCGGCACCGTGTTATGGCCTCGATGCGGTGGGCAACGCCGCGCGCGACCTGGATCGCCTGCTGTCGGGGCGCGCGCCGTGCCGCGAACGGGCTGCGGCGACGGCCGCGGTCGCGGCACTGACGGCGGTTCTGGATGCCGCCATCCTTGCGACGTAGCTTCGGCTGGCTCCGCGCCCGCCCGCGGGCTATGCTTTCATGTTCGCACAATCACGGGTGACGGCGCGTGGCGAGCAAAACGAGACCGGTTTCCCTGTTCGGCGTTCCCACCGACATCGGCGCGGGTTCGCGCGGCGCCTCGATGGGTCCGGAGGCCTTGCGCGTGGCGGGTCTGCCCCAGGCCTTGGCAGCGCGCGGCCTGGACGTCGTCGATCGCGGCAATCTCGCCGGGCCACTCAATCCCTGGCAGCCGCCGCACGACGGCTATCGCCATTTCGCGGAAGTGGTGGCGTGGAATCGCGCGGTGCTGGAGGCCGAAACCGCCGAACTCGAGGCCGGCCGGGTGCCGATCATGCTGGGTGGCGATCATTGCCTCGCGATCGGCTCGATCAGCGCGGTGGCGCGATATTGCCGTGCCCACGGTCGCAAGCTGCGCGTGTTGTGGCTGGACGCGCATGCCGATTTCAACACCGCCGAGATCACGCCTTCCGGCAACATCCACGGCATGCCGGTGGCGTGCCTGTGTGGCTTCGGTCCGCGCGAGTTGACCGAAATGAGCGGCGTGGCGCCTGCGCTCGCCGCCGACGCGGTGCGCCAAATTGGCATCCGCTCGGTCGACCCGAACGAAAAAAAGCTGGTGCACGACGCCGGGCTCGAGATCTTCGACATGCGCTACATCGACGAGCACGGCATGCGCCGCGTGATGGACCAGGCGCTGGACGATCTGGACGACGACACCCACCTGCACGTCAGTTTCGATGTGGATTTTCTCGATCCGTCGATCGCGCCGGCGGTGGGCACCACGGTGCCGGGCGGGCCGAGCTATCGCGAAGCGCAGTTGTGCATGGAGATGATCGCCGACACCGGGCTTGCGGCCTCGCTGGACATCATGGAACTGAACCCGGCGCTCGACGAACACAACCGCACCGCGGAGCTGGTGGTCGATCTGGTCGAAAGCCTGTTCGGCAAATCCACCCTGATGCGGGCCTGACAGCTCGCCGGACCAGTTCGACCGGAACGGCTGTCGTGGAAAGTCAGCCCATGGACGGGCGTTCTGGTGCTGGTTGCGCGAGAAGCCAGCAATGTGCAATGAGGTTCGATGAAGCAGCGATCATGGAGGATCGCGTGGCAAATGAGACCCGCGTCAACAAACTGCCGTTCCGCCGGTCAACAACTGTGACGCATGTACGGCCCGCGCGGGCGCAAGCACGCCTCTTGCACTGCGGGGTGGGCGCCGCGTGTTTGCGGCGCGTGAGAATGCGTCGAGGGGACGTCGTGGCGAAACACAGGGGAAAATTCGGCGTGCTGGAAGCCATTCCCGGTGGGCACGCTTCGCTGCGCTGGTTCGGGTGGCTCGGCATCGGCTTGCTGGTGCTTCCGGCGGCGGTGCTGGCCGTACTGGCCACCACCGGCAGCGAAATCACGCGGTCCGGCAACGTGGCCATGTTGCTGCGGGTCGCCGGCCTGTGCGCGCTGGCGGGTTCCGGCGTCCTGCTGGTGTGGACGCTGGGCAGCCTGCGGCGATTGGCCGAACTGACGCAAATGCTTTGCGAGCAGGGCGACTGCCCGGTGTTCGTCAAGGACGCGGCCCAGCGCTACCGGTTCGTCAACGAAGCGGCGGCGGCGCTGATCGGGCGGCGGCCGGCGGACGTACTCGGCCGGAACGACAGCGAACTGCAGCCCGGCCCCGACGCGCTCGCGTGGGAGGAAAACGATCGCGTGTGCCTGGATCGTGACCTGCCCACGATGTTCCGCGAAGTGCAGGCGACGCCGTCCGGCGAGCGCAGCTTCCTGGTTTCCAAGCGTCCGCTGCACGACACCCGCGGGCGCGTCTCGGGCCTGGTCGGGGCCGCGCGCGACATCACCGACGAACTCGATCTGCAGAAGCTGACGCGTCGCCGCGCGGACGAAACGCGCGTGTGGTTCGACCTGAATCCGCTGCCGGTGGTGGTGTTTGCCAGCTCCGACCTGCGCATCCTGAGCGCCAATGCCGCGGCCGAGCAGTGCTACGGCTATCCGCGCCAGCATTTCCAGCAGTTGCGCGTTTCCGACTTGTTCGCGCCCGCGGAAGCCGAACGCCTGCGTACCTACCTGCGCGATGCCGGCCGCGCCGTGCCGCCCGGCAGCGTGGCCTGGCAGCATCGCCGCGCCACGGGCGAGCCATTTGACGTGCTCACGGATATCGGCAATCTTCCGCATGCCGAAGTGTCCGCGCGCATGATGCTGGTGCGCGACCTTTCGGCCGAACACGCCTCGCGCCAGGCGCTGCGCGAGTGCGCAAGCCGCTACGACGACCTGGTGGAATCCGGCCTCGCGCTGGTCTGGATGCACGATCTGGACGGACGCTTGCTGAGGGTCAACGCGGCGATGGCGCAAGCGCTGGGCTACAACCGCGAAGACATGGTCGGGCGTTCACTGGCCGACTTCGTCGCCGATGAGGCCGATGCCAACTGGAACGATTACACCGATCGCATTCGCAGCTTGCGGCGTGACGGCGGCGTGTTGCATGTGGTGGCGCGCAACGGCGAGCGGCGCGTGTGGCAGTACCAGTTCGTGTGTTATCCCGATGCCGAACCGGCGCCCTACGTGTTGGGTTCGGCGCAAGACGTGACCCTGCGGCATCGATATGAATTGCGCTTGCGCGACCAGAACCAGCGCGACACCTTGACCGGTTGCCGCACGCGGCGTTTCCTGGAACTGTTCGCGATGCAGGCCACCCACGACCAGGTATGGGGCTGCGTGGTGGTGGACATCGATTATTTCCGGCAGTTGAATGCCAGCGAGGGTCGCGAACGCGGCGACGAGGTGCTGCGCGACATGGCGCGGCTGCTTGGCCACACCGCCGATTCCGGCGACGTGGTCGTGCGCCTGGGCGGCGACGAGTTCGCGATCGTGGTGCCGCACACCACCGAGCACGGCGTGCGCGAGCTTGCCGACCGGCTGGCGGTGCCTTCGCACGATGGCATGCCCGCGGTGTTCTCGATCGGCTGGGCGCTGCGCGAGGCCGACGAACCGCTGGAGTCGACCCTCCGGCGCGCGGACAAGATGCTGTTGCGGGGAAGGTCGCGGGAATGCGGTACGGTTTGACGGACCGCGCGTAGTGATTGCGATCATCCCTGATCGCTGCTTTGCCGAATTGGCGAGATTGCCCGTTCGTCTGAAGTTACGCACGCCGGAACGGTTATCCATGGGCTGACTTTCCGCCGCGCTTATTGCGCCGCAGCATGGCGGCGCTTAGCATTTCCCTTTTGGCCCACCGCGGGTGGGCGCAGAGGGTGCAGCAGGCGATGCGTAGCCACTATTGCGGTCTGATCGGGGAAAACGAAGTCGGGCAGTCTGTCACCTTGTGCGGGTGGGCGGATGCGCGTCGCGACCATGGCGGCGTGGTGTTCATCGACCTGCGCGACCACGAAGGCATCGTGCAGATCGTGGCCGATCCCGACGATGCCGAAGTGTTCAAGGTCGCGTCGAAAATCGGCTACGAAGATTGCCTGCGCGTCACCGGCACGGTACGGGTGCGTTCCAACATCAACGAGAAGATTCCGACCGGCCGTTACGAAGTCGTTGCCGAATCGATCGAGCTTCTGAACGCCGCGCGCGACCTGCCGTTCGCGCTGCACGAAAACCCCAACGAGGAAATGCGGCTGAAATACCGCTACCTCGACCTGCGCCGCCCGGCAATGCAGAAGGTGATGCGCACCCGCATCAGGCTGGTGCAGGCGCTGCGCCGCTGGCTGGACGCGCGCGGTTTCCAGGACATCGAAACGCCGATCCTGACCAAGGCGACGCCGGAAGGCGCGCGCGATTACCTGGTGCCCTCGCGCGTACACGCGGGCCAGTTCTATGCCCTGCCGCAGTCGCCGCAGTTGTTCAAGCAGCTTTTGATGATCGCGGGCTTCGATCGCTACTACCAGATCGCGCGCTGCTTCCGCGACGAGGACCTGCGCGCCGATCGCCAGCCGGAATTCACCCAGCTCGACATGGAATTCGCGTTCGTCGAGGAACGCGACGTGCAGGACACCGTCGAAGCGCTGATCCGCGATGTGTTCCGCGAGATTGGCGGCATCGAACTGGCCGATCCGTTCCCGCGCATGACATGGATGGAGGCGATGCGGCGCTACGGTTCCGACAAACCCGACCTGCGCATCGATCTGGAATTGATCGACATCGCCGAGGCGGTGAAGCACCTGGAATTCAAGGTGTTTGCCGGGCCGGCCAACGATCCGGCAGGCCGCGTTGCCGCGCTGCGCGTGCCGGGTGGCGCCGATCTTTCGCGCAAGCAGTTGGACGACTACGCCGCGCATGCGGCGAAGTTCGGCGCCAAGGGCCTGGCGTGGTTGAAGGTGACCGACGCCGCGAAAGGGCTGGAAGGCGTCAATTCGCCGATCGCCAAGTTCCTGGACGAGGCAACGCTCAAATCCATTTTGCAGGCAACCGGCGCGCAAGACGGCGATGCGTTGCTGTTCGGCGCCGGTCCGTGGAAGGTCGTCGGTGATTTCATGGGCGCGTTGCGCCTGAAGGCAGCGCGTGAGCGCGGCCTGGTGGGCGAAGGTTGGAAGCCGCTGTGGGTCACCGATTTTCCGATGTTCGAATACGACGAAGCCGAGCAACGCCATGTCGCGTTGCATCACCCGTTCACCGCGCCCAAGGTCGACGACATCGCGGCGCTGAAGGCCGATCCCGGGCGGGCGGTCAGCCGTGGCTATGACATGGTGCTGAACGGCGCCGAGATCGGTGGCGGCTCCATCCGCATCCATCGCCCGGAAATGCAGAGCGCGGTATTCGACCTCCTCGGCATTGGCGAAGACGAGGCGCGCGCCAAGTTCGGTTTCCTGCTGGATGCGCTGAAGTTCGGTGCGCCGCCTCACGGCGGCATCGCCTTCGGCATCGATCGCCTCGCGATGCTGATCGGTGGTACCGACGCGATTCGCGACGTCATCGCGTTTCCCAAAACTACCAGCGCGCAAGACCTGATGACCGATGCGCCCAGCCCGATCGACGCCAAGCAGCTTGCGGAATTGCACGTGCAGGTGCGTCGCGAGGGGTGAGCTTTGGCCTCTTGAGTCAAGGGGCAGCCGCGTGGTGGCGTAGCGGGCGATCGAGCCGCGTGGCGGGTTGGCGGGGTTGGGATGTGTGATGCCCGTGCGGGTCGGCGCGTGATCGTGGCGGCCTGCATCGGGTTTCCCTAGACTAACAAAGCTCAATTTTCCGATCGGAGTCCCCCATGGGCAGAGGCCCTTCCATTGCCGGCCGCAAGAATGCGCAGGATGCCAAGCGCGGCCAGGTATTCACCAAGCTGGTGCGCGAAATCATGGTGGCCGCGCGCATCGGCGGCGGCGACGTCAACGGCAACGCGCGCCTGCGCAGCGCCGTGGACAAGGCCATCGCGGCCTCGATGCCGAAGGACAACATCGATCGTGCGATCAAGAAAGCCACGGGCGGGCTGGAGGGCGTCACCTACGAGGAACTGCACTTCGAAGGTTATGCGCCGGGCGGCGTCGCGGTGCTGGTCGAGTGCCTCACCGACAATCGCCAGCGCACCATCTCCGACGTGCGGCACGCGTTCACCAAGTTCGGCGGGAATCTCGGTACCGATGGTTCGGTGGCGTACCTGTTCCACAAGATCGGGGTGTTGTCGTATGCCGGAGGCGCTGACGAGGACAAAATCACCGATGCGGCGATCGAGGCTGGTGCCGAAGACGTGAAGGTGTGGCCGGAAGACGGCCAGATCGACGTGATCACCACGCCGGAATCCTTCGAAACGGTGCGCGAAGCGATGGAGAAAGCTGGCCTGAAGCCCGATCACGCGGAGGTCACGATGCGCGCGGAGCTGGATGTACCGGTTGCGGCCGACCAGGTCGAAGCGGTACAGGGCCTGCTTGCGCGGCTGGACGAACTCGACGACGTCCAGGCCGTACACTCCAACGCGGATCTCCCGGCGGGTTGATCGTGGACTCGGCGCAGCCGCTGCGCATCCTTGGCATCGACCCCGGCAGCCAGCGCACCGGCATCGGCATCATCGAAGCCGATGCCTTGGGAAAACTGCGTTGCGTGTTCCGCGCGACGCTGCAAGTAGCGGGCGAGGAGACGTTTCCGTTGCGCCTGAAACGCATCTATGACGAACTCTCCGGCATCATCGACACGCATGTACCGGCGGAAGCCGCGATCGAGCGCGTGTTCATGGCCAAAAACGCCGATTCCGCATTGAAGCTCGGTCAGGCGCGCGGCGCCGCGATCTGCGCGGCCGTCGGGCGCGGGCTGGCGGTACACGAATACGCGCCCAACGCCATCAAGCAGGCGGTGGTCGGCAAGGGCCACGCCGGCAAGGAACAGGTGCAGCACATGGTCGGCATCCTCCTCAACCTGCGTGAACCGCTGCAGGCTGATGCGGCTGACGCACTGGCGATCGCGATCACGCACGCGCACCTTCGCGCCAGCGAAGCGCGCACGGGCATCGCGCTTGCGGCGTGGGGACGGCGCCGATGATTGGTCGCTTGCGCGGAGTGCTCATCACCAAGCGCCCACCGTGGGTGCTGATCGAAGTCGGTGGCGTCGGTTACGAGCTGGAAGTGCCGATGTCGACGCTGTACGACTTGCCCGATGTCGGCAAGGAGGTGGCGTTGCTGACGCACTACGCGCACAAGGAAGACACCGTCGCGCTGTATGGTTTCCTGCGTGACGACGAACGCAACCTGTTCCGCGGTTTGCAGAAAGTTTCGGGCATCGGCGCGCGCATCGCGCTGGCGGTGCTGTCCGGGGTCTCGACATCGGATTTCGCGCGGCTGGTGCAGGCGGGCGACGTCGCGGCGCTGACGCGTATCCCGGGCATCGGCAAGAAAACCGCCGAACGCATCGTGGTGGAGTTGCGCGACCGCGTCGGCGACGCGGTCGCGTCCGTGCCGTCGGGCGCGGCGCCGGCTGTGCGCGATCCGCGCGGCGAAGCCGAAGCCGCGTTGCAGCAGTTGGGCTACAAGCCCGTCGAGGCCGCGCGTCTTGTCGCCGCTTCGATCGCCGACGGCGACGATGCCGAGGCGATCATCCGCAAGGCCTTGCGCGCGGCGCTGGGGCGATGACGGACAAGGCCGCCATCGAAGTCTCGAGCGATGCGGGCAGGAAGGCCCTGCGCGCGATGGTGGTGGGCGCGATCGGCGTCGTGTTCGGCGACATCGGCACCAGTCCGCTGTACACCTTCAGCGAAGCTTTCAGCGACCAGCACGGCATGCCGGTGACGACGTTCAACGTGCTCGGCGTGTTGTCGCTGGTGCTGTGGACGCTGGTGATCGTGGTGGCGGTGAAATACATCACCTTCATCATGCGCGCCGACAACAAGGGCGAGGGCGGCATCATGGCGATGATGGCGCTGGCCCAGCGCGCCACGCGCAAGCACCCGCGCACCCGCCGGCTGGTGGTGCTGGCGGCGGTGCTGGGCGCGGCGCTGTTCTTCGGGGACGGCGTGATCACGCCGTCGATCACCGTGCTGTCGGCGGTGGAAGGCTTGGAAGTGGCCGCGCCGGCGCTGTCGCACTGGGTGGTGTGGATTGCCGTGGTCGTGCTGATCACGCTGTTCCTGATCCAGAAGCGCGGCACCGGGCGGGTCGGCAGCATCTTCGGACCGGTGATGTGCGTGTGGTTCGTGGCGCTGGGCCTGATCGGTTTGTACAACATCGTGCAGCACCCGCTGGTGTTGCGCGCGATCAACCCGTGGTACGGGTTCAATTTCTTCCAGCATCATGGCGCGGGCGGATTCCTGGTGCTGGGCGCGGTGGTGCTGTGCGTGACGGGCGCCGAAGCGCTGTATGCCGACATGGGCCACTTCGGACGCAGGTCGATCACGGTGGCGTGGTACGGCTTCGTGATGCCCGGCTTGGTGCTGAACTATTTCGGGCAGGGCGCGTTGCTGGTGCACGACCCGGCGGCGGCCAGCAATCCTTTTTACCTCGCCGTGCCCTCCTGGGGCCTCTACCCGATGATCGCGCTGGCCACGGCAGCGGCGGTGATCGCCTCGCAAGCCGTGATCGCGGGTTCGTTCTCGATCATGCGGCAGGCCATCCAGCTCGGTTTCCTGCCGCGCATGCCGGTGGTGCATACCTCCAACGAGGAAGCCGGGCAGATCTATCTACCGTGGGTCAATCGCCTGCTGATGATCCTGGTGGTGCTGGTAGTCATCGGCTTCGGCTCGTCCAATGCGCTGGCCGGCGCGTACGGCATCGCGGTGACCGGCACGATGGCGATCGACACGGTGCTGTTCCTGATCGTCGCGTGGCGGATGTGGAAGTGGCACCCGCTGGTCATCCTCGGCCTGGGCCTGTTCTTCCTCACCATCGACCTGGCCTTCTTCGGCGCCAATACGTTGAAGGTCGAGGATGGCGGCTGGTTCCCGCTTGTGCTCGGACTTGCCGTATTCACGATCCTCACCACCTGGCGACGCGGCCGCGACCTCGTGCTGCGCCAGCTCAAGCACGGCGGCCTCGCGCTGGCGCCATTCATCGCAAATCTTGCGGAACATCCGCCGACGCGGGTGGAAGGCACCGCGATTTTCCTGGTCAGCGATCCCGACGCGGTGCCGCACGCGCTGCTGCATAACCTCAAGCACAACAAGGTGCTGCACAAGCGCAATGTGATCCTTACCGTCGATACGCTGGAAACGCCTCACGCCGACCCCGACGAGCAGCTGGAACTTTCGGATCTCGGCCACGATTTCCACAGGCTGACGCTGCGCTTCGGCTTCGCCGAAGATCCGAACGTACCTGCGGCGCTGCACGAGTGCGCGAGGCAAGGTCTCGAGATCAAGATGATGGATACCACGTTTTTCCTGTCGCGCGAAACCATTGTCGCCACCGATCGCGCCGGCATGGCGCTGTGGCGCGACAAGCTGTTCGCGTTCCTGGCGCGCAACGCCCTGCCGGCTACCGCGTTCTTCAGCATTCCCGGCAATCGGCTGATCGAGCTGGGCGCGCAAGTCGAGATATAGATCGACTCGCACCTACCTGAACCGGAGTTTGCCGCCTGGTCGGTTCCGCATCCCACCTGTCGCGGGGGCATTACACTTCGCGCCCTCTTTGCGGTTCCCGGGTGCAGGCATGCACGCCGCAGTTTCGAACTCGAAGGCGCCACCCTCGATGCGCGCGCTCGCGATCGGCGCGATCGGCGTGGTGTTCGGCGACATCGGCACCAGCCCGCTGTACACGCTGCAGGAGGTATTCAGCGAGAAATACGGCCTGCACGTTGCGGTAGCCAGCGTGTTCGGCGTGCTGTCGCTGGTGTTCTGGTCGCTGCTGCTGGTGGTGACGCTGAAGTACGTGATCTTCGTGATGCGCGCCGACAACAAGGGCGAAGGTGGCATCATGGCGCTGCTGGCGCTGGCCCAACGCAGCGTGCGCGGGATGCCCCGCCTGCGCTGGCTCGTCGCGCTGGTCGCGATCTTCGGCGCCGCGTTGTTTTACGGCGACGGCGTGATCACCCCCGCGATGACGGTGCTGTCGGCGGTGGAGGGCCTGAAGGTCGCCGAGCCGGCGCTTGGCCCGTGGGTCGTGTGGGTCAGCGTCGCGATCCTGTTGCTGCTGTTCGCGCTGCAGCGGCGCGGCACCGCCGGTATCGGCGCGGTGTTTGGGCCGGTGATGTGCGTATGGTTTACGGTGATCGCCCTTTTGGGCGTGCGCATGATCGTGCGCGCGCCGCAAATCCTGTTCGCCTTGAACCCGTACTATGCGGTGCGCTTCTTCCATTCGCACGGCATCGCCGCATTCGTGGCGCTGGGTGGCGTGGTGCTGGCGGTCACCGGCACCGAGGCGCTGTATGCCGACATGGGACACTTCGGCAAGGCGCCCATCCGGCACGCGTGGCTGGGTTTCGTGTTTCCCGCGTTGTTGCTCAACTACTTCGGGCAGGGAGCATTGCTGCTCGAAAATCCAGGCGCTGCCGGTGATCCGTTCTACCTGCTGGTGCCACCGGCGCTGCTGTATCCGATGGTCGCGCTGGCGACCGCGGCCGCGGTGATCGCCTCGCAGGCGGTGATCACGGGCGCATATTCGATGACGCGCGAGGCGGTGCAGCTCGGCTTTTCGCCGCGGATGCGGGTGGTCCACACCTCGAGCCGCGTGTCCGGGCAAATCTTCGTGCCGTGGATCAACGGCATGCTGCTGGTGTTGGTGATGGCAGCGGTGATCGGATTCCGTTCCTCGGAAAACCTCGGCGCTGCCTATGGCATCGCGGTGACCGGCACGATGGTGGTCACCACGTCGCTGATGCTGATCGTGGCGGTTCGCCTGTGGCACTGGAAGCTGCCATGGGTCGTCGCGATCGGCGTGGCGTTCCTGACGGTCGACCTGGCCTTCTTCGGCGCCAACCTGCTGAAGGTCGAGCATGGCGGCTGGTTTCCGCTGGTACTGGGCATCCTGGTATTCACGGTGATGACTACCTGGCGGCGCGGACGCGAGCTGGTGTTGCGCCAGTTGCAGCACGGCGGCCTTGCGCTGGCGCCGTTCGTCGCAAGCATCGCCGAGTACCCGCCGACCCGCGTGCCCGGCACCGCGGTCTTCATGACCGCCAGTCCCAACGCGGTGCCGCATGCGCTGCTGCACAGCCTGAAACATTTCAAGGTATTGCATGAGCGCAATGTATTGCTGAGCGTGGAGACGCTGGAAACGCCGTTCGCCGAGCCCGCCGAGCGCATCGGGATTCGCGACCTCGGGCATTCGTTTCATGCGATGACGCTGCGCTTCGGCTTCATGGAGGATCCCGATGTGCCGGCCGCACTGGCGGCGTGCGCGCAACAGGGATTCGCCTTCGACATGATGGATACCACGTTCTTCCTGTCGCGCGAAACCGTGGTCGCCAGCCGGCGCCCCGGCATGGCGCTGTGGCGCGACAAGCTGTTCGCCTTGCTTGCGCGCAATGCCATGCCGGCCACCGCTTTCTTCCACATCCCCGGCAATCGGCTGGTCGAACTGGGGACGCAGGTGGAAATCTAGCCGGCGCCAGGTGCCTGATCGCATCCTGAATATGCGATGTGACATCCGGTTGCTGGCGGCGCATGATGATCGCGCAGATGGATGGCGTGGAAACGCCGGCGGCGTGCGGCAGGTGGGAGTCACCCGCGGTGTCCATGGACTGACAAGGAGGTGTGTCATGCCTGAGAAAGAAACCATCGAAAGGGCGAAGAAGGACAAGCGCGAAGGCAAGTCCGCCAGCACCCAGGCCGGCGAATTCGTGCGCGAGGAGATCGAACACGTGCGCGAGGGCAAGCACGGCGCGCGTTCGACCGAGCAGGCGATTGCGATCGGGTTGTCCGAAGCGCGCCGCGCCGGTGTGGATCTGCCGCCGCCGAAAGAGGGCGAGGCCTCGTCCAAGACCGTCAAGCGGGCCAAGCGCGACTTGAAGGCGGGAAAGAAAGGGTCGGGCGCCCACGCTTCGACGAAGCGCTCGCGCGCGACCAGCAAGGCGCTGAAGCGCGAGGGCCGTGCCGCCGCATCGAAACGGGCGCTCTCGAAACACGCCCGCACGTCGGCACGCAAACGCACCGCCAACCAACGATCGGCGGCCGCGAAGAAAGCGGCTCGCACCAAGGGCACGAAGGGACGTTCCGTCGCGGCGCGCAAGGCGGCGCGAACGCGCGCGAGAAATGGCAAAGGCTGAAGCGATGGCCGGCAAGACTTCGCCGTCTGGGCCATCGCGCAAGACCAGCGACGCTCCAGAGCGCAGGCGCTGGTCGCAGCGCGTCACGCAAACCAGCCACGCGCTGGAACTCAAGCAGGGCGTGTTCGAGCTGGACGATCCGCGTGCGATTGCGCGTTCCCTGAAACGTTCGGCCGAGCACAGCAAGCAGCGCAGAAGCGAGCCATTCCGTTCGGCCATGTCGATGCTCACGTTCTACATCAATCGCGCGGGCGACAAGCTGCCGGCGAAGCGGCGTGCCAAGCTGGAACAGGCCAAGGACGAGCTGCGCGATCTGTTTCATCGACCGCACAAGTAGCGCAATATATCGTGTCTCAATCACGGCCCGCGGCTGCGCGTTCCGGCATAATCACCGCATGAGCGAAACCCGCGTCGTTGACGCCGCCGAAAGCCCCGCCGAGCAAGTTGTCGAAGCCAGCGTGCGGCCGCGCACGCTGGCCGAATATGTCGGCCAGGCGGCGATGCGCGAACAACTGGCGCTGTCGATCGAGGCGGCAAAGAAGCGCGGCGATGCGCTGGACCACGTGCTGGTGTTCGGGCCGCCCGGTTTGGGCAAGACCACCATTTCACATGTGATTGCGAACGAACTTGGGGTCAATCTGCGCACCACGTCCGGGCCGGTGCTGGAACGCGCGGGCGACCTCGCGGCGCTGCTCACCAACCTGCAACCGCACGACGTATTGTTCATCGACGAGATCCATCGCCTTTCGCCGGTGGTGGAAGAAGTGCTGTATCCGGCGCTCGAGGATTTCCAGATCGACATCATGCTGGGCGAAGGTCCGGCCGCGCGCTCGATCAAGCTGGACCTGCCGCGCTTCACGCTGGTCGGTGCGACGACGCGCGCCGGCATGTTGACCAGTCCGTTGCGCGATCGTTTCGGCATCGTGCACCGGCTGGAGTTCTACACGCCTGGCGAACTGGCCTCGATCATCGCGCGCTCGGCGCGGATTCTGGATATTGCCTGCGACGAAGAAGGCGCCGCCGAGATCGCGCGGCGCTCGCGCGGCACGCCGCGCATCGCCAACCGCCTGTTGCGCCGTGTGCGTGATTACGCCGAGGTGCGCGCGGGCGGACGCATCACCCGCGACGCCGCGTCGGCCGCGCTGGAAATGCTGCAGGTCGACGCCGGCGGTTACGACGAACTCGACCGCCGTTTGCTGCGGCTGATCCTGGAACAGTTCGACGGCGGACCGGTGGGCGTGGAATCACTGGCGGCGGCGCTGGCCGAGGATCGCGACACCATCGAGGACGTGCTGGAACCCTACCTGATCCAGCAGGGCCTGCTGGCGCGCACCGCGCGCGGGCGCATCGCCACCGCCCGGGCATGGCGGCATTTCGGGCTGAAACCGCCGCGCGGCGCGGAAACACCGATGAACCTCTTCGACGAAAAGGTGTCCTAAACCGATGGTCGAAGCGACCGATCACGCGCAACCGTTCAGGTGGCGGACACGGGTTTATTGGGAAGATACCGACGCGGGTGGCGTGGTGTACCACGCGGGGTACCTCCGATTTCTGGAACGTGCGCGCACCGAATGGATGCGCGCGATGGCAATGGGGCAGGATGCCCTGCGCAGGTCGCACGGGATCGTGTTCGTGGTGCGCGAATTGAGCATCGCCTATGACAAGCCGGCCCGGCTCGATGACGAACTGGATTCGACGGTGCGGGTGATGCGCCTGCGTTCGGCCAGCCTCGACATCGCGCAGGATGTGCTACGCGCGGCCGACGGCGTTACGCTGGCGCGCGCGCGGGTGCGGGTCGCGTGCGTCGACGCGGACGCGTTCGTGCCGCGCCGGATTCCCCCGGAAGTCGCAGTATTGATTGAAGGAAACAGACACGCATGAACGGTTCCATCAACATCCTCGATCTGGTCATCCACGCCAGTTGGCCGGTGAAACTGGTGCTGTTGATCCTGGTGATCTTCTCGTTCACCTCGTGGGTGATCATCTTCCGCAAGAAGGCGATGCTGGACTCCGCCGCCCGCGACGCCGACGGTTTCGAGGAACGCTTCTGGTCGGGCGTGGACCTGGCCGCGCTATTTCGCGAGGTCGGCAACCGCGCGGGCGAAGCGGGCGGGCTCGCGGCGGTTTTCGAGTCGGGTTTCCGCGAGTTCGTGCGCCAGCGCCAGCGCGGCGGCGAGGACCGGCGCGCGGTGATGGAGGCTTCGGAGCGCGCGATGCGCGTCGCCGGCACGCGTGAAGTCGAAAAGCTGGAACACAACCTCGAATACCTCGCCAACGTCGGCTCCATCAGTACCTACGTGGGCCTGTTCGGCACCGTGTGGGGCATCATGATTGCGTTCCAGGGTCTCGGCCGCTTGAAGCAGGCCACCATCGCCACCGTGGCGCCAGGCATTTCCGAGGCGCTGGTCGCGACCGCGATGGGCCTGTTCGCCGCGATTCCCGCGGTGTGGGCGTACAACCGCTATTCGACGCGGCTGGAACGCATCACCATCCGCTACGACACCTTCCAGGAAGAATTTTCGTCCGTGCTGCACCGGCAGATGCAGTCCGAACAGCCGGCACCGCCCGAGCGCGCGAAGGCGCCGGCACGGTAACGGGAGGCGCTTTCGTCATGGCTTTGCAAACACGCAGTCGCCGCCGCCGCCGCATGGCGGAAATCAACATCGTGCCGTACATCGACGTGATGCTGGTGCTGCTGATCATCTTCATGGTGACCGCGCCGATGTTGAACCTCGGCGCCGACATCCAGTTGCCGCAGTCCGCCGCGAAAGCGCTGCAGGACGAAAAACAACCGGTGCTGGTAACCGTCGACCAGCAGGGCCAGGTGTTCCTGACCCTTGGCAAGAGCGCGCGGGAGCAGGTGGATGACGAGACGCTGGTGAAGGACGTCTCCGCGTTCGTCAAGCAGGACCCGAAAGCCTCGGTGATGCTGGGCGGCGACAAGCGCGTCGACTACGGGCGCGTCAACCAGGTATTGGGCCTGCTGCAGCAGGCCGGCGTCGCCAAGGTCGGATTGATGAGCCAGCCCGAGACCACGGTGGTTCCCGCGAACAATGGAAAGCGCTGACGCCACGCCGCGCGCGGTCGCCTATTCCGCGCTGTTGCACCTTGGCATCGTCGCATTCCTGGCGTTGGCGATGCTCAACTGCACGCACTGGGAAAGCGTGGCCGACGTGCTGCATCTGCCGGAAGCGATGCGTCCGGTGACCTGCACGCACGTGGTGCAATTGCAGGGGCCGGTGATCGAAGCCACGCTGGTCGGACCGGCCGGCGCGCCGCCGCCGCCCGCGTCGAAGCATGCGCAAAAAGCTTCGCCGAAGCATGAGGAAAAAGCCGAGCCGAAACCCAAGCCGCCGCCGCCCGCCCCGGTGCGGGTGTTGCCGACGCCGGTGCCGCAGCCGAAATTGAAGGATCAGGAAAAGATCGCGCAAATTGCCGAGCAGAAGGCCGAGCAGGAAAAGAAGGCGCAGGAAGAAGAACGCAAGCAGCGCATGGCCGAATTGACCAAGCAGAAGGAAGCCGAGCGCATCCTCAAGGAGCTGGCGAAAGTCAAGGCCGAAAGCGAAGCCCAGCAGCGCAAGATCAATCTCGAATCCCAGAAGGCGCAGCAGCTCGCAGACTTGCGCAAGGCCAGCCAGGCCCAGAACGCCGAGAACGTGCCGGTGGCCAAGCAGGCCATGACAGGTCAGGCAGGCACCTCCAACGACGCCTATATTGCCGCCCTGCAGAATGCGATCACGCAGAACTGGCTCAGGCCCGACAACATCCCGGTCGGCGTGGTGTGTCCGGTAGAAATCAAGCAGATACCGGGCGGTCAGGTGATTTCTGCCACAGTATTGCCCAGTTGTCCGTTCAACGACGTGGCCCGGGCGTCGGTTGAACATGCGGTGCTGCGGTCCTCACCGCTGCCCTACAAGGGGTTTGAAAAACAATTCAGCCGCGACATCGTCTTCAATTTCACGGTGACCTCCTCGCAATGAAAGGTGCTCGAATTATGCGCATGCCCAAGATCCTGCTGGCCCTGACTTTGACATTGCTTGCGGCGTTGTTTGCCACGCAAGCCGGGGCGCAAGGCCTCACCGTCCAGATCGTCAACGGCGTGCCCTCGGCGATCCCGGTCACCGTGGTGCCGTTCGGGCAAGCCGGTTCCGGGCCGGCTTCGCCGGTCGACATCGCGCAGATCGTCAGCATGGATCTGAATCGCTGCGGCAAGTTCCGCACGCTGCCGACCGGCGAAATCGTGGAATCGCCCACCGCCGGCTCGCAGATCAAGTTCGCGACCTGGCAGCAGTTGAAGCAGGATTACATCGTGGTGGGCCGCACCGCCTATGACGGCGGAGCGCTGAAGGTCGAATTCGAATTGTGGGATGTCAACAAGCAGCAGCAGCTGCTGGCCTTGTCGATCACCGGGCAGGGCAGCGACCTGCGTCGGGTGGCGCACCAGATCGCCGATCAGATCTACCAGAAGATCATCGGCGTGCGCGGCGCGTTCGACACCCGCATTGCCTACGTCACCATGGTCGGACTCGGTGACAACGCACAGTACGCCCTGGTAGTCGCTGATTCCGATGGCTACAACCCGCAGACCGTGGTGCGCTCGCACGAAGCGCTGCTGTCGCCGGCGTGGTCGCCGAACGGCCAGGAGTTGGCCTACGTGTCGTTCGAAAGCGGCAACTCGGCGATCTACATCCAGAACATCGCCACCGGCTCGCGCCGGGTGGTGTCGGCGCGCGCCGGCATCAACGGCGCGCCGCGCTTCTCGTCCGACGGCAAAAGGCTGGCGGTGAGCCTGTCCTTCCAGGGCAATCCGGAAATCTACGGGATGGATCTGGCCACCGGGGCGTTGACCCGGCTCACCCACAATCTCGCGATCGATACCGAGCCGCGCTGGACCCCCGACGGGGCCAGCATCGTGTTCACCTCCGACCGCTCCGGCAAGCCGCAGCTGTACGAAATTCCGGCCTCCGGCGGCACGCCGCAGCGCATCACTTTTCAGGGCCAGTACAACGCAAACGCGTCGATCAGCTACGACGGCAAAAAAATTGCGATGGTGCAAGGCAACGGGAACGTGTATCGTATAGCGGTGATGGATCGCTCCCTCGGCGGTCAGGAGACATTCGTTTCCCCGGGCAATCTGGACGACGCGCCTAGCTGGGCTCCCAACGCCAGCATGCTCCTCTACGCAGCCAACGAAGGCCCTCGCGGCGTCCTGTACGCTGTTTCGGCCGACGGGCGGGTGCGTCAGCGGCTGGTGTTGGGCGACGGCGACGTGCGCGAACCGGCCTGGGGACCGTATCGGAATCCTTGACGCCACCTTGATCGGCAGGATGCTTCAATTCAACGTGTTGTACCCAACCACTCACCCACTCGTTCAATAGAAGGATGGATTCGCCATGAACGCAACCGTTCGCGTCTCCGTAGTTGCATTGTTTTGTCTGGCCGCAGCGGCCTGCGCCAAGAAGCAGGAAGTCAAGCCGCCGCCCCCGGAAGCCCCGGCTACCACCACTGCGCCCGCCACCACCGAGGGCGCGTTCACGCCGGCCGACCTGCAATCCAACGCCTGCCTGCGTACCCGCGTGATCTACTTCGATTTCGACAAGAGCGACATCAAGTCCGAATTCGACAACATCGTCGCCTGTCACGCGAAGTATCTGCGCGACCGTCCGATGGCGCGCATGACGCTGGAAGGCAGCACCGACGAGCGTGGCACCCGTGAGTACAACCTCGGCCTCGGCGAGCGCCGCGGCAACGCGGTGACCAGCGCGCTGGAAGCTGCCGGTGCCTCGTCCGACCAGATCAAGGTCGTGAGCTACGGCGAGGAGCGCCCGGTGTGCCGTGAGCACAATGAAAGCTGCTGGCACCAGAACCGCCGCGTCAACATCGTCTACACCACCGAGTGATCGGTGTGACGATCGACGCACGCAAGTCGCGCAAGTTTGCGATGATCATGGCCGCTTCGGCGGCCATGATCGTTGCGGGGGCTGGCGTTTCCGTGGCGCGGGCGCAGGATGCGGATCAGGCGCCTTCGGCCGCGCCGCCGCCAAGCGGTCTGACGCTGGTCAACCAGATCCAGGCCATGCGCGACCAGATGCAGCAGATGCAGGGCCAGATCGAGGAACTGCAGCACCAGCTTCAACAACTCCAGCAAACCGGCAAGGATCAGTACGTCGATCTGGATTCGCGCATCGGCAAGCTGGAGCACGCGCAAGCCGCGCCTGCGGGTTCGGCAGCAACGCCGGCGACATCCGCATCCGCAACGCCGGCGGCATCTGCATCCGCCACGCCGATGGCACCCGCACCGCCCGCGGCATCCGCGTCCGCCGCAAAGTCTGCGTCGCCCGCCGACCAGGCGGCTGCCCAGGCCGATTTCAATGCGGCGTTCAAATCGTTGCGGGGCGGCAACTATGTCGATTCCGCACGTGGGTTTCGCGACTTCATCAACAAGTACCCCGACAGCACGCTGACGCCGAACGCGTATTACTGGCTGGGCAGTTCGTACCAGGTCACCCAGAACTACAAACCCGCGCTGGCCGCGTTCGAGACATTGCTGCGGAAGTATCCGGAAGATCCCAAGGCTGCGGAAACGCAGCTCCGCGTCGCCGACTGCCAGGTTGCGCTCAAGGATTTCGCCGCGGCGCGCAGCACGCTGCAGACCATCATCAAGGCGCATCCCGGCACGCCGCTGGAAAAGCGCGCGCGCGACCGGATCAACGACATCCCGCCGTCCGCGGGCAAGAAGTGACGCGTCTGCAATGACCGCAAGCCATCCCGCTGACCCCAAGGCGGTGGTGCTGGTTTCCGGTGGCATGGATTCGGCCGTCACCCTTGGCATGGCGCGCGCGCAAGGCTTTGCCTGCCACGCACTGTCGGTCGCCTACGGCCAGCGCCACGCTTCCGAACTCGCCGCCGCTGCGCGCGTCGCCGCAATGCTGGGCGCGGCCGAGCACAAGACCGTGTCGGTGGACCTGCGCAGCATCGGGGGTTCTGCGCTCACCGCCGATATCGCGGTGCCCGAGCACGCCGACGCGCACGGCGAGAACGACATCCCGGTCACCTACGTGCCGGCGCGCAACACCATCATGCTGGCCATCGCGCTGGGTTGGGCCGAGACGCTGGGCGCGAATGATCTTTTCTGCGGTGTCAACGCGGTCGATTACTCGGGTTACCCCGATTGCCGGCCGGCCTTCATCGAGGCTTTCGAGCGGCTCGCCAATCTTGCGACCAAGGCCGGCGTCGAGGGTCGCTCGCTGAGGGTGCATGCACCGCTGATCGCTCTTTCCAAAGCCGACATCGTGCGCGAGGGCATGCGCCTGGGCGTCGACTTCGCGCAGACGGTGTCGTGCTATCGCGCCGATGCGGAGGGCCGCGCCTGCGGTCATTGCGATGCCTGCGTGCTGCGCGCGCGCGGATTCGCGGATGCGGGCGTTGCCGATCCCACACACTACGTCTGAGCCGCATATCCGGTTAGAATGCGCGATCCGTGTTGCGTGTTCGTCGCGAGTGCGGGGCAACGCTGCTCGCCAATTTCCACCGTAAACGGGGAGTGATTGGGCGGGACTGCGTTGCGCATTTTCGCCGTCCGGCCCTCGCCTTTGCGCTTTCCCGCAGGCGGAAGAGGGCGAAGGGTTGGCGTCGCGTTGCGCGCGACAGCATCATTGAATGAAGCGGGCCGTTAGCTCAGCGGTAGAGCAGTGGACTTTTAATCCATTGGTCGATGGTTCGATCCCATCACGGCCCACCATATAATCATAAACTTATAAG
>DATCSF010000136.1:0-17948 GCA_036568625.1 Rhodanobacteraceae bacterium | reverse complement strand
GACGGCGGCACATTGGTTGCCGTCGGTGTCAATCGGGTCGAGCCGCTGAAGTCGTCGCTGGCGCACGCGGAAATCGTGGCACTGGCGACGGCGCAGCAAAAGCTGCAGCGCGCCCGCCTCGGCGACGACGGCCGTCGCTACACGCTGGCCGCCAGTTCGCAACCCTGCTGCCAGTGCTACGGCGCAATCGTGTGGGCCGGGATCGGCGAGTTGCTGATCGCGGCGCGCGCCGAAGATACCGAGTCGTTGGCCGGCTTCGACGAAGGTCCACTGCCGGTGGATTGGACCGGCGAACTGGAGCGCCGCGGCATCCGGGTGCTGCGCGATCTCCGGCGCGATGCCGCCTGCAGGGTGCTCGACGCATACGCGGCGCGGGGCGGCGCGCGCTATTGATTGATCCAGGTCAATAGTGAACCCGCACGTTTCGCGAGCTCATTGGCGACCGGCTATGCTTCCCGTCATTTCGTCCCTGCCCTTCGCCCATGAGCCGACTGCGCGCTTTCATTCCGCTGCTGATCCTGATCGCGATCGGCGTGGCGGTAGGCGCAAGCGGGGTCCTGCAACAACTTTCGCCCCATCACATCATGGCCGAACAGGCCTACTGGTCGCACGAGATCGCGGCGCATCCGGTGTTGACGTACGTCGTGTATGTCGTGGTGCTGACGATATCGATCGCCACCGCGCTGCCCGGCCCGCTCTTCATCATCATTGCCGGCGGCATGCTGTTTGGCATGGGCAAGGCGATCGGCTTGTCGCTGGTGGGCGAGGTGCTGGGGTCGCTGATGCTGTTTTATGCGGCGCGCTACGCCTTCCGCGCCGGCAAGCGGCCGCCGCCGAAATTCGTCGAACGCGTGCGGCAAGGCTACCAGGCCAATCCAATTTCCTACACGCTGTTCTTGCGATTGGTCCCGCTGTTCCCGTTCGGTGGGGTTACCGTGGCGCTGGCATGGCTGCGCTGCCCCGTGTGGCTGTTCACCCTCGCCACGGCGCTGGGCGGCGTGATCATGCTGGTGTTCGAAACCGCAGTCGGCGCGGGGCTTGGCCAGTCGATCGCCGAAGGTCAAGGGCTGACGCCAAACCTGATCCTGGAGCCGCACATCTGGCTGCCGCTGGTCGGATTGGGGCTGTTGGCGCTGGTGCCGGTGCTCGTGAAGCGCTTCCGGTCCGGCGAAGGCTGACGCGCAACCGGATCAATCAGGGCGTGTGAACCAGAAGGCCAGGCCGGTGATCAGGCACGCCGCCGCCGCGCTCAGGAGCGCGGTTTCGACCGGCCGGCGATGCACGAAGCCACTTACTTCACCGCCGGCGCGCTGTGCGCCGCGCCAAGCCTTGCTCGCGACCTCCTGGCTGCGGTCAGCCATTTCGCTGGCGCCGTGCTTCATGTGTTCCTTTGCGGTGGCCATCGCATCTGCTCCATTTTGCATTGCCGTCTTCCCTTCTTCCGTGATGTTCATGTCGGTACTCCGTCACGAAACATCATCCTAAACCGCGCAAGTGCAAGCAGCGTTAATGGCGCACAACGGCAGAACGGATCGGCCGCACGCAGCGACCGGGGACGCCGCGTACGAAAGCCGTTATGCTGCCCCCGCCCCTTCATGTTGCACGACGATGACGACAACCGCCGCCACCGCCACCCTCCCGGCGCGCACATCGCTGCCTCGCCAGATCCCGTACATCATCGCCACCGAGGGATGCGAGCGCTTCAGCTTTTACGGCATGCGCAACATCCTGACGCCGTTCCTGGTGTCGTCACTGCTGTTGTTCCTGCCGCTGGACGAACGCGCGCTGGCCGCGAAGGACGTTTTCCACACCTTCGTGATCGGCGTGTATTTCTTCCCGCTGCTGGGCGGCTGGATCGCGGACCGCTTCTTCGGCAAGTACCACACGGTGTTGTGGCTGTCGATGGTGTATGTCGCCGGACACGCGTGTCTTGCACTGTTCGAGGACGACCGCACCGGCTTTTACACCGGTCTGTTTCTGATCGCACTCGGTTCGGGCGGCATCAAACCGCTGGTCTCGGCGTTCGTCGGCGACCAGTTCGACTCCAGCAACAAGCATCGCGCGAAACTCGTCTACGACGGGTTCTACTGGATCATCAACTTCGGTTCGTTCTTCGCGTCGCTGCTGATGCCGCTGTTCCTGCGCGACCTCGGACCCGCCATCGCATTCGGCATTCCCGGCACATTGATGGCGATCGCATTGGCGGTGTTCTGGCTGGGCCGCCATCGCTACGTGCGGCTGCCGCCCACGCCGCCGAACCCGCACTCGCTGCTGCGCGTCGCGCGCACCGCGCTGCTGGCGCGCAATCGCGGGCAGGCGCGCCCGGGGTTGTGGATTGCGGTATCGGGCATCGTGGTGGCCGTGGCGGCATTGGCGATGATTCCTGCGCTCGGATTCGTGATCGGCGCCTGCCTCGCGCTCGGTGCGCTATTGGCGTTCGGCGGCATCGGCACCGCGATGCAACTGGACCGCGCGCGCGGCGCGCATCCGGACGAGGCCGTCGAGGGCGTCCGCGGTGTCCTGCGCGTACTGGTGGTGTTTGCGCTGGTGACGCCGTTCTGGTCGCTGTTCGATCAGAAGGCTTCGACCTGGGTATTGCAAGGCGCGGCCATGAGCAAACCTGCGTGGTTCCATGAAGCGCAGATGCAGGCGCTGAACCCGATGCTGGTGTTGCTGCTGATCCCGCTCAACAACCTCGTATTGTTCCCGCTGATGCGCCGCATGGGCATCGAACCCACTGCGCTGCGCAGGATGGGCGCGGGCATTGCACTGTCGGCGCTGGCGTGGGTGGCCGCGGGCACGCTGCAACTCGCGCTCGATGGCGGCAGCGTGGTTTCGATCGCGTGGCAGATCCTGCCGTACGCACTGCTGACACTGGGCGAAGTGCTGGTCTCCGCGACCGGGCTGGAATTCGCCTACAGCCAGGCGCCGCCGTCGATGAAGGGCTCGATCATGAGCTTCTGGATGCTGTCGGTGACCTTCGGCAACCTGTGGGTGCTGCTGGCCGACGCCGGCATCCGCAACGACACGGTGACCGGCTGGGTTGCTGCGACCGGCATCGAGGAAACCGCATTCCTGATGTTCTTCTTCGCCGGCTTCGCTGCATTCGCGGCGCTGGTCTTCGCGCTGTACGCGCGCCGCTACCCGATGCGGGATTACTACCGCGCTTGAGATGGGAGAAGACTCGGGCGACGTGAAAGGTGGGGGCATCGCGTACTGCTTGCGCACGACGACCAAGACAGGCACGCGCGCGCGGCTTCCCTTGGGAACAGGTATCGACTTCAAGACGGCAACCCGCAAAGCCAGTGAGCTTTCCGTCCGCTGCCCATCGGGCGAGCGCGACCTTCGTCAAGCTCTAGAAGCCGATCAGTGGGCCGTGCCCGTCGCCGACGTAACGTCAGACGACCTTCTGGCCGTGGTGGCATTGCCCGTCGAACATGGACACCGCACCGGTCGCGCGGCGACATTCACCGGGAAAACCAAGATTGGCGTGCGCACCCTGGAGGGAGGCGAGTCTTTCAGTCCGGCAACGCCCTCGCCAAAGCCGCGAAAAACGCATCGTCATTGATCTCGAAGCGTTTGGTATAGCCGGGTTTCGAACGCGCACTGAGCACCACGGCTACCAGCCTCCGGCGAGGGTTGATGTGGATGAACTGCCCGTAGATCCCTTCGGCCTGGAAGCTTCCTTTCAACTCTGGGTCGTCGAGAACCGGGATCCACCACATGTATCCGTAGGGAATGATCGTTCCGTCGATCTCGAAAGGCGCACCGGCCTCCGCGACCCAACCTTCCGGTAGAAGATCGAGGCCTCCGACTCGGCCACCATCCAGAACGAACTGGCCGAAGCGCGCGTAGTCGCGCATGGTCGCGAACATGCCGCTGCCCGAGATCGCCATGCCGCCAACGGATTCGGTCCACAAACGCGCTTCCGCCTCCATTCCCAGCTTGGACCACAGGCGAGACTGCAGATAGTCAGCCATGTTCATGCCGGTGGCGCCTTCCATGACCGCACTGACCACGTAGGATTCGCCGGTGTTGTACTTCCATGACTTCCCGGGCGGTGTCTCGGCAGGGAGGCCTTCCATGAAGTCCAGGATGCCGCGCTTTCGCCACTCGATCTGGATATCCAGCAGTTGCCTGCGTTCCGAGGTCGGATCCTCGTAGGTTTCCCGCCATCGGATTCCGGAAGCCATCCGCAGAAGTTGCCGAATGCTGACGTTCTTGTAGATGCCGCCGACATCCGCGTAGCGGGTCACCGGGGCATCAAGGTCGATGAGCCCTTCGCCCACGGCGATCCCCACCAGAGTCGAAGAAACCGATTTGGCCAGCGAACAGGAGTTCCACATCGTCCGGGCATCGATGCCGAGAGAGTAAGTCTCCACAACGCGCCTGCCGTCCTTCAGAACCATCAGGCCGGCCACGCGGTTGACCGACAGATAATCGTACAGGTCGAAAGAACGGCCATGATCCTCAACGCGAAGGCCCTCCAGTGAAGATCCCGCACTCTCGAAGGCGGTTGCGTGCGATCCGGGCATGACGGTTCTTGACGGGAACCACCCGCAGTCGCCGGTCATGGCTTCCATCACCTCATCCGGCAGGAGGGTGCCGTCGAAAAAGCGACGGATCTGCGCTTGCGCCTCTGGTTTCATGCTCATGGCAAATCTTCCGAGTCGGCCTCCTCACGGCTGCCTGCGGTGCCACCGCACTCTACGGATGGGATACATCGCACGAAGTGGTCGTCAGCGACCTCCACCATGCAGGCCCTTTCGACGGCGTGCTCGGGTGGTTCGGCAGCCGGTACATCAAATCTGTGGCCCGACGGCGGATCCGCGTGCCGATTCGTGAGCGAGGCCAAGGCGTAGCGTGACGGCGCGACGCGGCGTATGCGTGGAGTCGCCTCCAGCAAAGCGCGGGTATAGGGATGGCGAGGGTCGTCGAAAACGGCATCGCGACTGCCAATTTCCACCAGACATCCCCGTTGCATGACCATCACGCGGTCGGCGAGCTCCTCGACCACGTCGAGGTCATGAGAGATGAACAGGTAGGTCAGACCATACGCAGAGTGCAGTTGCTTCAGCAGATCGAGTATCTGCCGCTGGATGGACACGTCCAGCGCGGAAACGGGCTCGTCGGCCACGATCAGGTCGCCGCCTCCGACGATCGCGCGCGCGATGCCGACCCGCTGGCGCTGGCCGCCGGACAGCTGATGCGGATAGCAATCGTGCATGTCGTCGCCAAGCCCGACCTCGGCAAGCATATCCTTGGCGCGCCGCAACCTCTCAGCGGCAGCGGCGATTCCGCCAGCGCGTAACGGTTCGGCAACCGCCTGCTTGATCGTCATCCGCGGATCCAGGGAGCCGCCGGCATCCTGGAATATCATCTGTACTTGCGGCCGAGTCCTCGCGCCCCCCTTCCCTCCGCCGCTTCGTTCGATGCCGTTTGCAAAGAGGATTTCTCCCCGGCTCGGCTTGTAGAGATCCACCAGGGCCTTCCCGACGGTGCTCTTGCCCGACCCCGACTCGCCCACCACCGCGAGGATTTCTCCGCTGCGGATGTCGAACGAGACATCCCTCACCGCCCGGACATATTCTTTCCGGGACAGGATCGACTTGCGGCTCTTGCGGAACGCAACGTCGATGTTCCTGACCCGCACGAGCGGGCTCCTCCTGGTCGAGCCTCCGCCGGCGAGGGCGCGTTCCGGGAACGCGTCAAGCAGAGTCCGGGTGTAGTCGACGCGCGGCTGCAGCAGAACCTGGCGCGCGTCGCCCTGATCCATCACCCGGCCGCCCTTGAGCACCACCGAGCGCTCGGCGTACTGCGCAACCATCCCCAGGTCGTGGCTGACCAGCAGGATGGCGGTGCCGACTTCGCGCGTCAGCTCGACGGCTTGTTCCATGATCTCCCGGCGGACTATCGCATCCAGTGCGGTCGTGGGCTCGTCCGCAATCAGTACGGCAGGGTGGGTCAACAGAACCGACGCGAGCATGAATCTCTGGCGCATGCCCCCCGAGAACTTGCCGGGGTAATCATCGAAGCAGCGCTGCGGATTCTCTATCCTGACGCGCTCGAGCATCGCCAGGCAGCGAAGCCTCGCTTCGTGTGCGTCGACGTCTTCGTGCAGGCGCAGCGCCTCCATCATCTGGCGTCCCACTTTCAGGGACGGGTTCAACGATGCCATCGGATCCTGGAACACCGCCGCGATGCTGCCGCCCCTGATCTTTCTCAATTCCCTTGGGGGTGTGGCGGTCAGGCTCTCGCCACGGAGCGCGATGTCGCCGCCAGTGCAGGCGAGGCCATTCGGCAACAACCGGAGAATGGCCCGTCCGATCGTGGTCTTCCCGCTTCCCGATTCGCCGACCAGTGCGACGATTTCCCCCGAAAGCATGTCGAACGACACGTCGTCGACGATCCTGCGGCCGGCCAGGGTGCTGACCTGGAGGCGATCCACCCGGAGGATAGGCGAACCTGGAGCCATGCTCACGCGCGCTCCATCCTGGGGTCGAGGAGGTCGCGACAGCCGTCGCCCAGCAGATTCACGCCCAGCAGCGAAAAGGATATGGCGAGCCCGGGCACGACGGCCAGCCATGGTGCGTCGGCGAAGTAGTTCCTGCTGTCCGACAGCATTCCCCCCCAGCTTGCGGCGGGCGGCGGCAAGCCGAGCCCGAGGAATGAAAGCGCCGATTCGGCCAGCAGCGCCCATCCGAATATGGCCGTGGAGATCACGGTAACCAGGCCCACCACGTTCGGCGCGACATGCCGCGCCAGCGTGTAGGCCGCGGAGTTCCCCATGATCGAGGATGCCGTGATGTAATCCGCCTGGCGGATAGTCAGGACTCCGGTTCGCACGACGCGGACGACATAAGGTACGTACGCCACGCTCAGTGCGATGACCGGCGCCAGCGACGCACCGGAAAGGAGTGTCGTCATGGCGATCGCCAGGACCAACGCCGGGAATGCAAGCAGCGCATCCATCACCGCGACCACGGCCTTGTCCAGCCAGCCGCCCAGGAACCCGGCGGAGACACCCACGATCGTTCCGGCCCCGGTCGCCAAAAGGGTCGTCAGCCCAGCGATGGCCACGGTGATCGCCGCGCCGGACAGGGTACGGCTGAAGACATCCCTCCCCCATTCGTCGCAGCCGAACCAGTGAGACCAGGATGGAGGCGCAAGACGATCGGCGGCGTCGATCTGGGTGGGATCGTATGGCGTTCCGATAGCGCCAATCAGGGCCGCGGCGAAAACGATGACGATGATCGATCCGCCGACTACGAGATTCGTCTTCTTCACGGCTCGCTCCAGGTCGACCTACGAGTAACGGACAGCAGGGCAGATGATCGGCGCCGTAAGTTCGAATACCAGGTTCATGAACACGTAACTCATCACGATCACCACCATGCATCCCTGGATAACCGGATAGTCGCGAGCGAACACGGCTTCGACCATGAGGCGACCCAGGCCCGGCAGCGAAAACACTGTCTCGATCACGACGGCCCCGCCCAGAAGTCCGCCCAGCGCCAGCCCCATCATCGTCCACGTAGGGCCCATCACGTTCGGAAACGCGTGACGCCGGGCGACAAGCAATTCCGGAAGCCCCTTCGCGCGCGCATGCGTGATGTATTCCAATCCCTTCACCTCGATCGTGCTGGATCGGACGAGCCTGACAAATACACCCGTTTCCACAAGGGCCAGGGTCATGACCGGCATGATCAGATAACGAATGCCCTCCCCGAAGTCATCGAATGGGGATACGTATCCGACTACAGGAAGCAAATCGAGCTTTACCCCGAACACGAGCATCACGATCAACCCGAGCCAGAAGCTCGGAATGGAGAGGAATGCCGTGGCGGCGGTCACGACCGCCGCGTCGGTATGCGTGTTCTGGCGCCATGCCGAGAACATTCCGGCCGGGACGGAGAGCAGGCCCGCAATGGCGACTGCGGGAATGACGAGCAGCGCAGTGACCGAGAAGCTCGAAAACAGCAGATCGCCGACTGGACTGTCGAGAGCAATCGAACGGCCGAAGTCTCCGCCGGAGATCGCCCGAAGCCAAAGCAGGAACTGCACGATCAGAGGCTTGTCGAGGCCCAGCTCGGCGCGGATGCGCTGCAGCGCCCCGGCATCGTCGACATCGCCCAGGATGATCTGGGCCGGATCCCCGGGTATCAATCGGATCATGAAGAAGATCATGAACAGCGATATCAGGATCGTCGGCAGCGCCAGCAACATCCGGCTTGCCGCGTACTTCATCATCGCGCGCCCTCCCGAACCCGATGCACGCCCCAGTAGCGTGCCCTGCCGAACATCCAGGACTCGAACCCATCGACGTCTTCGCGCACGGCATTGATGTCCGCCGGGCTGAACAGCCCGATGTAAGGGACATCCTTCAGCATCAGCAAATGCAGCTGGTTGAACAGTTCATGCCGCCTTTCCTCGTCACCGGTGCGCAGGCTTTGCTCCAGCAACGCCAGCGCCTTCGGGTTGTCCCAGACCTTGCTGGGGCTCCTCGCGCGGTTGCCGAGGATGAACGAGTAGCTGGCGGCGGCGTCGGCGCGCGCCGAGAACCCAAACGAAAGGAGCTGGAATTTTCCTGCCCTCCATCGATCCATCTGCGCCGCCCACTCCAGCACTTCGATCCGTATGTTGAGCCCAACCTGCCTGCACATCGCCTGCACCAGAAGAGCCTGGTTGAACATGGCGGGGTAGCGCCGGTTTGTGGACAGCACGATCGGCGAGCCGTCGTAACCGGCTTCCCGGAGCAGCGCCCTCGAACGCTCGAGGTCGGGTTTGCCTCCCAGGATCGAGGCCGGCGGGTGGAACACGCTCGCGTCCGCCACGATGGATGGATTGCCGACCGCGGTGCCCTCGTTGACGATATTCGCCAACGCATCGCGATCGATCGCCAGCGCGATCGCTTCCCGGATACGTCCGTCTGCCAGGAGGGGGTCCTGGTTCTGCACGAGGATGCCGTAGCTTCCCAGCATGGGGGCGCTGACCAGCCTCACCCTCTTGATGTGCCCGATCTGTCTTATCTCCGCTGCCGGCACTTCGGGCATGATGTCGACCTGGCCCTTGTCGAGCGCCGCGAGCCGGGACGCCGCATCGCGTATGACCAGGAAGGTCAGGTGCTTCTCCAGAGCCCGCTTGGCGCCGGTGTTGCCGTTTCGCGGCTCCATGCGTGGCACGTACCCCGGGAACGCCTCCAGATGAATGAAATCCCCACGCTTCCACTCCACGAGGCGATACGGCCCGGTTGCGACAGGGGTCCGCCAGTGGCCCTGAGCGTCGACAGAGGATGGGTGGAGAATGGCGCCCGCGCCGCAGTTGATGGCCGCCATCTGGCTGAGAAAAAGCGGTTGCGGCCGATTCAAGCGGAACAGCACCTTCAACCGATCCACGGCGCGCACTTCTTCGATGCGATTGCCGTTGGTTCCGTCGAAGTCGCTCAGGCAAGTCCATCCCGTCGCCGGATCCAGGTAGCGCCGCCACGACCAGACGACTTCCGCCGAGGTCACCGGCGCACCGTTGTGGAACTTGAGCCCGTCACGCAACTTGAACAGGTACGCGAGCCCATCGTCCGACACCTCCATGGATTCGGCCAGCAGCAACCCCGGGGTGCCGTCTTCCCGGTAGGCCACCAGCCCTTCCACGATGTGCATCATGACCGTGTCGGTGTTCGCATCGCGGTTGACGCCCGGGTTCGTGCTCCTGATGTCGGAACTCAGCGTGACCAGAAAATTGCGGTTGCTCGAGCTGTCTACCGTGTCGCCACCGCGGCACGCTGCGAGCAACACTGCCAGGACGACTGCAAACAACCTGATTGTCCGGCTCAGCCACCCCCAGGGGATCGTCGCGTGATGGCGCCGCCCGCTCATGCCTTGCCCGCGCCGACCAGATTCCTGGAAATTTCGATTTCCTCGCAAAGCCAATCCTGGAAGACCCTCACCTGCACCCTGTCGCTGATGTTCGCCGGCTTGACGAGGTAGTAGGAGACGCCACTCGGCACCGACCGCTCGGACGCCTTGACCAGCTGCCCTTCCTGGATGGCGTCGACGGCGAGCAGATGGTCGCTGATCGCGATTCCGAAGCCCGACTCGGCAGTGCGCAGCGCCATGTCCAGCACGTCGAAGTCGAGCCCTTGATCGGTATCGATTTCGCCGCCCTCCCATCCGCTTGCCCAGGTCTTCCAGTCCTGATGGCTCGGCTGCGGGTGCAAGAGCATCTTTCCCGCCAGGTCGTCGGCAGTCTCGATCATCCGACCGCCAAGGTAGGTTGGCGAACAGACAGGCACCAGACGCTCCTCGTACAGCTCTACGGCATCTTCTTTTCTCCAGTTCCCCAGGCCGAACCGGATGCCGAGCTCGGCATCGTTGTCGCTCGACACCATGTCGTGCCAGCGGGTATGGATGAGCACTTTGACGAACGGATAGCGTTCGTTGAACTTGTGCAGGCGCGAATAGAGCCAGCGAATCGCGAAGGTCGGCAGCACGCGCACCTGGACCACGTCCTGGTCCCTGTAGAAGCTGGCGATGGTGGTGGCGATCTGGTCGAACGCGCTCTTGGTACTCGCTGCCAGCACCGCGCCCGCCTCGGTGATCTCCAGTCCGTTGACGCCCCGGTGAAACAAGGTCAGGCCGAGCTGCTGCTCGAGGATCTTGACCTGCCGGCTCACGGCGCTCTCGCTGACGTTCAGCGCTGCCGCGGCTTTCCGAATGCTCATCTTCGAAGCCACGACCTCGAAGCACTTCAGGGCATTCACCGAGGGCAACCGACGAGTCATCGAAATTCGCCGTGACAGCAAGAGCTTGCGATCGATGCTAGCACGGCCTCTATCGCGCGCTGACCCATATCGTCTTGCTCCTCAGGTACTGGTCCATGGCCTCGGTCCCCTTGTCTCTCGCCAGGGAGCCCGAGCGCTTGTAACCGCCGAAAGGGGTCTTGATGTCACCCTCGGTGAAGCCGTTGACCGCGACCGTCCCGCACTCGAGTGAAGCCGCGAGGTGCATCGCCCGATCGATGTCGTGCGTGAACACCGTCGCGTGCAGGCCGTACTCGGTATCGTTCGCGATGTCGGCGGCCTGCTCCGCATCCTTGATGACCATCGTGCCCAGTACCGGACCGAAGATTTCCTCGCGCGCAATCGTCATGTGACGTTCCAGCCCGGTGAACACCGTCGGGCCAAGGTAGCTTCCGGACCCGGTGCGTTCGGCAAGATCCAGCGCCACGGCGGCCCCTTCCCGCCGACCCAGTTCGAGATAAGACCTGACGCGCGACCGATGTTCATCGCTTACCAGCGGCCCCATCTCCGTCCGCGGATCCAGCGGGTCCCCGATCCGGATCCGCCGGGTACGTTGCATCACGCAATGCAGGAACTCGTCATGGAGCTTCCTGTGAACAAGCTGGCGCATGTTCGCCGAGCAGTTCTGGCCCGCGTTCCAGAACGCGGCCTGCACTGCGCTCTCGACGAGATCGTCGTCGACCTTGGCGTCGTCCAGCACGATGAAGGCGCTCTTGCCCCCCATCTCCAGCCCGACGCTCTTCAGGTTGCTCTCGGCGGCGTACCGCAGGAAGCACGAGCCGACGCTCGTCGAGCCGGTGAAAGAGACCGCATCGATGTCCGGGTGGCGGCCGATGGCCGCACCCGCGGTTTCACCCAGGCCCGGCAGTACGTTCAGTACGCCATCCGGGATGCCGGCCTCCTGCGACAGCTCGGCAAGTCGAAGCAGGCTGAGAGACGTCTGCTCGGCTGGCTTGACGATGACCGAGCACCCCGCCGCAAGGGCAGGCGCAAGTTTCCATGCCGCCATGAGCAGCGGGAAGTTCCAGGGCAACACCAGTCCGACGACGCCGACCGGTTCCCTGACGATCATGGCCCACACATCCGGCCCCGCAGGCGCGGTTTTCCCGAAAGTCTTGTCGATCAGCTCGGCGTACCACTGGAGACACGCCGGAACCTCATCGCCGATCTCGCGCAGGCAGTCGCGGATCGGCTTGCCGCTGTCCATGCTCTCGATGACGGCGAGTTCTTCAGCGTGCTCCTGAACCAATTTTGCCAAGGTGAGCAGAGCCCCTTTCCTGACTTCCGGAGGACGCTTGCACCAGATGCCTTCGCGAACGCTGCGCCTGGCCGCAGACACCGCCAGGTCGACGTCACTCCCGCCGCAGTGCGCCACCGTCGCGATCGGTTCGCCCGTGGCGGGATTGATGGACTCGATGACGCCGCCGTCCCGCGCGCCGACGAAGCGGCCTCCGATGAAGGCCCGGCTCTCCAGCTTCGCCCGTGCCGCGATGGCGTGGTAATCCTGATGCTCACTGACTGCCATGATGGTTCCCTCAAAGGGGTGCGTAGGGACTTCCGTACGTGCCTCGCGCGAACCGGCCCAATTGAAACCGCGCCAGATCGATATCGCCGGATCTGCCCGACGCGATGCCCGCCACGACCTTGCCGACGGCAGGACCCAGGGCAAACCCATGCCCGGAGAAGCCGGTCGTCACGATCAATCCCACGATCCCCGTCAGGCCGTCGATGACCGGGATCGCGTCGGGCAGGACATCGATGTTGCCTGCCCACGACTTCCGCACCCTGATACCACCCACCGCCTGGAACACCTCCTCGACGCGCGTCGCCACCTTGCAGACGCGGCGTCGGTTCGGGCGGATGAGGGGAGCCCGTGGCTCGACCATGCGCTCGTGCTTGCTCCACGCGATTCTCCCGTACACGTCGCCGACCAGGGCCCCGCCAAGGCTCAGGTCGAACGCTCTCTTGTTCGCAAAGAGTCCGTGCATGAAGAAGCCGGCGTACCGGAATACGTCCAGCGTGACATCGATGTCGGAAGTCGATTCGGCAGCGATGATGCAGGACATGTCCTTGCGCTGGCGGACGCCGACGCCGAACCCGCAGAAGCAGGGCACTGAAAGTTCGCGGACGGGCTCGGTGAGCGAAACGGTGTTTCGGACGACCTTCTGTGGCAGCAGCAATCCGATTTCCGCCAACAGGCGGTGGGATGCGGCGCCCGCGGCGCAAACCACGATCGGCGCCCGGATGCGGCCCCACTCCGTGGTGACACCGGCGACACGGCCGCCCTCGACGTCGATGACGTAGGCGCCGCAGCGCTCGAAGACGTCGACGCCGGCTTCCGTTGCCGCCTGCGCGAATGCGAGCGTTGCGGTCTCCGGTTCGGCCTGGCCGTCCTCTGCCGTGTACAAGGCGCCGTGGGGGGTCCGGGCCAGGGCGGGAAGCATCGCTTTCACCTCCCTCGAGGAAAGCATCCGCGTCGGAACTCCCGCGCCCCGCACTTCGTCCATCCACTTCTCGAAAGCGGCAGCCTCGCGCTCATCCTTTGCCGCGAACAGGCATCCGGTCCGGCGCCAGCCCAACGGACGGCCGAGCTCCGCTTCCAGCTTCGGCCACATCCTGAGCGACGCGATGGCGAGCTGGATTTCAGCGGGATCCCGATACTGGGAGCGGACAAATCCCCAATTCCGTCCCGACTGTTGCGACGCGACGCGATCCTTTTCGAGGACGACCGTTCTCATGCCGACACGGGCCAGGTAATAGGCCGACGCCAGACCCATGATGCCGCCGCCGACGACGATGGCGTCGACATGTTCCGGAAGTCGCTGATGGTCCATGTCGCGGACGCACGCACCATTGGTGAACACCCCCTGGATACGGTTACCTGGATTCATCGATGATCGCGTCCATGTCCATCTCGATGCGGATTTGCGGATCGAAGAGCCTGGCTTCGACCGTGGTGCACGCCGGGCAAATGCCGGCGAACGCGTCGGCATAGGCACGCATCACATCTTCGTAGTCGTCGGCGTACGCCAGGTACATGCGTACCCGCACGATCTGGCCGAGGTGTCCGCCGGCCTGCGCCAGCACGGATTCCACGTTCTTGATGAGCTGCGCTGCCTGCTCCCTGGCGGAGGCGGCGAGCGTGCCGGTTGCGTAGTCGTATCCCGTCGTTCCGGAGATGAACAGCTGCTTGCCGACGAGCACGGCGCGGCTGTAGTTGTACTCCTGCTCGAACTTGCTGCCGGACGAGAACAGCTTTCTTGTCGATGGGGGTTTCTTGTTGGAGTTCATCTGGGCTTGCTCCTGGGGTTTTTCGTGCGCGGCTGGTTGGTCGGAGGCAAATCATCCGAGTCGCCCGGGCGAAAGCGCCTGCTCGGTCACGCCGCGCTCAAGCACTTCCAACGGCAACCGGGAACCCGTCGTGATCGCGGCGACGGATTCCCCCATCGCCGGCGACGTCAGCACGCCGCAGCCGCCTTGCCCGGCAACCCAGATGAACTCGGGTCGATCCGGTGCGCGGCCCAGTAACGGATTCCTGTCGCCGACGAAGTTGCGCAAGCCGGCCCAGCTGCTGATCAACCTGCTCACGTTCAGCGTCGTTTCCCGTTCGATGTTGTCGACGCCCTGGGCGACGTCCAGATCGTCCGGGTACACGTCCCCCGGTGCGACCAGCACTTCCTCGGCCAGACTTCCCATGAAGGTCGAGCTCTCGGGCTTCAGGTACCAGCGATAGTCCACGTTGCACACGTGCGGCCAGTTCGCCACCGAAACGCCATCCGGAGCGGGAAACGTGAAAGCGGTTCTGCGCATCGGGCGAATCCCGAGCGGGGAAACGCCCGCAAGCCCGGCGACCACATCGACCCAGGCACCGGCTGCATTGATCAGAAGCGAGCCGCTGAACTCTCCTTTCATCGTCGTCACGGCCCAATGCCGCCCGGTCCACCTGATCGATTCCGCAGCGGCATCGGTCAGCACTTCGGCTCCGTTCGCCTTCGCGCCACGCAGGTAACTCTGCAGCAAGAGGCCGCCGTCGATGTCCGAAGCTCCCGCTTCGAACACGCCGAGATCGACGCCATCGGCACGTAGCGCGGGGAACAAGTCGAGGGATTCCTTGCGGCCCACGATGTGAGCCTCGGCTCCGGATCCGGTGATGCGATCAGCCAACGCCTGCAGGCGCTGGCGCTGATCGCCTCGGCCAACCGTAAGGCTTCCGCGCGGCGACAACAGCGGGCGCTCGCAAAATCCAGGTGGCGGTGCGTCCAGGAAGGAGCGACTGGCCACGCCCATGGCACGCATGAGGTCCGCGGTGATGCCAACCGTGTATTGCTCGGCGGATCTCCCTGAGCTCTGGGTGGCCGGCGCAGCTTCGCGCTCCAGCAGGAGAACCTTCGCCTTGCGCGACAGGAAGTAGGCCGCGGAGGCCCCCGCGAACCCGCCTCCAACGATGATCGCGTCATACTTCATTCCGGATCCGTTGTGTGCATTGAAACGATGGGCGCCGGTCGTCTGGCGCCAGGTCATGAGCAGGTCGGAAGAACCTTGCGGCTCGCTAGAACGATGTCGACACGGTCAGCTTGATGGTGCGTGGCGCCCCCTGTTGCAGCAGACTGGCTCCGGTGGCCGCCCAATAGTCCTTGTCGGCGACATTGGACAGGTAAAGGCGGAACGCCAGATCACGCTTGTTGACCTTGGTCTCGTAGCTCGCACCCAGGTCGAACGTCGTGTACGCGGGTACGAAACCGGTGTTTGTCGCGTTGATCGCGCGGTCACCCGTGTAGAAGGCGCCTGCCGATACGCTCAGGCCCTCGATCGTGGGGATGCGGTACTCGAGGAACACCGAACCGCTGCGCTTGGGAGTGTTCTCGATCCGCTTGCCGACAACCGCCGGGCTGCCCGATGCCTGGACGGCATCCAGCGACATCGCGCCGAGGTAAATCGACAGGTGCTCGGTCAACTCGCCCGAGAGGCTGACCTCGAAGCCCTTGTAGGACGCGATGCCATCCTGGACGAAGAGGTTTGCCGAGTTGAGGTACGCCGACGCCCGGTCGATGTCGAAATAGGCGGCCGTGAGCAACAGCCCGTTCCTGGGCTCGTACTTGATGCCGAGCTCCTTTTGTTCGCTCGTGCGCGCCGGCATGGTCTGGCCGCCATTGGTGGCGATCTGCGGCACGATGCCGCCGGACTCGAGCGCCTCGATGTAGTTCCAGTAGGCGCTCAGCGTTGCGGTCGGCTTGACCATCAACCCGTACGACCAGGTATCGGGCTTGACCGAATAGTCGCCGGTAAGGCTGACATCCTTGTAGTCGGTTTTGCGATACCCCACGATCACGTCCAGCCATTGCTTGTAGCTCGATCGTGTCGTGAGGAACAGGGCCTTTTCGTCGATGCTCGAAAAATTCGCGCGGACGCGTGGCTGGAATGGCTGTGTCGGCACTAGGACCGGGTTGTACAGGTTCTGCGGAAACAGGTATCGCTGGGCCAGCGGCGTGTCGTTGTCGCGGGTGTAGTACGAGAAACCCGCAAGGATGTTGTGTTCGATGGGCCCGGTGACGACGAGGCCCGACAGGTCGCCGCGATAAATCCGGGCCTTGTGGGCGATGTCGGGAAACAAGGCAAGGGACAACGTCCCGTCGCCCGTCTGCATGTCATAGCCGTAGAACGCCGAGTACTGGCGCGTGGTCTTCAGGTAGGACTCGCCCGCACTGGCGGCCGCGCTCCATTGCGGCGAAATGTCGTAGTTGAGCCGGGCAAGCAGGTTGTACTCGTATCCTTCCGACAGGAACCCCGGCGAGCCGACGTTGGTGCGGTTGGAGATGGCGGGCGGTACCTGCGTCACACCGTTGACGGGACTCGGCGCCACCATGTCCGTCGCCTCCGTCACGGTCTTCTTGATGTACTCGCCGTCGAGCTGCAAGGACAGGCGGTCGCTCAGATTCCAGTCGAATGCCTCAGATACGAAATAGCGCTCGCCTTGGCTCCGATCGACGCCGTTCTCCAGGGAATAGGCCCCCGCGTTGAACCGCGAACCACCCTTCGAGAATTTCCGGCTGACGTCCAGATGCGCACCGTAGCCGCCGTGCCCGTTCACCGACAGTTCGACCGCGGTCAGCGGCTTGCCCAGATAGCGGGAAGTCACCATGTTGACGATGCCCGACGGCGACGCGAAGCCGTAGAACAAGCCGCCCGCACCCTTGAGGATCTCGACCCGATCCTTGTCCTCCATCGGCATGTCGATGAGGTTGATCACGGGCAGCACGCCGTTGAGGCGATAGTTGGTCAGGTTGTCGACGGGAATGCCGCGGATCGAGATGTTGCTGTAGATGTTGGCGTTGATCTGCGACTGCGTCACGCCGGGCGTGTTGCGAACGGCGTCGATGATGCTTCTGGCGTCCTGGGCCTGCAAAAGATCCTTGGTCACGACCGAAACTGTCAACGGCGTGTCCAGCACGCGTGCGTCCCGGAAGGTACCGACCTGGAGATAATCGGAGCTGAAACTGCCGCTGCGGTCGGCAATGACGGTAATCGTCTCGAGTGTTTTCGTCTGACTCCGCTTCTTGGCTGCCGTGCCGTCTTCGCTTGCGGAATCCGTGCTCTGGGCGCCGGCGACGAATGGGGCCCACAAGGGAAGGCAAAGAACAATGGCCAAGCCGAGCTTCTTTCGCTGAACGTTCATCAGAGCCCCTCCAGGAATTACGGTTCATGCACAGTGCGAAAAATTTCTGGTCCTGTCGACAAGATTTTTTGGGGAGGGCCCTGAGGTTTTTGACGCCCCGGAAAGAAACGCCCTTTCGTGCGTTTCCTTTGCAGCCGCGTATCCCACCGAAAACCCATGAGGAATCTGGTGTGGGCTGGCGAGCGATGCCGGTCGCACTGACGTTTCGGCTTGGCGCATCTCGCGCGTAGGCAGTCCGCGGAATCGGGGTTCCACTTTCCCGAACATCGCTTGCGATTTTTAGGGTCGACACTGCAAACCGTTGCTGCTGTCATGCAGTAGCCCGGTACCAGCGGCATCTCCATCAACGAATATTCCTCAACCGGGCGAGGAAAGCGCTGCGGAGATATCTCAATGCATTGGACTTCAAGAGTTTCTGTGAGGTTGGCGGCGGTTGCCCTGGCTTCGATGCTGCTTGCGACGGCGCTGACGCCGATGCAG
>DATCSF010000135.1:0-5082 GCA_036568625.1 Rhodanobacteraceae bacterium | reverse complement strand
AATCCATGATGCAAAACGCGATTGCCGGCGGAAGCGCATGGCGGGTGGTCACCGGTCCCGGCGAACCGGCGCGAACCGATTTCAGCTTGCACGTTCGGCTGGATGACTTCAGCCAGAGCTTCGCGAGCCCGCAGCAGAGCGCCGGCGCACTGGATGCCACCGCGACGCTGGTCGACAACCGCGACGGCAGCGCCGTCGCGCAGAGGCACTTCCACATCCGGACGCCGGCGCCGACCGCCGACGCGGAAGGCGGCGTCAAGGCACTGAACCAGGCCGCGCTGCAATTCATCGCGGAAGTCGAGCGATGGCTGCGCACCGCGGCGCCGCATCAGCGATCTTCGTCGAGCGATTCGTCAGGGGGCAGCTAGTTGCTTGAAGCCCAAGGTAATCGACGGCAACCTTCGGATCCCGCTTCGCTTCATCCGGGGCCGCTTGCCACCTGGTTGCCAGGGGACCGCGGAGAGCCCATCGCGAGGAAGGCAGGTCGCGTCGTGCGTCAACCCAGTGCGTCGACCCACGGGCAGCACTGCCGCCGAACGCTGCAAACGGCCCGGACGACCCCATACAGATGCGGCGAGTGCGCAGCAGGTCATCCGCAGACTCCTAACGGGCCCGCTCCTTCATGAGCTCCTTCTTGCGCGCCGCCAACTGCTCGCCCAACGCTTCCAATTCCTCCTCGGGAAAGATCTTGCGGGCGCGCCCGAACATCTCTTCTTCCTCCTCGTCGGCGTGGTGCTCGATCAACTCCCTCAGCACCTTCGCGCGACCGCCAAACTCGTGCGATTTCACGTCCGTGTTCTGCAGGTCCGGCAACACCAGATCCACCGCCGCACGGTGTTCCTCCAGCGCTTCGAAATACAGTTTTTCGTTGTCCGCGTCGTCCCGCGCATCACGAAAGGCCGGATAGAAGATCTCCTCCTCGATCGTGCCGTGGACCCGCAATTCGAGCGCGATCTTCTGCAGCAGTTCCGTTCGGGTTTTGCCGGCGCGCCCGCTGGTCTCGCTGAGATCCTTCAGGAGCTTGCGGACCTTCTGGTGGTCTTCCATGAGCAGTTGGATGGCGTCCATGCCGTTCGACTCCAAATCAGGTCTATGCAACGGTGGGAAGGTGGGCGACGGCGTGTTATCGGCGACGCCCGAAAATCAGGGAAACGATGAACAGGATGATGAAGATCACGAACAGGATCTTGGCGATTCCAGCCGCAACCCCCGCGACGCCGAAAAAGCCGAAGAACCCGGCGATCAGTGCGATGATCAGGAAGACGATGGCGTAGTAAAGCATGATGTGCTCCTTTTGCGCCTTGTTGCCGACGGCCGGAACTCGTGGCGAATCCAAGCTCCGCGCGAATGGTCATCCGGTTTCCGCTGTTTCACCTCTTGCAAACGCAGCGATGCTGCGTGAAGGCCCGGGCAGGTGCATCCTTTTCCTGCCCGGGTACACCCGTCCACGTTCGACACATGGCCGGGTGGTTGGGCTGGGCGCGAAGGCGCCCAGTCCGGCGCAGTCCTTCCATGGTCCGCGAGGAAGCGTCGAGGGAGAACGACGCTTCCGTTTTCCTGCTTCGGGAGCCGCGCATTTGTATTTCGCGGCTCGCGAGCAATCAAATGTCCTGCTCGAATTCCCGCAACTGGTCCTTGGCTTCATCCCTGGCAATGCCGTAGCGCTCCTGGATTCTTCCGGCAAGGTAATCCGCATTGCCTTCGGCGACGTCCAGATCATCGTCGGTCAACTTGCCCCACCGCGCCTGCAGCTTTCCGCGCAGTTGCTTCCACTGCCCCTTGATCTTGTCCTCGTTCATCATGCTTCTCCTTTTCATTAAGGGTCGCGGACCCGGCCCAAACCATAGCCTTTCGCCAGGGAAACTTCGATCGATCCCGTCATCTGTCCTGCGATATTTCGGGGCGAACGGACCGATATCCAAACCGCCCGCCGGGTGCTTCGACTGCGCTCGGCACGGGGGCGTGCTTCGCGTATGCAATCACGAACAGCAAAATCAGAATTTCGCTAAAGCTCGCTCTCGAATTCATATACCTGCAGGAACGCTTCGCGCCGATCGACGCCGTAGCGCTGCTGCAACCTTTCCGCGAGATATTCCGAACTGCCGCTGGGACGCCGCACGTCCTCGTTGGTCAGCTTGCGCCAACGCCGCCTCAGCCTGTCCGGAATGTTCGCCCACTGCTCCATGATTCTGTCGTCTCCCATATGCGGCCTCCTTTTCGATTGGTACGGGTGCGTCGGAAATTGCGTCATGACGATGCCAGCGGAAGTCGAACCCAGAACACGGCGCCTTCCGACGACTCGCCCAGCCCAACGGCACCGTCGTAGGCCGCGGCGATCTGCGTCGCGATGGCAAGCCCCAGCCCCGAGTGTTCCGCGGGCTCGGAAGTCACGAAGGACTCGAACAGCGTGGCGCGCTGGATGCGCACGCCCGGGCCGTCGTCGCGGAATTCGATCCGGACGACACCCTGCCCGCGATCCGCATTCGCGGAAACCTGGATGTTGCGGGCGCCGAACTGGAACGCGTTGTCCAGGATTTCGACGAACAGGCGCTTCAGCGCATCCGCCTGTCCGTGCGCGAGCGGAAGGTCGGCGTCGCAATCGACCCGCACTTCGCCCAGATCGGTACACGCCGCGGCGCACGAGGCCAGCAGCGAGGCGATGTCCACGCCGTCCAGCGGCTCCGGCACGCGCAAGGTTGCCAGGTTGCGGCCGTCACGCAGCAGCCGCGCGGTCCTGGAACATTCCTCTTCGACGCGGTCCAGCGACGCCTTGGCCTCTTCCAGCCGCCCTTGCGTGATCAGCAGGTTCGCGAGCTGCGATGCTGCCATTACCGAGTTGAGCGAATTGGAAATGGCGTGGACCATCGAGCCAAGAATCTGATCCACGGTCTCGACCGGCGCTTGTTCATCTGGTGATGCATCGACGGACGTTCTCACTGCGTCGACGCCTGCTGGGGATTCTCGCGTTTCCATTGGCCCTCCGACGTGTGGATCGGGGTGCTGCCGCACCATGGCGCTCCTTGCGTTCATTTCATCACTCTCCGTCCAGCCATTCCACGACCACGCCTGCGCCCGCCGCCAGCGTCTCGATGCGACCATGCACATGGTCGTAGGCGAGGGAATTGGTGACGCGAAGCTGTATGTCCTGCACGTCTGATTTCCCATCCTCCGAAGGCAAGCCGAGGGAACTGGAGTCGTCGCCCTGTCCCGGCAAACCGATGGAACTGGAATCATCGCCCTGCCCCGGCACGTCGAGCCCGAGTGCCTGCACGCTGTCCACGTCGTGCATTCCACGCAGCGCGGCCAGCATCGCGCCGATCCCGGCTTCATCGCCGCTCAATCGCAATGAAATGGTTTCTGGCATGGACGAATCCTCGATGCTGCGCTGCTGCTGTCGAAACAAATGGTGGACGGGGTTCATGGGACCGGTCGGCGACTCAATGCGGGGTTGCCACCGATTTCAGCAACACCCGGGTCGAATCGGCTTCTTCCGCGTCGGCCACATTGCTGAGCGACACGAAACCGACCAGACGCTTGTTGCGATTGACCACGGGAAGCCTGCGGATTTCCAGTTCGGCCATGTTCGAGGCCACGTCGTCGATCTCCTGGTCGTCGAAGCAATACTTGACGCCTTCGGTCATGACATCGCGTACCTGGGTTGCCGGATCCAGCCCGTCGGCCACCGCACGGATCGCGAGATCACGATCGGTCAGCATGCCCACCAGCTTGTCGTTGCTGTGCACGGCGACGCTGCCGACATCCTTCTCGCGCATCAGCAGCGCGGCTTCGGCGATCGTCTGTTCCGGGGTGACCAGATAAACGTCTGCGGTCATCACGTCACTGATACTTCTCATTAGGTTCCTGCTCCTTGTGGTGAAGGCCATGCGGCGTTCACGCCTGCGTGGCCCTGCCGGATGTGCCTGCAGCGCAGTTCGACCAGCGCCATGCATTCCATCGCGACGATTTCCGCCGCGCGCGAATCGCCATTGGCCCTCGCCAACTCCATCGCTTCCAGCAAACACTCGTCCATCATGTCCGCCGCGTGCTGGTCGGCCGGCGATTCACCCGCGCGGAGCGCCTTTTCGATTTCCCGCACATGCGCGAGGCTGTCCGCCATGTCCGCTTGCCAGCGCTGGCGCAAGCCGGAATCCTCCGTGCAGGCCAATGCCTTGCACATGTGCCGGATGCGCACGCGTTCCGCCGCCAATGCGTGCCGAAGCTCGCGGTGCGCCGACGAATGTGTTGCGTCCGTTCCCTCGGGGGCTGATGCCAGCTCGATCGGCGACAGTCCGGTGTTGGTGATCATCGGGTTCAATCAACCTTGATGCCCAGGAGACCACGACGGAGCGGCGGAAAGTGCTGGTCGCATGCGCGATCGACTCGTCAGCGGTCGCGCTTGCGCCGGGCCCTGCTCGGGCAGTATTGGGTCGATGATCATGAAGGTTCTCGGTGCCCTTTTTCTCATCGCTGCCGGCATTTCCGTTGTCGGCGAGTCGAACCCATCGATCGAATCCATTCCATCGTCTTTCCGCCGCCCAGTCGCGGCACGCGGTATAGAGCAAGCTGCATGCCAAACCCTTCGCAAACGCGAACGGCGCATGAACGAACCGGCGGAAAGCCAATGGGAATGCGGGTTCCATGAGACTACCTTGCCGGCGATCGCTGCTTGACCGAAGCGAACGCGCGGGTGGGCGCAACGCCGGATGCGGAAAGGATTTACCAGCCGCAGGCAAGATGGAATTATTTTTCGCATCCGCTCGCGACGGCGCGAACCCCCGGCGGATGCGGCACGGAACTGCTCCGCGCACGGCGAAGGGGCGCGGCCCGTCGCGCGCCGTGCGGGCCGCTCACGGCCGGTTTCCGGGATCCTGCGGTGCTAGCGGGTTTCGTTCGCCAGGCCAGGCAGCATGGCGTCGTCGATCAGACCGAGCGCGCGATAGCGCATCAGCCGGTTGTAGATGGTCTTCGAGGTGATACCGAGAATCCGCGCGGCCCGGCATTTGTTGTTGCCGCAACGGGCCAGCGTTTTCAGCAGCATCTCGCGCTCGATGTCCTCGAATGACATGCCCACCGCGAACTTCA
>DATCSF010000134.1:0-8652 GCA_036568625.1 Rhodanobacteraceae bacterium | reverse complement strand
GCGAACGCGCGTAGCGCCGGGTGAAGGTCCGCGCTCGCCATCCCATGCAATGGACTCCACCATGTCGTCATTCCGGGGCTGCGCGAAGCGCAGAACCCGGAACCCAGCGACTTTATTCGGTCAACCCGGGTATCGACTCCGCATCCATTCAATGCGCGCGGATCTCCTGCGCTCGCGCATTGTAAGGTGGGCTGAGCACCGCGAAGCACGGCGGTCATCACCATCTCTTCTGTAGGGCGGGTGACAACCCGCCGCAGTGCAAGCCAGCGGGATTCACTGCGTTCCTCCGCCCTACGAGCTTTTGGGACCTCTCAAGCAGGCCTGGAGCGTCGTCTTCAACGGCCTCCCTCGCAGCCTGTGACTACAGTATTGAATGGTCCCTTCTTAGTGGTGCAGTTCACATGCGCGGGCGCGGTATTCAAGGAAGGAGCTTGGCTTGCAGGTGAGCTGCAGCTTGTGGCAAGGGTGCTAAAAGGTCCGTCCTGAGTAGTGCATGTAAACTGCATGGGCGCCGCATTTTCGGAGTACTGGTACGGAGCAGCCTGAGGGGCGCGTGGGGCCGCGTACGGTACTTGGAAAGTAGGAATGGCCGAGTACGCCGGTGTTTGTGGGGCCGCTAGTTCGGCATCGATAGCACTGATTCGCGCTTTTGTCGCACCGATCCGCTGTTGTAGATCGCGCATCGACTGTTCACGCGCCGCGCGCGCAGCAATTGCTTCCCGCGACGTCATGTTTTGCCTTATTTGCTGCCGTGCGGCGATATCTTGCGCTTCCACCTTCGCTTCGAAATCGGCCGAGGTAACCAACTCCGGAGAAACTGTCTCCGATGAAACAGCCGGTGTGGCATCAAGAACTCTGGGAGGGATAAACGTATACAAATAGCTCGTTGTGGTGTCCTTCGGGCATACGCGGAAGCGCACGACTCTTCGAACCTGTTGAAGCCACGTCACAATGACCGGAGGAGTAACGACGCACTGCCCATCAGTGGTGTCCACGTTGTACGTGACGGATGCTGGCATGGCGTGGGAGCCGGTTTCATTCGCAACCGTTGCACCGGTTGGGATAGCGCGAATCTCGATATTCACTACGTGGCGCCATTTTGCGTTCGCCACCCAGTCTGACATCGGCGCCTTGCGTGTATCTTTAGCTTTCGCTGGTGGAGCAGCACTGAGCTGATTGAACGGACTTAGCGCTTGCTGAGCGCCTCCGATGGCGGCTGAACCCCTTGGTATCGCCAATAAAGTCCCGACTACGATGATATAAACAGCCATAAAAGGTTTCATAAGCTGCTCCCCTGATGAGGCTCTTCCGACGGACCGCAAAATATGCAACATGCAAGTCCGATACCATGAACTCATCGGCACCAGCGCGTAGCCCAAACGTCGGCGAGCGACAACGCTGGGCTTCGCGTTGCTCAGCCCAACCTACGAAAGCATCGGGAAGCGCCATCAATGCTGCTTGATTGCACTCAACGCCTGCATCATCCGCTTGCCCGAAACCGGTTCGGCGGTCTTGAGTTCCTGCGCGAAGACGGAGACGCGCCATTCCTCGACCAGCCAGCGCAGCGTCTCCAGCGCTTCGGAAGCGTCGCCTGACGCGCGTGCATCCAGCACCGCGCGCCAATACGGCAGCACCTGCTGCATCCGTGAATGATCGCGCGCGGGATCGCTGCGCAGCTTCTCTGCGCGCAGCCGCATGGCTTTCAGGTAACGCGGCAGGTGCGCGAGCCGCGTGCGTGGCAGTTCGCGCAGAAAACCCGGCGCAAGCAGCGCATCGAGCTGGCCGCGCAGGTCGGCATAGCTTGCTTCGGCTTGCCCCTTGATCGCGGGCTTGAGCAACGGCTGCAGCTCCGCCAGCGCAGCGAGACTCGGTTCGGCAAGTTTCAGGCGCTCCATCGCTGCGCCAAACAGCGCGCGCGAAACGGCATCGCGCAATGCGTTCCATGCTGGGCGATCGCGCACGTCGAGGTCATGTTCGCGCAGCACGTCGGCGAACGCGCCTTCCACGATGTCCTCGCGCAGTGCGTCGGCGCGGCCGTGCGGCGCGAACGCCACCGCAAGCTTCGGTTTCAGCGGCAACTGCTTGCGGGCGCGCTTGAACTCGGCCCCCAGCGCGATGCGCAACAGCCGTTCGACGCCGGCGCGATGCGCGGCCGCGGCTTCGTCAGCGTTTTCGAATACCCGCAGCGCTACAACCTCGCCCAGGTCGACCAGCGCCGGATACGCGGTCATGCCATCGCGCGCCCGCGTGGCGTCGGGAATTGCATTGAAATCCCAGTCGCGCACGTCCTCCCGCGTGACCGCCGCATCCGCGTGGCGCGAAAACGCTTCGCGGGCGCGCGAGCCGAACCGTGCGCGCAGCGCTTCGAAGTCGCGGTCTTGCGCCAGCGAACGGCCGCGTTCGTCGCGCAGCTCGAAGCGCATCAGCAGGTGTGACGGCAGCACACTTGCATCAAACGCCGCGGCAGCGACATCGACCCCGGTCACGCGCTTGAGGAAGGCCGCCAGCACATCCGCCAGCGGCACGTCACGCGGCGCTTCCGCTTCGACGAACGCGCACGCGAATTCCGGCGCAGGCACGAAGTTGCGCCGCTGCACCTTGGGCAGGCTGCGGATCAGAGCCGCGACCTTGTCCTGCAATAGGCCCGGCACCAGCCATTCGCAACGCGCCGCCGGCACCGCGTTCAGCAACGGCAGCGGCACGCGCAGGGTAACGCCATCGGCTTCATCGCCCGGGATGAACCGGTAGTCGAATGCAAGCCGCTGGTTGCCGATTCCCATCGCATCGGGAAACGCGCCGGCGTCGCCATGGGCACCCGGCTCCAGCACGTCGCGCAGCGACCAGCGCAGCGCCGCCCGTTCGGCAGCGGAGGCGCGCTTGTACCAGGCATCCAGCGCGGCGGTCGAGGCAATGTCTTCCGGCAACTTGCCGACAAAGAACGCAGCGAGATCCTCGTCGGATTTCAGCAAGCCCTCACGACGTTGCTGCGCCTCGATTTCCCGCGCTTCCTCCAGCACCCGCGCATTCGCGCGCACGAAATCAGCGCGGCTGTCGATGTCGCAGCGTGCCAACGCTTCGCGCAGGAAGATCGCGTGCGCCAGCGACGGGGCCTGCTTGGCGAACGTGACCGCGCGCCGCTCGACCAGGATCAATCCGTACAGCGATACCTGCTCGAACGCGTGCACCGCGCCGCGTGCGCGCGACCAGTGCGGATCGCTGCAGGTGCGTTTCAGCAAATGCGCCGCCTGCCGTTCGACCCACGCGGGCTCGATGCGCGCGCACTGCATGCCCCAGACCTTGCCGCCCAAGTCAAGAATCTGCGCGACCAACAGCCACGCCGGCGGCTTCTTCGCCAGCGCCGATCCCGGAAAGATCTTGAACTTGCGCTCGCGGGTGCCGCGATACAGCCCCTGCTCGTCCTTGCGCGCGACGTTGGTGGGCAGGCCGGAGAGGAGGGCGAGGTGGATATCGCGATAGACATCATGCGCGGGAATATCCTGCTCGTCATTCCGGACCCCGCGCAGCGGCGATCCGGAAACCAGTGCCTTTGCCTTGAAGACACTGGATAAACTCGCGCCATCCATGGCGCTCGCCCTCCGGGCCACCTGCGGTGTTCGCGTTGGCAATCCTGCCAACGCAGTCCGCTTTCGCGGGAATGACGAACTTAAGTCTTGCTTCACTCCCTCGGTTCCACTCAGCAACAGTTGCCGATGCAACTCGCGCCACTCGCGCATCCGCATGAACGACACGAAATGCCTTGCGCACCAGTCGCGCAATTTCGATTGCGTCAGTTCCTCGTGCGCGGTGCGGTACGCGTTCCAGAGGTTCAGCACGCCGATGAAATCGGATTGCGGATCGGTGAATTCGGCGTGCGCGGTGTCGGCCTGCTGCTGCTTGTCCGCAGGACGCTCGCGCGGATCCTGCGTGCCGAGGAAGGCGACGATCGGCAACACTTCCTGCGCGACACCCAGCTTCTGCGACTCGACCAGCATGCGCGCGAGCTGCGCATCGATCGGAATATGCGCGAGCCGCTTGCCCATCGGCGTCAGCCGACGCGCATCATCCACCGCGCCAATCTCCGCCAACCGCCGCCAGCCGTCATTGACGGCGCGCGGATCGGGCGGATCGATGAAAGGAAACGCCTCGACATCGCCGAGTCCGAGATCGAGCATGCGCAGGATCACGTCCGACAACGCACTGCGCAGGATCTCGGGATCGCTGTAGGGCGCACGCGTCGCGAAATCCGCCTCGTCGTAAAGGCGCACGCAGATACCCGGTCCCACGCGACCGCAGCGGCCGGCGCGCTGGTTGGCCGCCGCCTGCGACACCGGCTCGATGTGCAGGCGTTCTATCTGGCTGCGACGCGAATAGCGCTTCACGCGGGCATCGCCTGAATCGATCACCCAGCGGATGCGCGGCACGGTCAGCGACGTTTCGGCGACATTGGTGGCCAGTACGATTCGCCGCGCCGCACCCGGCTTGAACACGCGGTCCTGTTCCTTCACCGACAGGCGCGCGTACAGCGGCAGCACTTCGGTGTGCCGGTATTGCCGCCGCGCCAACGCGAGATGCGCGTCGCGGATTTCGCGTTCGCCCGGCAGGAACACCAGCACGTCGCCCTTCGGGTCTTCGCGGGTGACGTCGTCGAGTGCTGCGGCGATTCGATCCGTCAGCGACATCTCCGCCAGCTTTCCCCCATCCGGCCTTCGGCCACCTTCCCCCGCAAGCGGGGGAAGGCATTCCTTTCCAGATGGTCGATACCGTATCTCCACCGGATACGCGCGCCCTTCCACCGTCACCACCGGCGCGCTGTCAAAGTGCTCGGCGAAGCGCGCGGTGTCGATGGTGGCGGAGGTGACGATCAATTTGAGGTCGGGACGGCGGCGCAGCAATTGCTTCAGATATCCCAGCAGGAAATCGATGTTGAGGCTGCGTTCGTGCGCCTCGTCGATGATCAGCGTGTCGTACGCGGACAGCCAGCGGTCGTGCGCCATTTCGGCCAGCAGGATGCCGTCCGTCATGAACTTGACGAGCGTGCCCTCGCCGAGCTGCTTCGCGAAACGCACCTCGTAACCGACAAGGCCGCCCGGTTGATCGTCGTGTCCGCCGCCCAGTTCATTCGCGACGCGACGCGCCATCGCGCGCGCGGCCAGGCGCCGCGGCTGGGTGCAGCCGATCAGGCCGGCGACACCACGCCCGGCTGCAAGGCACAGCTTGGGCAGTTGCGTGGTCTTGCCGGAACCGGTTTCGCCCGCGACCACCAATACCTGATGCTCGCGAAGCAGGCGCGTGATTTCGTCCGCCCGTTGGGTGATCGGCAGCGATTCGTCCAGCGTGATCGGCGGCACCCGTGCCGCGCGCGCTTCGCATCGCGCAACGGATGCCGCGATGCCCTGCGCCAGTTCGCGCAACGCATCAGGCGACGGCGGTCGTTTGCGCGCCAGCGCGTGCAAGCGCGCACGCAAGCGACCGGCATCGCGCGTCGATGCGCGATCAAGCAGGCGTTCCAGATCGCGCGGGGCCGGCGCCTGGTCGCCGCGGGAGCGATGCTTCGATTCCATTGCGACATGGTATTCGACGCATGTATGACATGGAGGAGCGACGGCGCCCCGGATTGTGCAAGCAGCCGTCCTTGGCGCTCACCTTCGGCCGCCAGGCGACATGCGGGTGCCCGCTTTCGCCCTGCAAAAACGCCGCGAACCGTGCATCATGCGCGCTTTCCATTCCCGGGAACGCCCCATGCCGCGCACAACATTGATCCTTGCCGCCGCCGTTGCCTGCGCAGCCTGCTCGCAGCAGTCGCCCAACCCCGGTTCCGCGCCGGCGACGCCTGCGACCAAGGCTTCGACCACCGCCGCGCCTGCGCCGGCCAGCACCGCGCCCGACATCGGCATCAACCTGTCGTACATCGACAAGTCGGTGAAGCCCGGCGACGACTTTTTCGACCACGCCAACGGCGTATGGCTGAAGACCGCGCAGATTCCCGCCGACCGTGCCAGCACCGGTTCGTTCCTCGACGTGTTCGAGATCACCGAAAAGCACACGGCGGACCTGATCAAGAACGCGGGCGCCGGCAATCCTGCCGCCGGCAGCAACGCGCGCAAGATCGCCGATTACTACACGGCGTACATGGACACCGCGGCAATCGACAAGGCGGGCCTGGCGCCGCTGAAGCCAGAACTCGATGCGATCGATGCCATCAAGAGCCGCGCCGATCTGGCACGCGTGCTTGGCAGCCGGCTGCGCGCCGACGTCGATCCGATCAACGACACCAATTTCCACACCCAGCACCTGTTCGGCCTGTTCGTGACCAAGGGGCTTGAAGAAGCCTCCATCCAGATCCCGTACCTGCTGCAGGGCGGCCTCGGCATGCCAAGCCGCGACTACTACCTTTCCAAAGACCCGCACATGGCGGACGCGCGCGGCAAGTACAAAACCTACATCGCCGCGTTGCTGAAGCAAGCCGGCATTACCGATGCGGAGAAGAAGGCCGACGCGGTGTTCGCGCTGGAAACGAAGATCGCCGAGGCGCAGGAAAGCCTGGTCGACAGCGAGGACATCCACAAGGCCAATAACCTCTGGACGGTCGCCGAGTTCTCGAAGCAAGCGCCGGGACTGGATTGGAAGGCGTATTTCAAGGCCGCGGGGCTCGACAACGTCAAGCAGGTCGACGTCTGGCAGCCGTCCGCGATCACCGGCGAATCCAGGCTGGTCGCGAGCCAGCCGCTCGACGCTTGGAAGGCTCTGCTGGTGTTCCACACCTTGAATGCGGCGGCGGCGCTGCTGCCGAAGGCCTACGCCGATCTCCATTTCGACTTCTTCGGCAAGACCCTGCAGGGCACGCCCGCGCAGCGCGAACGCTGGAAGCGCGCCGTCAGCGCCACCAATACCCATCTCGGCGACGCGGTCGGACAGTTGTACGTCGAGAAGTACTTCCCGGCGTCGTCGAAGGCCGCGGCCGAGGCAATGGTGAAAAACCTGATCGCGGCGTTCCGCACCGGCATCCAGAACCTCACCTGGATGTCGCCCGAAACCAGGCAAAAGGCCGAGGCGAAACTCGATACGCTGAAGGTAGGCGTCGGCTATCCCGACCACTGGCGCGATTATTCGTCGCTGGAGATCAAACCCGACGACGCGCTGGGTAATTATCAGCGCGCGCTGAAGTTCGAATACGACTACGCCAAGGCGAAAATCGGCAAGCCGATCGACGACAACGAATGGTGGATGGCGCCGCAGACGGTGAACGCCGTGAACCTGCCACTGCAGAATGCACTGAACTTCCCCGCCGCGATCCTGCAGCCGCCGTTCTTTGACCCCAAGGCCGATCCGGCTGCCAATTACGGCGCGATCGGTGCGGTGATCGGCCACGAGATCAGCCACAGCTTCGACAACACCGGCGCCGATTTCGATGCGCAGGGCCGCTTGAAGAACTGGTGGACACCGGCCGACCTGAAACACTTCGAAGCCGCAACAGACGCGCTGGCGGCGCAATACAGTTCGTACGAAGCGTTGCCGGGCCTGCACGTGAACGGCAAGCAGACGCTGGGCGAAGACATCGCCGACGTCTCGGGACTGACGGCTGCGTATCGGGCCTATCACCTGTCGCTGGACGGCAAACCCGCGCCGGCGATCGACGGCCTGTCGGGCGACCAGCGCTTCTTCATCGCGTTCGGACAAGCATGGCGCAGCAAGATGCGCGATGCCGCGCTGCGCCAGCAGATCGCGACGAACGTGCACGCGCCCGCGCCATTTCGCGCCGAAACCGTGCGCAACATCGATCCGTGGTACCAGGCATTCGACATCCAGCCCGACGCGAAGCTGTACCTGAAGCCGGACCAGCGGGTGAAGATCTGGTAGGGGCGTTCGTCTGGAAATCGAGGCATCGAACGAAAAAGCCGCGCCTTCGGTGCGGCCTTTTCGTGCAACCACCACAAGGAGAATCACGATGGCGAAGATGGACCGCTCCGGAACCTTCAATCTCGGCACGTACAGCGTCAAGCGTCTGGGTTATGGCGCGATGCAGCTTGCCGGACCGGGCGTGTTCGGCCCGCCGAGAGACCCCGGGGCAGCGCGCGCCGTGCTGCGCGAAGCGGTCGCCAGCGGCGTCGACCACATCGACACCAGCGACTTCTACGGCCCGCACGTCACCAACCGGATCATTCGCGAAGCGCTGCATCCCTACCCCGACGACCTGGTCATCGTCACCAAGATCGGGGCGCGTCGCGGATCGGACGCATCGTGGCTGCCGGCGGCCTCGCCCGAAGAACTGACCCAGGCCGTGCACGACAACCTGCGCAACTTGGCGTTGGACGTGCTGGATGTGGTGAACTTGCGCATCATGCCCGCCGCGCGCGGACACGGCCCCAGCGAAGGCTCCATCGAAGCGCCACTCACCGCGCTGGCCGAACTGCAGCGCAAGGGTCTGGTGCGCCACATCGGCTTGAGCAATGCCACGCCTTCACAGGTAACCGAAGGCCGACGCATCACCGAGATCGTCTGTGTGCAGAACCATTACAACTTGATCCATCGCGACGACGATGCATTGATCGACTCGCTCGCACGCGACGGAATCGCCTACGTGCCGTTCTTTCCGCTCGGCGGATTCACGCCGCTGCAATCGTCCACATTGTCGAACGTCGCCGAACGGCTGGG
>DATCSF010000133.1:0-13618 GCA_036568625.1 Rhodanobacteraceae bacterium | reverse complement strand
CGTGCGCCACCGGTTCGCGCAGCGCGTAAAGCGGCGCGTCGGCAAGCCGACCCAGGAAATTCGCGGGTGCATCGGGGGCGAACTTTCCGGCTTTCGCCAGGCACAGGCGATTGTCCTGCACGGGCGCGCGGCCTTCGCTGTCGAACACCAGCCAGCGTGCATTGGTGGCGGCGCATTGCGCGGCCATCCATCCGGCATCGGCACGGTGTTCGCCGCAGCGATCCAGCGGCAAGGCCGAAAAAGTATTGAGGCGCGTACGTTCGGCCGAACTCACGGTGAAAGCCCGATTCGAAGCCGCTGTTGCGAAAAGTCAGGCCATGGATGGCCGTTCTGGTGTTTTCGACTTTGAAGCGCTGCAGGCGAATGGGGGCTCAACGAAGCAGCGTTCATGGACGAACGCACAACTATGCCGTGAAGGAACTGCCGCAGCCACAGGTCGTCCTGGCGTTCGGGTTGTGGATCACGAACTGCGCGCCGGAAAGCTGCTCGACGTAGTCCACTTCCGCGCCTTCGAGGTATTGCATGCTCAATGGATCGACCAGCAGTTCGATGCCGCCGCGAGCCAGTACGAAATCATCGTCCGCGCGCTGCTCGTCGAAACTGAAGCCGTACTGGAACCCCGAACAGCCGCCGCCCTCGATGAACACGCGCAGCTTGAGCGCGGGTTTGCCCTCCTCGGCGATCAGTTCGCGCACCCGCGCGAGCGCGGCGTCGGAAATCTTGAGCGCGGGTTCGGGCATGGCGGCGGAAGCAGTATTCATGACAACACCATCATGGAGGCGCGCTGCGGGCCGATCAAGGTGTGTCGTTGCCGCGCGGCCCGGCGAGCGCCTCGTGCCAGTCGAACCTGCGCGTGATCGCTGCGTTGCCCTTCGGTTTCAGGGTGATGACCACGCGGTTGGGCACGAATCCCTTGGGCAGCACGAATGAGCCGCGCACCTGCTGGAAGAATTTGAACGCAAACGGCACGCCGGCCTTTGCATTCGATCCGGCCAGGTCCGACCAGTTCAGCGTCGCGAGCTTGCCGCCGCGCACGCCTTCCACCGCAAGCGTGAGGGTGCCGCGCGCCGCGTCCGCGTTCTCGGCGGTGTTGACCAGCGTCGTCACGAAATTCCATGCGTCGGTGCCCGGCACTCGCGTCACCGCGATGCCATGCACCCCAAATCCCGAACGATCGCTGTCGATACCGATCAGCTTGGCGTAGAACGCCTGTTCCTGCCTGAGCTTCTGCACTTCGCTGTCGCGGGCGGACAGGGACCCCTGCAGCGCAGCGAGTGCGGTCGCCGTGGTTTGCTGTTGCTGCTGCAAACCCTGTATTTGGCCTTGCAGCGTGGCGTTTTGCGCCGCCAGCCGACGTGCGCGCGCCTCGAGGCCGTTCGGGAGCCCCAGGCCGCGGCCGAACGCGATACCCAGCGCGAAAACCGCTATCGCGCCGAGCGCCCACAGGCCACCGCGAATCCAGCGCTGTCGCCGTGGCGGCAGCGCGCGGTACTGATCCAGCCAGTGGTGGAAGATGGTCGAAGCCATGCCTGCGCGAGTAAAGGGGTCCGCCGCTTATAACCAGCCATTGCGCTGCGTGCAACCCGCCAGCCGCAAAGCCGCCCGTGTAGTCGGCCGCGCGACCCGGCTCCTGTGACCGCACGAACTTGCCCCGCGTTCGCGGGCTGTGCTTGAATCGGCCCATGATCGATGTGGACGGCTATCGCCTGAATGTAGGCATCGTGCTACTAAACGCGCGTGGCCAGGTGTTCTGGGCGCGGCGGGTGCAGCGCGATGGCTGGCAATTCCCGCAGGGCGGCATGAACACCGACGAGACGCCCGATGAGGCGATGTACCGCGAGCTGGAAGAGGAAACCGGGCTGCGCGCGAGCCAAGTGGAGGTGCTGGGTTCCACCCACGGCTGGTTGCGCTACCGCTTGCCGCCGCGCTACGTGCGGCGCGGCCGGCATCCGACCTGCATCGGCCAGAAGCAGGTGTGGTTCCTGCTGCGGATGCTGGGGGAGGATTCGGCGTTCCGCCTGGACGCGCACGGCACGCCGGAATTCGACGTGTGGCGCTGGGTGGATTTCTGGTACCCGGCCGAGCACGTGGTCGATTTCAAGCGCGAGGTCTATCGCCGCGCGCTGCGCTACTTCGCGCCGCTGGTCGAGGCGGCCTGCTCGATCGAAATCGGGCTGACCTCCTGCGGACGCCCCTGACCGCAGCGTGAGTGGGTGGCACTTCGGGCTCTCCAGTCCTGGAACGGCGCTCCTTGGCCTGATGTTTCACGAAAGTTGCTGCGAACGCCCACCTCGGTTCTCCTTAAAGCTACTTGACAATCATTCGCATTCGTATTTCAATGGCGCCTGTCGAGCGATCATCCTCGAAAGCCGCCATGTACATTTGCGTCTGCCAAGCCGTCTCCGATCAGGACATCCGCCGCGCGGTCGCGTGTGGCGCGCGCACGTTCGAGGACGTGCAAACGCACACCGGCTGCACCACCTGTTGCGGTTGCTGCGAAGGCGAAGCGCGCGAACTGGTGGAAACCACCCTGGACTCCGAACGCCGAGCGGCCGCTCTGCCCGTCGCGGCCTGAGAAAACCCTTCCAAGGGGCTCGCCCTGTGAGCCGCCGGAGCCTGCCGCGGACTTGATCCCGTGGCGTTCGGATCGACAATCCTGCCGATCCAGGTGTGATCTCCCGGCGGGGTTGTTCAGAAGCCTCTTCGTAATCCCTGGTGCAATCGATAGTTGCTCCGTCGCGTTGCCGCACCGGGCGGTATAGTCGTGGCTGTCGCGTGCGCTGCGCACGCGGTCCCGCGCAAGGAGTTCACCATGAAAGGCGACGCCAAGGTCATCGAGCACCTCAACAAGGTGCTGGGCAACGAACTGATCGCGATCAACCAGTACTTCCTGCATTACCGGATGTATGACAACTGGGGCTACAAGGAACTGGCCGAGCACGAGCGCGCCGAATCGATCGACGAAATGAAGCACGCCGACCGGCTGATCGAGCGCATCCTGTTTCTGGAAGGCCTGCCCAATCTGCAGAAACTCGGCAAGTTGCTGGTCGGCCAGGCGCCGAAGGAGTGCATCGAGTGCGACCTCAAGCTCGAACGCGCCGCGCTACCCGACCTGCAAGCCGCCATCGCCTACTGCGAGCAGACCGGCGACTACGTCAGCCGCCAATTGTTCGGCGACATCATGCACTCTGAAGAAGAACACATCGACTGGCTGGAAACCCAGCTCGGCTTGATCGGGCAGGTGGGCCTGGAGCGCTACCTGCAGATGCAGATTCGCAGTTAGCTGCATGCGAATTGAGCCTGCGACTATTGACGACTGTCGGGCCATTGCTGAGGTTCACGTGGCATCTTGGCAAGAAGCGTACGCAGGCATCTTCTCAAGCGAATACCTGGAATCGCTTTCGGTACCAAAACGAGAAAGGGCATGGCGAGCGATCCTCGCCGATGGGAATGCCCAAGTACTCGTGGCACGGTATGGTGAGCACGTCGTAGGCTTTGTTTCATTCAGTGCCTCTCGGGACCCAGACGCTCAGCCCCGTCACGGCGAAGTATCGGCCATTTATGTGTTGCCCAGCTTTTGGTCCACGGGAGTTGGGCTGGCGCTCTGGCAAGAGGCCAAGCGCAATTTACAGTCCCAGGGTTTCTCTCAAATCAGCCTTTGGGTCATTTCCAACAACGCACGAGCCATTAGGTTTTACACGCTCGCGGGTTTCCATGAGGAAATTGGCTTCGCCAAGCAGTCTGGGCGTGGCGGCACTCGGTTTCAGGAAACCCGTTACGTATATCAAATGGCGGCGAATAGCGTGTAGGGGGGAGGTCGCGCAGCGAATCCCGCCGAGTGAGATGCCATAAAAGATGGGTTGTCACCTGCCCTCCAAGGCAGGCCATGGATGGTCGTCAACGAAGTGGCTTTCTCGCGCCCTTGGACGACGCCGAGCATCGCAGCGCCAAGCGGGAGCAAGGCGCGCATGTTCGAGGCCATGGATGGCCGAGTTCGCGCCGGCCCGCTTGGCGCGAGAAGCACAGGGGAGTTTCGGCAACATGTTGCCGAAACCGGCGTACCGGGCGCATGGCTTTGGCTACTTTCGCCGTAACGAAAGTAGCTCGCTCGCCGCCGAGGCGAGCGAAACCCTCGCGAAAGTACACCGAACTTGCGAGAGGAAGCGCGGGTTCGAAACGCGCGAATGATCAGGGTCGGTTGTAGCGCTGCTTCAGCGCCGTCGCCGCGTTGGCGTACAACTTCTCCAGCGCCGCGACGCTGTCCGCGGGATTGGCCAGCGCGCCATTGCGCGCGGCTTCTTCCACTTGGCGCGCGCGATTGGCCAGCGGCAGCGCGCCCAGGTTGGCGCTGGAGGACTTCAGCGAATGCGCGAGCTTGCCCACTTCGGTGCTATCGCCGCGGTCGGCCGCCTCGCGCATGTTGCGCATCCGGGTTTCGCCGTCGCGCAGATAGGCATCCACCAGGGTGACCAGCTCGTCGCCCATGATGTCTTCGAGATCGACCAGTGTCGTGGTGTCCAGGGTGTCGGGGGGCGGTGGATTCTGCATGGTGGATAGTGTGTCCTCCGGCTCGATAGCGGGTGCGGTGATTGCCACGTCCGCGGCATTCGGTGATTTCGGCATCCAGCGCGCCAGCGTCTGCTCCAGCAATTGCCGGTCGAGCGGCTTGGAAAGGTAGTCGTCCATCCCCGCCTGCAGACAGCGCTCGCGATCGCCGGACATCGCATGCGCGGTCATGGCGATGACGGGCGTGCGCTGCTTGCCCTGCCCGCTCTCGATTTCGCGCAGGCGACGGGTGGCGCTGTAACCGTCCAGTACCGGCATCTGGCAATCCATCAGCACCATCGCGTACGGTTGCTCGCGCAGCTTGTCCAGTGCCACTTCGCCGTTTTCGGCGACCTCCACCGTGAGGCCCAGGCGTTCCAGCAGTTTCTGGGCGACCTTCTGGTTGACGGGGTGATCCTCGACCAGCAGCACCTTGCCGGCGAGCGGCTGGACGCTCGTGCTGGCGACGGGCGCAAGGGGCGCGCTCAGCACGGGCTGCGCACGTGCCTGCGGAGCGACGCCGAAGGCGCTGCGTACGCCGTGGCGCAGGGCCGCGTCGTCGGCGCGCGCCGGCGCCAGCACGACGCGTGGATCGGGCGCGTTGTCCAAGCCCAGCGCCAGCATGCGCAGGGAATCGAGTTGGCGATCGGCGAGGACGCCGCGGAGCAGCGCGGCCACGTCGCCGGTGACACTGCCGGTGTCCACGATCAGAAGCTCGAACCCGAAGGTCTTGCCGAGCGGAGCGCCCTGCCGCAGGCGTGCCAGCGCGGCCGCGGCATCCGATGCCTGGGTGACGTCGAGTTCGAGGGTGGCCAGGATGGGGGTGACGTGCTGGGCGCGTTGCGGGCTGGCGGCCAGCAGTACGCGGGCGCCGGCCAGGCTCCTGTGCGTGGCGGAAATGTCGCCGGGCGCCTTCTCGAACGGAATGGTGAACCAGAACACCGAACCGCGGCCGGGTTCCGAGCGCACGCCGATGCGGCCGCCCATCAGGTCGACCAGCTTCTTGCAGATCGTCAATCCCAAACCGGTGCCGCCGTAGCGGCGCGTCACCGACGCGTCGGCCTGGGTGAACGGCTGGAACAGGCGCGCGGCCGCGTCGGCGGCAAGGCCGATGCCGGTGTCGCGCACCGCGAACAGCAGTTCGTGTTGGGTCGCGGTATCGCTGCGTTTGCTCACCCGCACCGACACGCCGCCGCGCTGGGTGAACTTGATGGCGTTGCCCATCAGGTTGGTGAGGATCTGGCGGATGCGCATGGGGTCGCCGCGCACCACCGGGCGCACATCGGCGTCAACCACCGCGCGCATCGCGAGGCCCTTGGCCTCGGCGGGCTTTTCCAGCAGGCGTTTGACGCCGTCCACCAGCTCGCGGATGTTGATGCTGACCGATTCCAGGTCCAGTTTTCCGGCCTCGGCCTTGGAGTAGTCGAGGATGTCGTCGACGATGCGCAGCAGTTCCTTCGCCGACGCGTTGGCGGTGATCAGGTATTCGCGCTGGGCGGGCGAAAGGTCGGTACCCAGCACGATGTCGAGCAACGGCAGGATGCCGTTCAACGGCGTGCGGATTTCGTGGCTCATGCTGGCCAGGAATTCGCTCTTGGCCAGCATCGCCGCTTCCGCGGCCTGCTTGGCGGCCAACAGTTCGCGTTGCACGCCGCGCAGCGAAGTCAGTTCCGATTGTGCGGACGCCAGGCGGGTGCGCATCGCGACGTCCACGGGGTCGTGTACCGGCGCCGCAGGGATGTTGCGCGAACCGGCAGCGCCCTGCGACGCACGCGTCAGCCACAGCAGGATCAGCGCGATCAGCAGCAAGCCCCACAACGCGACGAGCTGGGGAAACGCCACCCACAGTGCGGCGGCCGCGCCGGCCGCGACCAGGGCGACGCTGCCAAGCACCCGGGGCCACGCTGAAACCCGCTCTGTGCCGATCGCGCTTGCCATCATCAGTTCCCCTGACCGGGAAACGGATGATCGAGGTTGGCGGCGGGCGGGCGAAAATGGTTGCCTTGCAGCATGTCCACGCTGGCGGCGCGCAGTTGTGCAGCGCGGGCCACTGTTTCTATGCGGGGTGCGATCACGGACAGGTTGCGCGAATGCGCGCCGCGCACGACCGCTTCCAGGTCCGCATCGGCGAGGCCGGGTGCGAGCTTGATGAAGTCGAATGGCAGATGTTCGATCCAGCCCGCGTGCACCGCTTCCTTGTCCACGCCCGCCAGACACAAGCGCACGCCGGCCTGCTTCAGATCCGGCGCAAGCTCGACCAGCGCACGCAGGCCGTTGCGGGTCTCCTCGCAGTGGAATTCCAGCACCAGCGATTCCGGCGCCACGCCCGCGGCCGCGAGGCGCGCCGCCAGCTGGCCGCGACGTCCGGGATCTTCCCAACCTTGCAAGGATTGGCTGGCGAACAGGCACACCGGGTCGCCATCGCGCTGCCGCTGCCCCAGGATGCCGATGCAGCGCCCCACGACCCACGCGTCGACCTCGGCGATATAGCCCGCGTGAATGGCGGCGGGGATCAACTCGGCGGCCAGGAATTCGTGCTCGCCGTGTTGCAGCCGCAGCAGGGCCTGGTAATGCGGGCCCGCCGCGCCGCGAATCGGAATGATCGGCTGGAACGCGAGATCGAACGAACCGTGCGCCAGCGCTGCCGAAATGCGCTGGGCGAGCGTGGTCGGATCGGGCTCCAGCGCGGAGTGCACCGCGATCCGGTTCGGCTGGACGCGCGCCACCGCCAGCGTGTGCTGCACGGCCGCCAGCGCCACCGCGGACTCGCTGGTCGCGGGGTCGAAGGCACACACCGCGCAATCCAGCCGCACCGCGTTGGCCTGTGCGCCGAAGCGCTCGTCGTCCGTCGCGTCGACCAGTTGGGTGGCCAGCACCAGCAGTTCGCGTTCGCTGCGCGCGGGCGCAAAAATCAGGAATCCCGCGGGGCCGTGGCGCGCCGTCATGCAGCCGTTCCGCGTGTGGCGCAGGACGAATTCGCCGACCTGTGTGAGCAGTTGATCGAACGCCACGAGGCCGATGCGGTCGCGCAAGGCCGTGGCGTCACACAATTCCACCGCCAGCAGCCCGCCCTGCGCGGCATAGCCACCGGCGGCGGCGAGATGTTCGGACAAGGCGTCCAGCAGTTGCGCACGTTCGTGCAGGCCGGTCGCGGCATCACGGCGACGTCTGCGTCGCGTGCGCGAAGCCGCAGCGCGCGCGCGGCGCACGCGGTTGGTGACTGCGGCGACCAGGTGGGTGGGCCGGATCGGCTTCATCAGGAAGTCGTCGCCGCCGGCATCGAGTGCGGCGAACTGGCGATCTTCGTCCTGGTCGCCGGACAGGAACACGATCGGCGTATTGACGTAGCCGTCCCGCTCGCGGATCAGCGCGGTCAATTCGAAGCCGTCGCAATCGGGCATGTTGAGATCGAGCAGCAGCAGGTCCGGCTGGAAGCGGTCCAGTTCTTCCAGTACCGCCAGCGATTCGCCCAGCACCCGCGTTTCCATGCCCGCGCGGCGCAGGATGGCTTGCGCGAACAGCGCCTGCGGGGCGTCGTCGTCCACGATCAGGATGCGGTACGGGCTTTCCTCGTCCACCATCGCGAGTTCGAGCGCCGCGCCGACGGCTTCGCCGGGCGTCGCCGGCAGCGCGATGCAGCGGTCGGCGCCCGCACGCAGCGCGCGCAGCCTGAGCTCGACATCGGTTTCGCGCAGCAGCACCAGCAGGTGGACCCGATGGGCCGGGTCGCGCCGCGCTTCGCGCAAGACCGAAGCGAGTTGTTCCAGCGACGTGCCCGCATCCGCGATAAGGATGGCGAGATCCGGCGGCCCCCCCTGCACCTCTTCCAGCAGGCCCTGCATGCTATCGAGCAGCGCCACGTTGCAACCCTGCTGGTCGAGGCGCAACAGCAATTCATTGATCAGCGGGTCGTCGTCGTTGACGATCCGCACGCGCGGACCCCGCGGATGCTCGGGCAACGGCGGGATGTCGGCCTCGAGCGCCGGCGCTTCGTTGGCCGCGGCGGCGGTCACGCCGCCGGCATCGGAGATGCCGAGTTGCAGCCAATAGCCGGTCGGCGGCATCTCGCAGCGCGGATACGGCGCCTTCGCCGCGCTCGGCGCCGGGTCCTGCATCCACACCGGCAGGCCGTGACCGCGCGATGCCTGTTGCAGATGCGGGCGCAGGCTGTCCAGCAACGCGTCGATTTCGGAGGTGGTCGCGGCGTCGGGGACCTGGTCGGCCGTGACCGCGGGCGCCAGTGCGGATTCCAGCGCCAGCAGGCGCTCGCCGGTTTCCAGCATTCCATAGCGGCCGCAGGCGCCGGCCAGCTGCGCGATCTCGTCGTGCAGCGAGTGCAGCACGTTGCAGTCCCACCCCGTGCGGCATTGCGCGCGCGCGCGCCGGAGCAGCGTGCGCAAACGTTGCGGCAAGTGCTGCCGGAATGCCTCCTGCAGCTCCGCATCGGGCTTCTGCTGGGACAACTGCGATGCCATGGAGATTCCCCCGTGTCGGCAAAACTATACCAAGGCGGAGGGTCGAAGGTGTGTCCGGCGTATCGCTTGGCCGCTGCAGGCGGCAAACCCCGGAAGGATCGCCGCGAGCGAAGCCGCTGCCGTTGGGCGAATCCGCTCGACCGGTGCTTCGCCCGGAGCCGCCGTTGTGCAAGCCGGGCTACGGAGCCTTTGTCATGGCAGTGGGTGGTCACCCACCGCCCCGGCATGGCTCTCGCCGGTGAATCAGCGCGGCGTACGGAAAGCTCGCATCAGAACGGCTTGACCACAGCCAGGATCACGATGGCCAGCAGCAGCACGCCGGGAATCTCGTTGAAGCCGCGCAGCTTGCGCGACGACCAGTGGCAACGATCGCGCGCAAAATCGTGGGTGAGTTTGACCAGCAACGCGTGGTAGATCACCAGCAGCAGCACCAGCGCGAGCTTCACGTGCAACCAGCCGGCCTGCAGATAGAAGGATTCGGTTGCAAGCGTCGCAATGCCGAACGCGATCGCGAGCGCGCCGCCGATGTGGGTCATTGCCAGCAGGCGCCGTTCCATCACCTTGAAGCGCCCGCAAAGCGCAGGGTCGATCGCTTCCGCGTGGTACACGAACAGCCGCGGCAGATAGAACAGGCCGGCGAACCAGGTGACCACGCCGATGATGTGGAACGCTTTCAGCCACAGGGTCAGCATCGAGAACTCCCGTTGAAGCGGACAATGGCGCGGAGCTTTTGAAGAACGCCGCGGGCGGGCGCAGCTTGCGTGAGGCCGGCACGCAAAGCTGGCGGGCGCAGCAGACCACCCGGACGCTGCTTCACGGCGAGAAGATCAAGACGACATAGGCAAGGAATAATAAAAGATGCACCAGCCCCTGCATCGCGTTGGTGCGCCCGCTGCCGAGCGTGAGAATCGAAACGCCGAACGTGAGCACCAGCAGCATGATGTTGGCGGCGGACAGGCCCAGCACCGCGGTGCGGCCCATGAACAGGTCGATCAGCAGCACCGCCGGCACGGTCAGTGCGATGGTGGAGAGTGCCGTGCCGAGGCCGATGTTCATCGCGCGCTGCATCTGGTTCTGCCGCGCGGCGCGGATCGCGGCGAGGCCTTCCGGCGCCAGCACCAGCACCCCCACCGCGAAACCCGCGAGCGCAACGGGCATGCCCAATCGCGCGACGCCGGTTTCCAGGGGCAGTGCGAACAGCTTGGCCAGCGACACCACCAGCACCAGATACACGACCAGCAACACGGCGTGGAATGCCCAGCTGCGCGACGACTCGGGATGCGCGGGCGCCTGCTTCATCGCCTCGCCTTCCGCGACGAAGAAACTGGTGTGGGTGCGCGTCTGGATCATCAGGAACGCTGCATACATCAGCAACGACATCACCAGCAAAAACAGTTTCTGCACCAGCGACAGCGTGCCTTCGCCGGTGGTGACGGTGAAATCCGGCCAGATCAGCGCCAGCGTCGACAGCGGAATCAAAAGGCTCAGGAAAGCCTTGGCGCCGCGCAGGTTGTAGGTCTGTTCGTGATGGCGCAGACCGCCGACAAGCAGCGCGGTGCCGATGATGCCGTTCAGGACGATCATCACCACCGAGAACATCGTGTCGCGTCCGAACGCCGGGTTGTCGACGTTGTGCAGCATCACGGTCACCACCGTCGCGACTTCCAGCGAGATCGCGGACAGGGTAAGCATCAACGTGCCGTAGGGTTCGCCGAAACGTTCGGCCAGGTGTTCGGCGTGGCGGGTTGCCAGGATCGCGGCCAGCAGCGCGCCAATGAAGAACGCGACGAAGGCCGCGGCGACCGCGAGGTTGGCCGCGCCGTTCGCGGTAAACGCAGGTTGCAGCAACCAGCCCGCGACCAGGACGATCAGCGTGGCCGGCAGCGGCCATTCGCTGAGCCACGCCTTCCGGCGTACCGCCGCCCGTGTGTCGTCGGTGTTGCGCATGGGCAGCTAGTATGCATGGCTTTCGGAGCAGCACGATGGAAGCGATAAGCTGGGACGATTTCACCAAGGTCGAGTTGCGCGTGGGCCGCGTCGTCGACGCGCGCGTGTTCGCCGAGGCGCGCAAGCCCGCCTACGTGCTTACGGTCGACTTCGGGCCGGCCATCGGCGTCAGGAAATCCAGCGCGCAGATCACCACGCTGTACACGCCGGAAGAACTGGTCGGCAAGCTGGTGGTGGGCGTGGTCAATTTTCCGAAGAAGCAGATCGGGCCCCTGATGAGCGAGTGTCTTGTCACGGGTTTCCATGATGCCAACGGCAACGTCGCCCTGTGCGTGCCCGACAAACCGGTACCGCTGGGTGCCAAGCTGGCTTGAGCAATTCGCCTGAATGGTGCGATTGTTGAACCAACATGGTGCAAACGTACTGGACCGTCTATCCAGGTCTTTGAATTTGAAGGATGTAGTAGCTGGCACGACGCTTGCACCTTCCAAGCCATCCCCTCCCCGATCCGAGCCCATCATGACCGCCGACAAAGTCCTCGAAACCATCAAATCCGAAGCCATCGAATTCGTCGATCTGCGTTTCGCCGACATGCGCGGCGTCCAGCATCACGTGACCTTTCCCGCGCATGCGGTCGATGCCGACACCTTCGAGGACGGCAAGATGTTCGACGGCTCGTCGATCGCCGGCTGGAAGGGCATCAACGAGTCGGACATGATCCTGATGCCCGACCCGGCCACGGCGTTCGTCGATCCGTTCGCCGCGCACAAGCAGATGAATATCATGTGCGACGTACTGGAACCGTCCACGATGCAGGCGTATGGGCGCGACCCGCGCTCGATTGCGCGGCGCGCCGAGGCGTACCTCAAATCCACCGGTGTCGCCGATACCGCGTTCTTCGGGCCCGAACCCGAGTTCTTCATTTTCGATTCGGTACGCTGGCAGAACGACATGGGCCGGGTGTTCTATGAAATCGGTTCCGAAGAAGCCGCGTGGGCTTCGCGCTACAAATACGAGGAAGGCAATCATGGTCATCGACCCGGCGTGAAGGGCGGCTACTTTCCGGTGCCGCCGGTCGATTCGCTGCACGACTTGCGCGCGGAAATGTGCACCGTGCTGGAATCGCTCGGCCAGACGGTGGAGGTGCACCACCACGAAGTCGCCAACGCCGGCCAGTGCGAAATCGGCGTCAAGTTCAATACGCTGCTGCACAAGGCCGATGACCTGCAGACCATGAAATACGTGATCCGCAACGTCGCGCATGCCAACGGCAAGACCGTCACCTTCATGGCGAAACCCGTGGTCGGCGACAACGGTTCCGGCATGCACGTGCACCAGTCGCTCAGCAAGGACGGCAAGAACCTGTTCGCGGGCGAGCTGTACGGTGGGCTCTCGCAGCTCGCGCTGTGGTACATCGGCGGCATCTTCAAGCACGCGCGTGCGATCAACGCGTTCGCCAATTCGACGACCAATTCCTACAAGCGCCTGGTGCCGGGTTTCGAGGCGCCGGTGATGCTGGCCTACTCCGCGCGCAACCGCTCGGCGTCATGCCGTATTCCGTATGTGTCGAACCCGAAGGGCCGTCGCATCGAAGTGCGTTTTCCCGACCCGATGAATTCGGGTTACCTCACCTTCACCGCGCTGATGATGGCCGGTCTCGACGGCATCCTGAACAAGACCGACCCTGGCGCGGCGATGGACAAGGACCTGTACGACCTGCCGCCGGAAGAGGAACGCAACATCCCGCAGGTGTGCGCCTCCCTGGATGGTGCGCTGGAGGCGCTGGACCGCGACCGCGACTTCCTGAAGTCCGGCGGCGTGATGAGCGATGATTTCATCGACGCTTACATCGCGCTCAAGATGAAGGAAGTCACCGCGTACCGCGCGTCCACGCATCCGCTCGAGTACCAGATGTACTACTCGATCTGACGGACGAGGCGTGCCAGTGATGGATCATCCGTTCGCCGATGCTTTCCGCTACAAGGCCTGGGCGAACCAGGACTTGCTGGATCACGGCGCGCGGCAATGGCAGGCGCTGCCAAACGAGGATGCGCGCTTCTTCGTGCGCATCCTCAACCACACGCACGTGGTCGATCGCATCTTCATCGGCCACATCACCGGGAAGCCGCACGGATTCGACGCCGACAATACGGTGGAAACACCCACCCTCGCCGCGTTGCGAGCGGCGATGGCACAGACAGACGGGTGGCTCGTCGAGTACACGGCGCGCGCGCACGACGCGGAACTTGCCCGCGACATCCCATTTGTTTTCACCGACGGCGACCGCGGTCGCATGCGGGTGGATGAAATGCTGCTGCACCTCCTCACGCACGGCAGCAATCATCGCGGTATGGCCGCGCGGGTGCTGGCTACGCACGGGCTGGAGCGGCCCAAGGACACCTTCACCCGTTTCCTGCACTTGACCCATCCGGAACGCCGCGATGGCGGCACGCATTCCTGAAACGCGCGATGGGGTGAACCACGTGCGTGCGGCGCGATGGATCCCGCGTCTCGCAGTCTCCGCTTTGGTGATCGTTCCGACCTGTGCGCTGGCCCGCACCACCAGTGTGGACAAGGGCGATACCGCCTGGATGCTGGTCGCGACGTTGCTGGTGGTGCTGATGATCGCGCCGGGTCTTGCATTGTTCTAT
>DATCSF010000132.1:0-12166 GCA_036568625.1 Rhodanobacteraceae bacterium | reverse complement strand
AGCCGGGCGATCACGTGGACAAGGATCAGGGCCTCGTGACACTCGAATCGGCCAAGGCCACCATGGAAGTGCCGGCGCCATTCGCAGGGACCGTCAAGGAAATGAAGGTCAAGGAAGGCGACGAGGTGTCCGAAGGCAGTGTGATCGCGACCATCGAAGCCGAGGGCGGCAAGGGCGAGCCAACGAAATCCTCCGCCGCGGAATCACAACCCGCCGCTCCGGCCCCCGAAAAACGCGAGGAAAAGCCGCGGCCGAGCGAGCCAAAGCAGGCCGAGAAAGCACCTTCGGCATCGCAGGCGCAGCCCGCGCGCAGCGAGGACGAGCACGCGACCGAGCGTCGTGCGCCGCCCGTACCGTTCGACGGCGATTCGATCATGCCCGACAAGGTGCCCTACGCCAGCCCCGCGGTGCGTGCGTTCGCCCGCGAGCTGGGCGTGGACCTTGCGCGCGTCGGCGGCAGCGAGCGCGGTGGACGCATCACCCGCGAAGACGTGCAGCAGTTCGTCAAATCGGCAATGACCGGCGGCGCGTTGCCGCAAATGGCTGGTGCGGGTGGCAGCGGAAACGGCCTGAACCTGTTGCCGTGGCCGCAGATCGACTTTTCGAAGTTCGGCGAAACCGAAACGCAACCACTGTCGCGCATCAAGAAACTCTCGGGCGCCAACCTTGCGCGCAACTGGGCGATGATCCCGCACGTCACGCAGTTCGAGGACGCCGACATCACCGACCTCGAAGCGTTGCGCGTGGCGTTGAACAAGGAAAACGAAAAAGCCGGCATCAAGGTCACCCTGCTCGCGTTCCTGATCAAGGCCTGCGTCGCCGCGTTGCAGAAGTACCCCGACTTCAACGCCTCGCTGGATGCGTCGGGCGAAAACCTCGTCGTGAAGAAGTATTTCCACGTCGGCTTCGCCGCCGACACGCCGAATGGCTTGGTGGTGCCGGTGATCCGCGACTGCGACGGGAAAGGCGTGCTGGACATCGCGCAGGAGATGTCGGCGCTGGCCAAGAAGGCGCGCGAGGGCAAGCTGACGCCGGGCGAAATGTCGGGCGGCTGCTTTTCGATCTCGTCGCTGGGCGGTATCGGCGGCACCATGTTCACGCCGATCATCAACGCGCCGGAAGTCGCGATCCTCGGTGTCTCGCGGTCGTCGACGAAACCGGTCTGGAACGGCAAGGAATTCGCACCGCGCCTGATCCTGCCGCTGTCGCTCTCCTACGACCATCGCGTGATCGACGGTGCCGCCGCGGCACGCTTCGCCGCGTACCTTGCGCAACTGCTCGCCGACATGCGGCGGGCACTGTTGTAAGGCAGCATGGCCGCGCCGGCCACCCCGCCTGCATCACAAGTCGTGGCCGGCTCGCCGCTGCACGACGCCGTCGACGCGATCAATCACGTCCTCGGCATCAGCCTGAAGGTCGGCGGCGTCACGCTCAACCTGGGATCACTGCTGGTCGCGGTGGTGGTGGTGCTGGTGGCCATCCTGGTCTCCCGGCTATTGCAGGCCGGGCTCGCGCGTTACGGCCAGCGCCACCAGACCAGCCAATCGACCCTCTATGCGTTGTCACGCGTCCTGCACTACATCGTGCTGGCGATCGGCGTGCTTTGGGGACTGTCGGTCGCAGGCATACCGCTCGACGAGTTCACGTTCTTCGCAGGCGCGCTAGGCGTCGGCCTCGGTTTCGGGCTGCAGGCGATCTTTTCCAACTTCATTTCCGGACTCATCATCCTGTTCGACCGCAGCCTGAAGGTCGGCGACTTCGTGGAACTCGCGAACGGCGTGCACGGCCGGGTCAGCGACATCCACATCCGCGCCACGCGCATCACCACCAACGACAACATCGACATCCTGGTGCCCAACTCGCGATTCATCACCGACAACGTGGTGAACCTGACCTGGCGCGACGTGTCGCGCCGCTCGCACATTCCCTTCCGCGTGCCCTACGGCGCCGACAAGGACAAGGTGCGCCAGGCCGCGCTGGAAGCCGCCGCGGAGGTACCGTTCACACTGACCGACGATGCATCGCGCCAACCGCAGGTGTGGCTGACGGGCTTCGGCGAATCCGCGATGGATTTCGCGCTGGTCGTGTGGCTCAACGCCGGTGCGGCACGGCGCTATCGTGGCGTGACGGCGGCCTACAACTGGGCGCTGCACAATGCCTTGGAAAAGCATCACCTGGAACTGCCGTTCCCGCAGCGCGACCTGCACGTGAAATCGTGGCTCGGGCTGCACGGCGCCGAAGCACGCGATGCGGCTGCTCGTGGCGAGCAGCCACCGGCAAAGGCAACCGGGACGAATCGCGCCGCCCGGGCACCCGCCGACAACGACGCGGCGCGTTCGGTCAGCAGCGATATCGCACAAGAAGAAACGAGCGCTGCAAGAACCGCGGACCGCGACGACCAAGGCAAGCCCGTCACCGGCATCCGCGAGCGCGCCGCTGCCGACCACGACGGCGACACCACCGATGCAAGCGCGACGCCCGCGGAACACACAAAACCCAAAGGACAGCAAGCGCATGAGCAAGACGATTGAATTGAAGGTGCCGGACATTGGCGATTTCCACGACGTGCCCGTCATCGAGGTCTTGGTGAAGGTCGGCGATCGCGTGGAAAAGGATCAGGGGTTGGTGACGCTGGAATCGGCCAAGGCCACCATGGAAGTGCCGTCCTCGGCCGCAGGCGTGATCAAGGAAGTGAAGGTGAAGGTCGGCGACAACGTCGAACAGGGTGCGGTGATTGCGGTCATCGAGGCGGAAGGCGCGGGCTCGCCCGCAGGTGGCGATGCCCAGGCCGACAAACCTGCCCCCGCGAAGAGCGAGAAGGCGCCGAGTGCCGGAGAGCGCAAGGCCGCACCAGCATCGTCCTCGCCCCAACCCTCGCCCGCGAGTGGAAGTCAAAGCGTACCGGCGCCCATCCACGCGCGCGAAACTGGCCGTGAACCCGACATGGAATGCCGGATGCTGGTGCTGGGCTCCGGCCCCGGCGGCTACAGCGCCGCGTTCCGCGCCGCCGACCTCGGCCTCGACACCGTGCTGGTCGAGCGCTACGGCACGCTCGGCGGCGTGTGTCTCAATGTCGGCTGTATTCCGTCCAAGGCGCTGTTGCACGCGGCCGAAGTGATCGACGCGGCCGCGCTGATGGGTGCGCACGGCATCGAATTCGGCAAGCCGAAGATCGATCTCGACAAACTGCGCGACTTCAAGGACAAGACCGTCGGCAAACTCACCGGCGGCCTTGCCTCGATGGCCAAGCAGCGCAAGGTGCGCGCGGTGCAGGGCGTCGGCACCTTCGTGTCGCCGCACGAACTGGAAGTCGTCAACGGCAAGGACAAGAAGCTGATCCGCTTCGAGCAGGCCATCATCGCGGCGGGTTCCGAAGCGGTGCGCCTGTCGATGTTCCCGTGGGACGACCCACGCGTGATGGATTCCACCGGCGCGCTGCAACTGCGCGACGTTCCGAAGAACCTGCTGGTGGTCGGCGGCGGCATCATCGGGCTCGAGATGGCGACGGTTTATCGCGCCCTCGGCAGCGCCGTCACGGTGGTCGAGTTCATGGACCAGTTGATGCCGGGCGCGGATGCCGATCTGGTGCGGCCGCTCGCCGCGCAACTAAAAAAGCAAGGTGTCGCGACGCACCTCAAGACGAAAGTCATCGCAGCGAAGGCGCAGAAGAATGGCATCGCCTGCGAATTCGAAGGCGACAGCATTCCCGAAAAGAAAATCTTCGACCGGGTGCTGGTGGCGGTCGGTCGCAGCGCCAATGGCAACAAGATCGGCGCCGACAAGGCCGGCGTCGTCGTCACCGAACGCGGACTGATTCCGGTCGACACGCAGATGCGCACCAATGTCGAACACATCTTCGCGATCGGTGACCTGGTGGGCCAGCCGATGCTGGCACACAAGGCTGTGCACGAAGCGCACGCCGCCGCAGAAGCCGCAGCCGGCCAGAAGCGCCACTTCGATGCGCGGGTGGTGCCATCGGTCGCGTTCACCGATCCGGAACTCGCGTGGGTCGGCGTCACCGAACGCGAGGCGAAGGAAAAGAACCTCGGCATCGGCATCGGCAAGTTCCCGTGGGCAGCCTCGGGTCGGGCGCTCGGTATGGATCGCGCGGAAGGCTTCAGCAAGCTGATCTACGACAAGGCCACGCACCGCGTAATCGGGGGCGGGATCGTCGGCGTGCATGCCGGCGACCTCATTTCCGAAATCGCGCTCGCGATCGAAATGGGCGCCGAGATCGGCGACATCGCGCTCACCATCCATCCGCATCCGACGCTCGGCGAATCCGTCGGCATGGCGGCCGAGGTGGCCGAAGGCACGATCACGGATTTGTATATTCCCAAACGAAAATAGCCGTGTCTGCTTCGACGCAACACCTGGAAATGCTGGCGCGCTACAAGGCGTGGGCCGACCAGCGGCTATACGCGACGTTGGCTGGCCTTTCCGCTGACGAACTCGCCTCGCCCACGCCGATCTTCGCGGGCAGCATCCTGCGCACCCTCAACCACGTCCAACTGATGGACGTGGTGTGGAAATCGCACCTGCTCGGGATTCCGCACAACCTGGGCACGCGCAATCCCGAGACGGCACCGCCGTTTGCCGAGCTCTGCGACGCGCAGCGCGACATCGACGCGTGGTACGTCGATTACGTTGCAACGATGCCACCCGATGCCTGCAACGAAGCCGTGCATTTCACCTTCATCGGCGGCGGCGACGGGACCCTGCGCCGCGAAGACATCGTGTTGCACGTGGTGAATCACACGACGTACCACCGCGGGCATGTCACGGCCATGCTCAACCAGTGGGGCGTGCAGCCGCAGGCTACCGATCTGCCGGTTTACCTCCGGGAACGTGCCTTCGGCCCGGCGCACTAGCCGGCACGGCCTGACCCCGAAAGGGGGCGGCCCTGCCATGCGACAGCGCGCAAAGCGCAGTCATTTAAACCTCGGCATCACCACTGGATCTGCGCGCGCAATCCCACGATGTGTGGAGCGACGACGAGGCCCTTGCGGTCGCTGAAGGCGCGGATGTAGTTGGCCTGCAGCTTGAAGTGCTTGCCGATGTACCAGTTCAGGCCCAGGGTCCAGTCGTGTTCACGGCCGCCGGTGACGCTCCCGTCGTCGAGGTCCAGGGTGGAAAAGCGCAGCGCAAGTTCCACGGCGCCCCAGGCGTGTGCCGGCATCGGATTGGTGAACCCGCTGCCCTTGTAACCATGCGCTTCGCCGGTCAACAGCCACGCCGCCGTGACATAGCCGCCTTGGCTCGTGAAGTCCGCCGCTGCCGGACGCTGCGCGCGCAAGGTCAGATATTCGCCTTGCACCAACAGCGGACCACGCAGCCAGCCGGCCTCCACGCCCACACGGTCGATGTGATCGACACCTTGCAAGGTCCCCGTGTCGACCAGGCGCACCGGGGTCAGTGCCACCTCGGGCCGCGCCCGCACGCGTGCGGTGCCGCCGTCCCTTTCCTCGCGCGACGCGGACACGCCCAGGTGCACGACGGCATCGGCGCGCCGCACCGGTGTGAATACCGCGCGACCGGCGATGGTGGTGCCGTCGGCATCGGCGTTGAGGTCGCCGCGCGCGAACCACACCGCCTGCAGCAGCCACTTCGAAGCGATGTCCCGCTGCCACTCGAGGCCAACGCGGCGGCCCTCGTGCACCGCCTGTTCCGGCAGCGCACGTTCGAGAAACAGCGTCGCACTGGTCGAGGTGTTGCCGTCCTCCCAACCGACCGGCGTCTTGAACTGGCCAGCCCGAAAACGCCCGGCCGACGTCTCCACGGCGAGGTAGTTGTCCACCCATGCGCGCGCCTGGAAATCGTAACCCGCATTGATTTCGAACACGCCGCTTTTGCTCACGTAGAGATAGAACTCCTTGCGCCGCCATGCATGCGCATTCTCGAATGCGCGCGTGCCGTCCGGCAGGCGATCGTTGCCGAACTCGTTGAGGTCGTACTGCAGCAATCCCTTCACCCCGACTTCCACGTCGTCGCCGAACGTGTAGCGCGTCGGCCAGTCGGCACCGGCATGCGCGGTCATCGCTGCCGGCAACAGCAGCAGGAACCAGATTCTTCCTTGTCGCATGGTTCACTCCGTGCTGCCGGTCACGGTTCGATGGCGATAGGCCGGACGCTCGACGCGATGATCGGGTGCTCGCGATTGCCGCAGTCGATGGGTGCGTTCTCGTCCGGAAAGGCGATGACGTGCCGCGGACGAATGCGCAAGGCCATGCCCGGGCGCCACGCACCGCGCGACCGTTCACCCTCGAAAACGTCCATTTCCAGCACCCGCCCGAGTGTCGCCACCTCCAGCGTCAGGTGTACCGTGCTGCCGGCGCGGAACACCTGACGCACGCGCGCAGGCCATGCTTGGCTTTCATTTGGCGAGGCAGCGGCGAGGTGCTCGGGGCGAACGTAGACGATGGCCGTCTCGTGGCGGCCCTCCCACGGATCGACGCCCAGCATCGTTCCTCCGGCCACGAGCTTTCCGCCTTCACAACGCGCGGCGATGCGATTGACCTTGCCGACGAATCCGCAGACGAACGGCGTGGCCGGATCGTGGTAGATCGTTTCGGACGTGCCGACCTGCTCGATGCGGCCGCGGTTCATCACCGCGATGCGATCGGCCAGTTCCAAGGCTTCTTCCTGGTCGTGGGTGACGAACACGGTGGTCAAGCCCAGCTCGTCGTGCAACTCGCGCAACCAGCGGCGCAAACTCACCCGCACCTGCGCGTCGAGTGCGCCGAAAGGTTCGTCCAGCAGCAGCAGGTCTGGTTCCACCGCCAGCGCGCGCGCCAGTGCCACGCGTTGTCTTTGCCCGCCGGAGAGCTGCGCCGGATAGCGGTTGGCCATGTCCTGCAGTTGCACGCGCTGCAGCAGACGTTCGACACGCGCGGCGATTTCGGCGCGCTTCGGTCGCGTGCGCCATGGCCGCACGCGCAGGCCGAAAGCCACATTGTCGGCGACGGTCAGGTGCCGAAACAGCGCGTAATGCTGGAACACCAGACCCACCTTGCGGTGGCGCGCATCGATGGCCAGGAGATCCTGTCCGTTCTGGCGCACACCGCCGGATTCCGGGTAATCCAGGCCGGCGAGGATACGCAGCAACGTGGTCTTGCCGGAACCCGACGGCCCGAGCAGCGCGAGGAATTCGCCGGGCTGGATCACCAGGCTGACATCGTCCAGCGCGGGGTAATCCGTGAAGCGCCGTGAAAGATGGGAGAGTTCGAGTGTCATGCGGCCGTCCTCAACGACCGCCCGGCGCGTGCGCGGCGATCGCGTCGCCGTAGCGCCATTCCAGCAGTGTCTTCATCGCCAGCGTCAGCAGTGCCAGCAATGCCAGCAGCGAAGCCACGGCGAACGCGCCGACGTAGTCGTATTCGTTGTAGCGCATCTCCACCTCCAGCGGCATCGTGGTGGTCAGCCCACGGATGTGGCCGGACACCACCGACACCGCGCCGAATTCGCCCATCGCGCGCGCATTGCACAACAGCACGCCGTACAGCAACGCCCAGCGGACGTTGGGCAGCGTCACGCGGAAAAACATCTGCCAGCCGTTGGCGCCCAGTACCCGCGCGGCTTGTTCGTCCTCGCTGCCCTGGGCCTGCATCAACGGGATCAGTTCGCGCGCCACGAACGGCAGCGTGACGAACACCGAGGCGAGCACCAGACCGGGTACGGCGAAAATGATCCTGATGCCGTGCGCACCCAGCCATGGTCCGAACCAGCCCTGCGCACCGAACAGCAGCACGTAGATCAGGCCGGCGATCACCGGCGACACCGAGAAGGGCAGATCGACCAGCGCACCGAGCATCGCCTTGCCGCGGAATTCGAAACGCGCCATGGCCCACGCCGCGGCAACGCCGAACACGATGTTCAGCGGCACCACGATCGCAGCGACAAGCAGGGTCAGCCGAATCGACGACAAGGCTTCGTATTGCGCGATCGCCGCCAGGAATGCTTGCACGCCTTTGGCAAGCGCTTCGGCGAACACCACTGCGAGCGGCAACAGCAGGAACGCCAGCATGAATGCCACGGCGATCAGGATCAGCAGCGCGCGATGCAGCCGCCGCGGCCATGCTGATGTGCGCGGAAGGACCGTCGCGTTCACGGCGACGGCTCCGCCCAGCGCCGGCTCCAGCGCTGCAACAGTGACAGCGCGATGAGCAACGCGAAAGAAAAGCCCAGCATCACCACGCCCAGCGCGGCCGCGCCGGCGTAGTCGAACTGTTCCAGCTTCTGCACGATCAGCAGCGGCGCGATCTCCGACCGCATCGGCATATTGCCGGCAATGAAGATCACCGAGCCGTATTCGCCCACCGCGCGCGCCAGCGCCAGGGCGAAGCCGGTCAGCAACGCCGGTGTCAGTACCGGCAGGATCACGCGCATGAAGACCTGAGACCGACGCGCACCGAGGCTCTCGGCGGCTTCCTCCACCTCGCGGTCCAGCGATTCCAACACCGGTTGCAGCGTGCGCACCACGAACGGAAAGCCGACGAACACCATTGCGACGCCGACGCCCAGCGGCGTGTAGGCAACCCGCACACCGAACGCACCGAGTGCATGCCCCAGCCAGCCGTTCGGCGCGTACAACGCGGTCAACGCGATGCCCGCGACCGCGGTGGGCAACGCGAACGGCAGGTCGACCAGCGCATCCAGCAGGCGGCGGCCGGGGAAGCGATAGCGCACCAGCACCCACGCCACCAGCAGCCCGAACGTCGCATTCACCAGCGACGCGGCGAGCGCGCCGCCGAAGCTCAGCTTCAATGCCGCCTGCGTACGCGGGGTGGCGAGCAGGTGCAGCAGCCCGGCGACGCCGATGCCGGAAGCCTTCCAGGCCAGTGCCGCCAGCGGCAGCAGCACGATCAACCCGAGGAATGCCAGTGTGTACCCAACACTCAGGCCGAACCCCGGCAACACACGATGACGTTTTGCGAGAGTCATCACGGCACTCCGTTCACGCGAAGACTGGTCGTCATCGAGCCGGTTGCGTGCCGGGCCCGATTTGATCGAACACGCCGCCGTCGGCAAAGAACTTCGCCTGCGCCTTGCGCCAGTCGCCAAACAATTGCGCAATGGTGAAAGTCTTCACCACGGGGAATTGCGCGGCGTATTTCTGCGCCACCGCCGCGAGGCGTGGGCGATAGAAATGCCGCGCCCCGATGTCCTGGGCCTGCGGCGTGTACAGGAATTTCAGGTAAGCCTCGGCCACCGCGCGATTGCCGTCCTTCGCCACGTTGGCATCGACCACCGCCACCGGCGGTTCGGCGAGGATGCTGATCGAGGGCACGACGATATCGAAACGATTCTTGCCCAGTTCACGCTGCGCCAGCAGCGCTTCGTTTTCCCACGCCAGCAGCACATCGCCGATGCCGCGTTGGACGAACGTGTTGGTGGCACCGCGCGCGCCCGTGTCGAGCACCGGTACGTGCTGGAACAGCGCCTGCACGAATGCGCGCGCCTTGGCTTCGTTGCCGCCCGGCTGCTGCAGCGCGAAGCCCCAGGCGGCCAAGAAGTTCCAGCGCGCCCCGCCGGAAGTCTTCGGATTGGGCGTGATCACCTGCACGCCCGGCTTGATCAGATCGGGCCAGTCGCGAACGTGTTTCGGGTTGCCCTTGCGCACCAGAAACACGATGGTTGAGGCGTAGGGCGAGGCATTGTCCGGCAAATGTTGCTGCCAGTCCTTGGCCAGCAGCCCGCGATCGGCGAGTACGTCGATGTCGTAAGCCAGCGCCAGCGTGACGATGTCGGCCGGCAGGCCGTCTGCCACTGCGCGCGCCTGCGTGCCGGAGCCGCCGTGCGACATCCTGACCACGACGGTGTCACCGTGCTGCGCCTTCCACTGCGCCGCAAACGCACGATTGAGGTCCTGGTACAACTCGCGGGTCGGGTCGTAGGAGACGTTGAGCAGCGTGATGTTTCTGGCGGATGCGACGCCAGCCGTGAGCATCGCGATCAAGGTGAGCAGGAGCAGGATCGTCTTGTTCTTCATGTCTGTCTCCGTTCGTCGTCGGCGAAAGCGCGCTGACCGGTGCGATTTATTGTTCGATGGAATGAAATGGAGTCATGCCGCGCCAGCCGATGTCGCAGGATGCAAACCTGCCGGCGCGATGCCTCCGATCACTGCGATATTGCTCATGGCACGTCTTTCCGGCGGGGGCAGGCACCCGTTGCCGACGCGCCACACGGCGCGCCGGACGGGGAATCAATCAACGATCAGGTGCGTTGGAAACGCGCAGCGGTAACCAGATGGATGAAAGCGCCGGGAGCGAAGACTTCCGGATCGTGTCGAACCATCGGGGTAGCGCGAGCCGCGGAATGCCATGTGGCGGTTGCCCGGTTCTGCATCAGGACTTTGCACGAGTCGCGCATATTTCACCCGGCGAACGTCGGAGCGTCGGGAGTAATGCAATCACGCGTATCGTTAAGACGATGCTAGGCAAATGTAGGCTGGAAATTCGCCCGCGATTCGCCCGCAACATGTACGGATCTGCGCCGCTTCGCAGGTTGATTACGCAAGTCGATGAAACAATTCCGGTTGCGCCTCGAAGCTTTCGCGATCGACGAAGCCTGCCACCCCAACGCCCACCAGTCGATAGCGCGTGCGCGGCGGCAGGTCGACGCGGGCCCGCAACGCGCAGGCGATTTCCGCGAGTTCGCTCGCGGAAGACGGCCGCTCGGGCGGCGTAAGGGTTCGCGTGAGAATGCGGAACTCGGCGGTCTTGAGTTTCAGCACCACGCTGCGCGCGATGCGGCCGTGCTCGCCGCAAGCTTCGCGCTGGTGTGCGATCCAGGTTTTCTCGGCCAGCCGCTCGATATGCGGCACGAGTTCGTCGAGCGTCAGGTCGTGTTCGAAGGTGTCTTCGCTGGAGATTTGCAAAGTCGGGCGGTCCGGCGTCACCGGCCGCTCGTCGATGCCGAGCGACAACTCGTGCAATCTTCTCCCGTATCGCCCGAAGCGGCGCTCCAATTCGCCCCCGTCGAACGCACGCAGGTCATCGATGATCGCAATGCCGAGTTCCGCCAACTTTCGCTGCATCACCTTGCCGACGCCGGGCAGGCGCTCAACCGGCAGCGGCGCAAGAAACGCCAGTACTTGGCGTGGACGCACCACGAACAAGCCGTCGGGCTTGCGAAAGTCTGACGCGATCTTGGCCAGGAACTTGTTGGGCGCGACACCGGCCGAAGCGGTGAGCTGCGTTGCCTCGCGGATCTCGGAACGGATCGCTTCGGCCACGGCGGTTGCCGAAGGCAACGCGGATTTCGCCTGCGTGACGTCGAGGTAGGCCTCGTCCAAGGACAGTGGTTCGATCAAGTCGGTGTGGCGCGCAAAGATCCCGCGCACCTGGCGCGACACGGCCTTGTAGCGCACGAAATCCGGCGGGACGAACACCGCCTGCGGACACAGTCGTTCGGCGCGCAGCGCAGGCATCGCCGAATGCACGCCGAACTTCCGCGCTTCATAGCTGGCCGCGCACACCACCGAGCGCGCGCCTTTCCACGCAACCACCACGGGCCTGCCCCGCAACGCGCGATCATCGCGCTGTTCGACCGACGCGTAGAACGCGTCCATGTCCACGTGCACGATCTTGCGCGGCGACGGCGTCACGGTGCGTCAGGGCGACGTCTGCTCCGCCCCATCCGGCGCGGGCTTGGGCTTCACCAGCACGCGCACCGCGACGATGCCGAGTTCATACAGGATCACCATCGGAATCAACAGCAGCAACATCGAGGTGATGTCGGGCGGCGTGATCGCTGCCGCCACGGCAGCCGCGACGACGATCGCGTAACGGCGCCAGCTTTTGAGTTTCTGCACGGTCACCAACCCCATGGCCGCCAGGATCACCTGGACCACCGGGATCTCGAAACACAGACCGAACGCGAAGAACACCATCACCACGAAATCGAGGTAGTGCGTGATGTCGGTCATCATCTCGACGCCGCTCGGCGTGACCGCGGTCAGGAATCGGAACGCCGCGGGCAACACCAGGAAATACGCAAACGCGCAACCGCAGTAGAACAACAGCACCGAAGCGATCAGCAGCGGCCGCGCGAGGCGTTTTTCGTGCCGATACAAGCCGGGGCTCACGAATGCCCAGAGCTGGTACACGATCACCGGCATGCTGACGAACAGCGCGATGTAGAACGCCAGCTTCAAGGGCGTGATGAA
>DATCSF010000131.1:0-14441 GCA_036568625.1 Rhodanobacteraceae bacterium | reverse complement strand
CGTGCTTGTTCATCCACGCGCCTTCGATGTACGGCGCGATGCTCGCATCGCTGTGGTCCTGACCGAAGCGTTCCCAACCGTGCATCGCGGGATCGGCGTGCAGCAGCGCCACCGGCTTGCCGACGAACTTCACGCGCTTGCCTTCGCCTTCGGCCTGCTTGTCGAACGCCAAATCAAGTTGCGCGCCGTAGATCGGGAACACGTTGGACGAATCCCAGTACAGATAGATTTTGCCGTCGTCGTCCTGGAACAGGCCCGGGTCCCAGGGACCTGGCGGCAGGTCGCCCGGTTTCATCTCTTTTTCGTGTCCGGCCCACACCACGCCCGGCACTGCCGGCAGCAGCCGCGTCCAGAAATCCCAGCGGCCGTGCGCCGGATCGGTGGAATAGAGCAACGGCCGCGGCTGCATCGCGGCCTGCATCAGGAACAGCTTGCCGTCGGCGACCAGGGTGGCCGGCGCGACGGGCCCGTCGAACGGCCAGCGGTCCGGCTTCACGAAGGACCAGTGCACCAGATCGGTCGAGCGCCAGTAACCGTCGGCCAGGGTCAGGAACAGGTAATAAGCGTCCTGGTAGCGCACGATCGCGGGATCCGCGCCGGTGCGGTACGAAATGCCCTGGTTCATCTGCTCGTAGTTGTAGCGATAATCGACGTCGAGCGGGTTGATCCAGGTGTGGCCGGAGGCTGCCACGGCAAGCGGTGTCGCGAGGGTGCAGGCCAGCGCCAGCGCACAGGCAGAAGTGAGGTGTGCAGCGTGCGGATGGGTCGACATCCGGGCAGCATGTGGCGTCAGCCGCGCCAATGCAAGCGCGGCGACGGTCTCCGGTACATCACGGGGAATGCCATCCGAACGCTTGAGGACACCGCCGCCGATCTTGCCGCGCCGGCGAACGCCCCCGCTTTTGCAGCGACATCGGCGCCGATCGCCAGGTCGCAAGCTACGGTTCACGCCGACGCGCTGGTGTGAGGATCGACGCGCGGTCACCCGCCCTCGCCGGGTAACCACGCGCCGATCCCACAACGCTTCCACGAACCGATGGGATCGGACGATCAGGCGGTTGTCATTCTCCAGTGCCGTGCGAACACACGCATGTGCATGTGGTAACGAAATTTCGCGTGACAGTCGTCATGCCATCCGTGTGCGCCGCACCTGCGCCATCGCGGTGTCCGGCGTACACTCGCGGATTGTTCGTCCATGAGAGGGGTTTTGCCATGCGCCGCGCCATCCTGTTCGCACTCGCCGCCAGTTTTTGCGTCGCCGCCGCCACGCAGGCCGCGCCCGCCGAAAACGCAGCGGGCTCCACGTTTTCGACAGCGATCACCGCGCAAGGGTTCCGCGCCTACGACAAGGCGATCTCCTCCGACACCATGGATGGCCGCAAGCCCGGCACGCCCGGAAGCGAGCGCGCCAAGACGTGGATCGTCGAACAGTTCAGGCAATTGGGCCTGGAGCCCGGCAATCACGGTTCGTGGTTCCAGAAGGTGCCCACGGTTTCCACGGCACTGGAAAATCCCGACAAGGTCAAGCTCACGGTCGAGGCAGGCGGCGGCACACAGGTCTTTGATTTCGGGAAGGACCTGGTCGCAATGACGCTGCAGGCCAAGCCGCACGTGGCGATCAACGGTTCCGACATCGTGTTCGTCGGCTACGGCGTCGACGCGCCCGAAGCAAACTGGAACGACTACAAGGGCCTCGACGTCAAGGGCAAGACCGTGGTGGTGCTGGTCAACGATCCGGGCTTCGGCGACGATGACGCGAGCCTGTTCAAGGGCAAGGCCATGACCTATTACGGCCGCTGGACGTACAAATACGAGGAAGCCGCGCGCCAGGGCGCGGCGATGTGCCTGATCGTGCATACCTCCAACGAGGCGGCGGGTTACCCGTGGTCGGTGGTCAAGAACAGTTGGGGTGGCCCGCAGCTGGCACTGCCGCAGAGCGAGGACCCCGGCCCGCGCCTGCCGGTGGCCGGCTGGATCACGCGTGACGCAGCACAACGCCTGTTCGCGAAGGCCGGCCTCGATTTCGACAAACTTGCGGCCCGGGCTGATCATCGTGGCTTCAAGCCGGTCGACCTCAAGGCCACCGCCTCGATCGCGCTGGACAGCAAGATCGGCCACGGCAGCGCCGACAACGTGCTCGGGCTGATCCGCGGCACCCTGCATCCCGACCAGGCTGTGGTGTATTCCGCGCACTGGGACCACCTCGGCGAGGACGACAGCCTGAAGGGCGACAAGATCTACAACGGCGCGGTCGACAACGGCACCGGTATCTCGGCGCTGCTTGAAATCGCCAAGGCATTCAAGGCGCAAAAACCCGCGCCCAAGCGCAGCGTGCTGTTCACTGCCGTGACGCTGGAGGAGTCCGGCCTTCTGGGTTCGCTGTACTACACCAAGCATCCGGTGTTCCCGATGGACAAGACCGTCGCCGACATCAACATGGATGCGATGGATGTGATCGGCGCCACCCGCAATCTTCAAATCATCGGCAACGGCCAGTCGCAACTGGAAGACATGCTGAAGGCCGCGTTGAAGAAACAGGGCCGCTACGCCAGCCCGGATGCGACGCCCGAGAACGGCTTCTACTTCCGTTCCGATCATTTCAGTTTCGCCAAAGCCGGCGTGCCCGCGCTGATGACCCAAACCGGCGACGACCTGGTGCACGGCGGCACGGCCGCGGGTCGCAAGGCGCTCGACGACTACACCGCGCACCGCTATCACACGCCGCTCGACAACTTCGATCCGAAATGGGATTTCTCGGGTCTGGCCGAGGATACCCAGGCGCTGTACGAAGTCGGCCGCGAGCTCTCGCTCAGTGACGAATGGCCGAAGTGGTACAAGGACAGCGAATTCCGCGCACGCCGCGAAAAGATGATGGGCGCGAAGTAATTTGGTCGCCGTCATTCCGGACGTCGCCCCGGATTAAAGCACTCCGGGGCAGGCTGCGCGGCGATCCGGAATCGGTTTTTGCCCTCAATGGAACCCTCCAGGCCATGCACCACTCGCGCCTGTGTTCGCTGCAGATCGACTGCAATGTCGACGACATCGACACCGCGGCCCGCTTCTGGGCCGCAGCGCTCGGTTGCCCGGTGGACACGGATCATCCCGGCAGCCGCCGCAACTACCGGCAGCTCGCCACGCCGCCGGACCAGCCGATGATCCAGTTGCAACGCGTCGAGCACGAAAGCCGTGTGCACCTCGACATCGAAACCGACGACATCGAAGCAGAAGTCGCACGTCTGGAAAAACTTGGCGCGACGATCTTCAAACACCTCGACCGTTGGGTGGTCATGCAGGCGCCCAGCGGCCAGCGCTTTTGCGTGGTACGCGTGCAACGGCCGGGATTCGCCGAAAACGCGAACCCATGGAAGTAGTTGGGCTGACGTCGGCTTTATCGACGGAAGCCCAACGCTTTCACGATGAATGTTGGGCTTCGCACAAAGCGCTCAGCCCAGCCTACGCAGGTTGGCTCGGCCTCCAGTGACACGAGCCGCTTCATGCGAACTCCAATGTTTGCTCGCATTGTTCCGCCCCACGCCAGAATCTGCTGGCTTGCAAACGCGCAACCCGCTACACTTGCGCGCAGTTTGACGCGCCGTAACCCGAACTTCCCTGGTGGATCACCGCCGCCGCAGAGCCGACACGCTCCGCGCCGCCCGGCCCCTCGCCACTCGCCCGTCGCGCATACACGGTCGCTGCAATCGCAGCGCCCGCACCTTGTCTTACTTGCCTGCAGCGCGGTTTAGGGAACGCTCCGGCTCACGGGAATTTCCATCATGACGTTCGAATCGCTCGGGCTCGCGCCCGCGCTGCTGCGTGCCCTTGCCGAACAAGGCTACGCCACCCCCACCCCGATCCAGGCTGCGGCCATTCCGCTGGTCCTGGAGGGCAACGACCTGTTTGCCGGTGCGCAAACCGGCACCGGCAAGACCGCGGCGTTCGCGTTGCCGCTGTTGCAAAAGCTTGGCGTGGATCAGGTTCTGATCAACGGCAAGCAGCCGCGCAAACCGCGCGCGCTGATCTTGACGCCGACCCGCGAACTCGCCGCGCAGGTGCATGACAACCTGCGCGCGTATGGAAAATATCTGCGCGTGTACACCACGGCGATCTTCGGCGGTGTCGGCATGGGCGGCCAGGTGCAGGCGCTGCGGCGCGGCGCCGACGTCATCGTCGCCACGCCCGGCCGATTGATCGACCACATGGATCGCCACAATGCCGATCTGTCGTGCATAGAAACGCTGGTGCTGGACGAGGCCGACCGCATGCTCGACATGGGTTTTGCCCCGGCACTGAAGAAAATCCTAGGTGCATTGCCGAAGCAGCGCCGCCAGACGCTGCTGTTCTCGGCCACCTTCGTGCCGGAGGTCAAGGCGCTGGCCGCGCAGTTCATGCACGAACCGCGCGAAGTCCAGATGGCGCAACCGAACGCGGTCGCGGTCGGCGTGCACCATCGCGTACACCCGGTCGACGCCGACAGGAAGCGCGAGCTGCTGCTGCACCTGCTGGCCGCCGACAGCCGCCGGCAGACGCTGGTGTTCGCACGTACCAAACACGGTTCCGACAAGTTGTGCAAATACCTTGGCCAGCACGGTTTTCGCGTGGCCGCGATCCACGGCAACAAGAGCCAGGGCCAGCGCACCCGCGCACTTGCCGATTTCAAGTCGGCCAAGGTCACCGTGCTGGTCGCCACCGACATCGCGGCACGCGGGCTGGACATCGCGCAGCTGCCGGCGGTGGTGAACTACGACCTGCCGATGGTGGCGCAGGATTACGTGCACCGCATCGGGCGCACCGGGCGCGCCGGCGCCGAAGGACTGGCGCTGTCGCTGGTCAGCCGCGAAGAAGAAGGCCTGCTGCGCGACATCCGCCGCCTGCTGAAGCAGGATCTCGCAATCGAGCCGATCGAAGGTTTCGAACCGGCTTGGGCTTTGCGCCTGGACAATCCCGCACCGCCGATGCGCAAGCACGGGCGCAACCAAGGCAACGCGGCGCGCAACAACACCAAGCCCGGCAAGCCGTCGCACATGCGCCGTCCGCACGCACAACGCGGCAAGGACGAACACGCCGCCGGCAACAAGCGTCGCCACAAATGGCGCGGCAACGCCGATTCACGCAAGGGAGCGTGAGCGTAAGCATCGGCCAGATCGCGTGCCTTCGCGGGTTGGGCTGACCCGGCTTCATGCCGGGAAGCCCAACGTCTGCCGCCGATGACGGTGTTGGGCTTCGCGTTGCGCTGCCCAACCTGCTCGCGCTCTCGACAGCCACGGGTTGGGACAGGCGTATCGGCGCGGATCCCGCCCGTGCGATGCCGGCGGCTGCGCAGCCGCGCGGCTTCCTCCGCGCAGCAAAAGCGCTACACCCAATCGCGCGGCTTGAGGTACTCGGCCAGTCTTGCTTCCGCGCTGGCGGGTTCAGGCGTGTAGCCGTATTCGTAGCGCACCCGCGGCGGCAATGACATCAGGATGGATTCGGTGCGGCCGCCCGACTGCAGGCCGAATAGCGTGCCGCGATCGTACACCAGGTTGAATTCGACGTAGCGGCCACGGCGGTACAACTGGAACTCGCGCTCGTGCTCGCCGTAAGGCATGCCTTTGCGGCGTTCGACGATCGGGAGGTACGCCTCGAGATACCCGTTGCCGACGGCCTTGAGGAATTCGAAGCAGCGGTCGAAGCCGCCTTCGTTCAAGTCGTCGAAGAACAGCCCGCCAATGCCGCGCGTTTCATTGCGGTGTCTGAGATCAAAATACTCGTCGCACCACTTCTTGTAGCGCGGATACACCTTGTCGCCGAATGGCGCGCACAGGTCACGCGCGACAGTGTGCCAGTGCACACAGTCCTCGTCGAAGGGATAGAACGGCGTGAGGTCGAAGCCGCCACCGAACCACCACACCGGCTCCTCGCCCGCCTTGTCGGCCTCGAAATAACGCACGTTGGCGTGCGAGGTCGGCACATAGGGGTTCTCCGGATGGACCACCAGCGACACCCCGGTCGCGGTCCACTGCCGTCCGGCCAGCTGCGGACGGTGGGCGGTCGCGGACGCCGGCAACGCATCGCCGGTGACGCGCGAATAATTCACGCCCGCCTGCTCGAACACTGCGCCGTTTTTGAGGACGCGCGTGCGGCCACCCCCGCCCACCGGACGCGTCCACGCATCTTCGACGAAGCGCGCACCGCCATCGATGCGCTCCAGCGCCGCGCAGATGCGGTCCTGCAAATCGCGCAGGAAGGCATCGACCTTTTCCACATTCACTTGCATCGAACTTTCCTGAAACCACGGGCGGCGTTGCGCCGCCCGTCGCAACGCTATTTCGCCATCATCAAGCCGTTCTGGATATCCGTGACCAGGTTTTTGATCCAGCTTGCGTAATTCTTGTGGATGTAACGCACCCCGTTTTTCTCTTCGTAGCGAAGATTGCTGCTGGTGACGTAGTTGATCTGGATCTTCTGCGGGTCATAGTGCACCGCGATCGTGACGCTGAAACTGCGCGGGTCGTACACGGCATCGACCTCGCCCGGCACGTGCTTGACGATGCGCCATCCGCGTTGGGTCAGCGCGGAGCCGACGATCTGCTCCACCTTGGCCGTATTGACGCTGGCCGGCACCGCGATCGGCGCGGGGTCGGTCAACGGCGCCTGCCGGAACGCCATCAGCAACAACAGCGCAGGCGCCAGCAACAACGGCAGCGCCACCCTCATGATTCGCATGCGCAACATGGTGCTTCCTCCCTGGGAACATAGGCGGCGAATCCGCCGCGCCCGCGAGTGTAACTGCACATTCGCTGCGACAGACTTGGCACGTATACTGGCCCACCAGCAACGAGGGACAGAGGGTGCCGGCACGCATTGAACCGCTCGCGATCACCGCGTACAGCGCAACTTCCGCGCTCGGCCGCGGACTCGCGGCGCAGCTCGAAGGCCTGCGCAATGCCCGCAGCGGCCTGCACGCGAACGATTTCTCGTCGGCGCCGCTGGAGTGCCGGATCGGACGCGTCGCCGGCGTGGAAGACGTCGCCCTGCCCGCACCGCTCGCGCACTGGCACTGTCGCAACAACTGCCTTGCCTGGCTGGGATTGCAGCAGGATGGCTTGCCGGATGCCGTCGCCGGCGCGATCGCACGTTACGGGGCCGCCCGCATCGCCTTGATCCTGGGCACGTCCACGGCCAGCATCGGCTCCACCGAAGATGCCTACCGGCGGCTCGACCAAGGGCATTTCCCGGGCGATCTGCGCCGCCCAGAAATCCACACCCCGCACTCGCTCACTGCGTTCGTCGCCGACGCGACCGGCATCGCCGGCCCGGCACTGACCCTCTCTACCGCGTGTTCCTCGTCGGCCAAGGTGTTCGCATCCGCCGAGCGGCTGATCCGACTGGGCCTCGTCGACGCGGCGCTGGTCGGCGGCGTCGACACCTTGTGCGACAGCGTGCTGTTCGGCTTCCGCTCGCTGGAACTGGTGGCGACGCAAGCCTGCCGACCGTTCGATGTCCATCGCGACGGCATTTCCATTGGCGAAGCCGCCGCGTTCGCGTTGCTGGAACGCGTCGAGGTCGCGCCGCGCGCCCCGCGCCTGCTCGGGCACGGCGAATCATCGGATGCGCACCACATGTCGACGCCGCATCCCGAGGGCCGCGGCGCGCACGTGGCGCTGGACGAGGCGCTGACCCGCGCCGGCATCGGCACGGACGCGGTCGACTACGTCAACCTGCACGGCACCGCGACGCTGAAGAACGACGAGGTCGAGGCGAAATTGTTGCCGCGTTTCGCGTCCCGCACCCGCGCAAGTTCCACCAAGGGCTTCACCGGACACACGCTCGGCGCAGCCGGCGCGCTGGAAGCGGCGTTCGCGCTGCTGGCGATCGAGCACGACCTCGTGCCGCCCAACCTCGGCTGCAGCGCGCCGATGCCGGAAGCCGCGCCATGGCTGGCGTTGCAACCCTCCGGGCAGCGCGTCGACATCGCACTCAGCAATTCCTTCGGCTTCGGCGGCAACAACGCCTGCCTGGTGTTCGGCCGTGGAGCCGCCGCTTGAACACACCGCTCGCGATTCGGATCACCGGCATCGGCGCGTGGGCGCCGGGTGTGCCCGACTGGCAGCGTCTGCGGGAAGTCCTGCGCGGCGAAGCAGCCGTCGCGGACGCCGCGCCCGTGCGCCCCGCCGGCACGCTGTTGCCGGCCGCCGAGCGCCGACGCGCGCCCGACGGCGTGCGCCTCGCGGCCGACGTGGCCGCACAAGCGACGGGCATGGCGGGTATTGATCCGGCCATGATTCCATGCGTATTCGCGTCCACCCACGGTGAAGTCGCGATCACCGATTACGTGTGTGAAACGCTGGCTCGGGCGCCGCTGGACCTTTCGCCCACCAAATTCCACAACTCGGTGTTGAACGCGCCCGCCGGTTACTGGACGATCGCCACCGGATGCACTGCCGCGTCCAGCGCCGTGACTGCGCACCACCGGAGTTTCGCGACCGGCTTGCTGGAAGCCGCCGCACTCGCCTGCGCGGAGAACACGCCGGTGCTGTTTGCATCCTGCGACGTCGCCTCCACCGGCCCGCTGGCGGAGATGACCCGCACCACCCTCGCGTTCGGCACCGCCCTCGTGTTGCATCCGACCGCGACGGATGGAGCGCGCTTGCGGCTTGCCTTGCACCCGGGCATCGCGCCACCTTTGCCCCGAGTGGCATTGCCCGCGACGGCAGGCGACAATCCGGCCAACGCCGAGGCGCTGGCGGTGCTGTCCACGCTCGCCCAGGCCCACCCGGCGAACCTGCGTTTGCGACTGTCGTCGGGATTGTCACTGGATATGGAGATCACGCCTTGAACGACGCCACTGCCCGCCCCTTCGTGGTCGTGCCCTGCCTGAACGAAGCGCGCGCGATCCGCACCCTGCTGGAAGGCGTGCTGGCGCATTGCCGCGACGTGGTCGTGGTCGACGACGGTTCCAGCGACGACACCGCGGGCATCGTCGCGCAGATGCCGGTGACATTGATCCGCCACCCGGAGCGGCGCGGCAAGGGCGAGGCCTTGCGTGCGGGCTTTCGCGAAGCGCTGAAACGCGGCGCCAGCGGCGTGCTGACGATGGACGGCGACGGCCAGCACGACCCCGCCGACATTCCGCGCCTGCTCGCCGCCGCGCGCCAATTCCCCGAAGCGCTGATCGTCGGCGCGCGGATGCTGGAGCGTCATCGACAACCGAAGGCACGCCGGCGTGCCAACGATTTCGCCGACTGGGGCATCAGTTGGGGTTGCGGCCGGCCGGTCGCCGACACCCAGAGCGGCCAGCGCTGGTATCCGCACGCGGCGGTGGCACTGGTCGATCCCGGATCAGGTCCGGGACAGGCTCTGCCGGCGCAGGATTTCGTGTTCGAAGCGGCGATCCTGATCGCCGCTTCGCGCGATCTCGACATGCCCGTCGTCTCCATTCCCATCGTCTGCCGCTATGACGACAGCGCACGCCATAGCCACTTCCGGCCGGTGCGCGACGTGGTACGGATCACCTGGTACACCTTCCGGCGCGTGGTGCACTACGGCCACGTGGCGCAAAGTTATCGCGCCTCGCACGCGCGCGCGCCGCAAGTGTACGACCCCGAACGCCTGCTCGACACCGCACCACCCGTGCCGCTGGCAGGTGCCGGCGGCCCTCCGGGGGAATGAATGTCCGACACCGCGCCCGTGGATGTCCTGATCATCGGTGGCGGTCTCGCCGGCCTTGCCCTCGCACTGCAGCTCCACGATCGCTGCCCCGATCTCGCGATCCGGGTGCTGGAGCGGCGCCGCCATCCGGTGCCCGCCGCCGCCCACAAGGTCGGCGAATCCACGGTGGAAATCGGCGCGCATTACTTCGCCGATACGCTTGGCTTGCGCGAACACCTGGACTCCGCGCAGGTCCGCAAGTTCGGCTTCCGGTTTTTCTTCAGCGACGGTCGCGCGGAACTGGACCGCTGCGCCGAGCTCGGCATCAGCCGCGTGTTCCCGACCCCGACCTGGCAGCTCGAACGCGGCACGTTCGAGAATTTCCTGGGTCAAGAGGCCGACCGCCACGGCATTGAATTCATGCAGGGCGTCACGGTGCGCGCGATCGAGACCGGCACGCCGCACGTGGTGCGCGCGGCGCACGCCGGCGACACTCGCATCCATCGCGCACGCTGGCTGGTCGACGCGTCCGGCCGTGCGGGCCTGCTGCGCAGGCAACTCGGCCTCGACGAGGACAACGGTCATCACATCGGCGCGGCGTGGATGCGCATCGATGCGCGCCTGCACCTCGACCACTGGTGCGACAACAAGACGTGGCGCGGCTTGTGCGAGCCGCAGGAACGCTGGCGTTCGACCAATCACCTCTGTGGACCGGGCTATTGGGTGTGGCTGATCCCGCTGGCCTCGGGCGCGCACTCGGTCGGCATCGTCGCGGATCCGGCCGTGCACCCGGTGGAAACGTTCAACAGTTTCGAGCGCGCGCTTGAATGGCTGGGCGCCCACCAGCCCGTGCTGGCGCGCGAGCTCGTCACGCGTCGCGACGCCCTGCTCGATTTCGGTTTCCTGCGCAACGTCTCCTACGGCTGTCGGCAGGTCTTCAGCGCGGAAAGGTGGGCGCTGACCGGCGAGGCCGCGATGTTCCTGGACCCATTTTATTCGCCCGGCTCGGACTTCATCGCCATCGGCAACACCTACGTCGCCGAACTCATTGCGCGCGATTTCGCCGGATGCGCGGATGCACGCGCCACCCGCCACTTCCAGCAACTGTTCTTTTCGTTCCAGCGCAACACGCTGAGCCTTTATCGCGGGCAATACGCACTGTTTGGCAACGCACGCGTGATGACCGCGAAGGTGCTGTGGGATTACGCCTACTACTGGGGCGTCTTGTGCCCGCTCGCGATCGGCGACCGGCTGACGGACCTTCGTCTGTTCGCCGACATGGCGCCGCAGCTTGCGGCAGCGGAAAGCCTGAACGCCAGCATGCAGGCGCTGTTCCGCGAATGGCACGCACACGGTCGCGCGTGCGCCACGCCGGCGTGGATGGACCAGCAGGAACTCGCGTGGTTCGCGCGTCTCAATTCGCGCCTGCACGAGCGCCTCGACGACGCCGGAATCCGCGCGCGTCTGCGCGGGAACGTCGATCTGCTGCACGCGCTGGCCGGCGCGCTGGCCGAAGACGCCGCCGGCGATGCACCCGGACTCGCCATCGAGGCGCTGCGCACTGCCGCCGGAAAGCGCGCGCGACCGGCACTGTTCCGCGCAGCGGCCTGAGCGTCGGTCGACCACCCGACGCCGGGTGTCACGCCATGCCGCCGTTCACGCCGATCACCTGGCCGTTCACGTAGGACGCCGCGTCGGAACACAGGAACGCCACCACGCCCGCGACTTCCGCGGGCGTGCCGGTGCGCGCGGCAGGGATCATCGCCTTCACCTGTTCCGGCGAAAACAAGGCCCCGGTCAGCCGCCCTTCGATGATGCCGGGCGCGACCACGTTGACGGTGATATTGCGCGAGGCCATCTCGCGCGCCAGCGATTTCGCTGCGCCGTGCAGCGCCGATTTCGCCGCCGCGTAATTGACCTGCCCGCGATTGCCCAGCGTCGCCGCCACCGACGATACCGCGACGATGCGCCCGCAGCGCGCGCGCGCCATCGGCAGCAACAGCGGTTGCGCCGCATGGAAGAAGCCACTGAGTGACACGTCGATCACCCGCCGCCACTGCTCCTCGCGCATTCCGGCCAACGGGGCGTCGTCATGGATGCCTGCGTTGTGCACCAGCGCCTGGATCGGCGCGGTTTGCAACAGGTCTTCGATTGCCGCGCGTGTCGCCGCTGCGTCGGTGACGTCGAACGCGACGAGCTCCGCTTCGCCACCGGTCCCGCGAATCTGCTTCGCCACGGCTTCGGCGCGCCCGCGGTTTGCGTTGGCATGCACGACCACCCGCCAGCCGTCGCGCGCCAGCGCCGCGCAAATCGCACCACCGATGTCGCCGCTGCCGCCAGTGACCAGCACACGTCTTGCGTCTTGCGTCATCGCCTGTTCCTCAACGGTCCTGCAGCATCGCCGCCGCGCGTCCGATCGCGAGCAGGCGCCCGCGATGCTCCACCCGAAAGGCATACTGCAGGCTGTCGGCCATCGCGATCAAGCATTCGACGTGCACCTGCAGCCTGCCCTCGAGATCGTCGATGCGTTCGACATGAAGATCCACGTCACGCAGGGCCACCAGCAAACCCGGGCGCGCCTTGCCCGCCGCTTCGCGCCCGCGCAGCGCGCCATGCACCGCCATGGCCTGCGCCGCGTATTCGCACAGGTTCACGGCGTGCAGCACGCCCTCGGCGCGCAGGGGATTGTCGGCGCCGCGGTGCGAGGCGCTGCGCGCGTGCAGGCGCGTCGCGTCCCACTCGACCACTTCGTCGAGCAGGCACATGGTCCCCGCGTGCGGGATCAAGTGGGCCCATTCGGATTTCGGGAGCATTGCGTCAGTTCTCCCGACGCAGGTGTTCGGCCGGCGCCATCAACACCGACAAGGTGAAGTGGAATGCGACTCCCAGCGCCACCGTCAAGCCGATCGCGCGCAGCACCGGCACGCTGGACAGGGCCAGCACGCCGAACACCAGCAGCGCCGACGCCACGCACACCAGCGTCGCGTGCAGCGTGCGCAAATCTTCGCGCTCGTCGCCGGTACGGCGCTCGAAGAACAACGCGTAATGCAGTCCGAGTCCCGCCGCCAGCGTCAACGACACCAGGTGGAACAGCGACAACGGAATCCCGCACGCGCGCAGCACCACCAGCACCAGCAACGTGGCCAGCGCCATCGGGCCCAGCACGTGCAAGGCGCGGCGCGGGCTGCGCAGCGCCAAGGTCACTGCGATACATAAAAGCAACGCGGCGGCGCCCAGCGCCACGAGGATGCGGTGCCGGTATGCCACGATCAGCGATTCGGTGGACGCCTTGAGATCCAGCAGATGCACCGCACCGCCCGTCGCTTTCGTCAATGCATCGAACGCGGCGGGATCGTCGACGCCGCTCAGCGTCCCCAGGCCCACCCAGCCAGCGCCTTGCTGCACCAGCATCGATTCCAGCCGCGCCCCCAGCGGCGACTGCTCGAATTCGGCTGGCGTCAACGGCGGCAGCTTGCGCGCGGCTTCCACGTCGGCCACGAATGGTGCGAATACGCCCGCGCGGAACGGCAGTCCTTCCATCGCCTGCTGCAATGCGGATTGCAATTGCGTGGCGTCCGGCAAGGTCGCCTGGCGCATTTTTTGGGTGCGGGCGCTGGGCAGGAACCGCGACGGCAATTCGAATCCATCCACCGCATGGCTCGCCACGAGCTGATGCATCCGCGGCGCAACGCGTTCGGACAACGCCAGCACGTCTTCCGCAGTCGGCGCGCGCAGCACCAGTAAATAGCGCACGTCGGGCGCGCCAAGTTCCGCGCGCAGGCGCGCGTCGCGCTGCAATTGCGCCTTGGGAATTGGCGTCAAGGTAGATAAATCGTTCTGCCAAAAACGGCCGGGCGCGAACGCGACCACACACACGCCGGCGACGGCGACCAGCCACGGTAGCCAGCGCGGGCGGGGCAGGCGCGCGAGGAAGTGCCACGCAGGTGCCAACCCCGGTGTGGCGGCCATATCGCGCGTTGCCGCGGGCACCACCAGGGGCAACAGCCAGCGCGTGCAGATGCCGGCCACCACCAGTCCGCCGATGGTGAATACCGCGAGTTGTTGCAGGCCCGCGACACCCGACGCGAAGAACGCGAGATAGGCAATGCACACCGACACGATCGCGGTCGCCAGCAACGGCCACAGTGCGCGCACACAGTTCGAAGTCGGCACGCCAATGCGGCGATGGCTGAACACCCGCAACGGATATTCCTGTGCCACGCCCAGCAGCGTGAAACCGAACGCCACCGTGATGCCATGCGCGTGGCCGAAGATCAACGCCAGCAACGCGAATCCCACCACCGCGCCCGACAGCAGCGGCAACGCCGTCACCACGATGGGCACCGCGCTGCGGTAGGCCAGCAGCAACATCAACACGAAACCGATGGTGGTAATCACCCCGAAGCGATCGGCCTCGGCGCGGGTATTGCGACTGGCCTCGACGCCGAACCAGCCGGGGCCGCTGATCGCGAGTCTCGCCCGGGCCGCGCCGGGCAACGCAACGAAGTGCTTCTGAAGCGATGCGATCGCCGCGGCCTGTGCGCCGGGATCGAATCCGGCCGCTTTGGTTTCCACGACCAGCAATGCCTCGCCGTCGTGGGAGAACCACACGCCGTCGACCAATTTCGGTTGATGCGGCGGCGTCCAGAGCCGCGCGAGCTTCAAGGTTTCCAGCGTGGGATCGCGCCTCAGCCACGGCTCCAGCATCGACGCGGCGGGCGAACTCAAGTCCTCGACACGCTGCTGCAACTGCGCGCGCAGGTAGCCGGCATCCAGGTGATGCGTATCCAGCGTCGGCGACAAGAGGTAACGAT
>DATCSF010000130.1:0-5994 GCA_036568625.1 Rhodanobacteraceae bacterium | reverse complement strand
TGTCGCCCTCGGACACGGGATTGATCTACACGATCCTGTCCGCGCGACTGACCTACGCGATGGGTCGCAACGGCAACGCCCCGAAGGCGCTGTCGCACGTCAACGACAAGGGCGTGCCGTGGGTCAGCGTGGTATTGGCGTTCTTCGTGGGGCTGCTGTTCTTCCTGCCGTTCCCGGGTTGGCAGAAGCTGGTCGGCTTCCACACCTCGGCAATGGTGATGTCGTTCGGTTCCGGGCCGCTGACCATGATGGCGCTGCGCAAGGAATTGCCGGATCACAACCGCCCGTTCCGACTGGGCGGCGGCTGGATCATTCCGTATCTCGCATTCCTGTCATCCAACCTGATCGTGTTCTGGTCGGGTTGGGACGTGGTGTGGAAGCTGATGGTCGCCGTGCTGCTCGGGTTTGTTTTGCTGGCGATCCACGAAACCGGCTGGGGCCGGCATACCCCGAAGCTGGACATGCGTGCCGGTTTCTGGATGCTGCCGTGGCTGGGCGGCGTCACACTGATCAGTTGGCTGGGGCGCTATCCCGCGCTCGGCAGGCACGCCGGCAACCTCGGTTATCTCGACATGGTGTCGGGGCTTGTCGTGATCGTGATCTTCTCGGCGGCGATCATGGCGCTGGCGCACGCGTTGCGTTTGCGCGGATGTCGCGTCACGGAACAACTGGCACAGCAACGCCCGGGCGACGCGATGCCGGAAGCTGTGTGAGTGCGGATCACTTTTCAGTGTCGCCGCGCTCGATCTTGCCGACCAGGTTGTAGAGGATGCGCGCATCCTCGGCATCCAGGGTATCGCCGCCCGTGCCGCGGAAGTGGTTGTGGAACGCGCGTACCGCGGCCTGCGGATCGTCCAGCGAATAGCCGATCACTGCCAGCGCCGTCCACGGGTTGAAGCCGGGCGGCGGGTTGAGCCGGTCGAAGCCCGGATCGGGCCACAGGCCGAAGCCCGCGGCCGCCAGCGTCGCCCATGGGAACAGCGGACCCGGATCATTCTTGCGTGTGGGCGCCATGTCCTCGTGGCCGATGATCTGCGCGCGCGGGATGTGCCAGCGGGCGGTGAGATCGGTCAGCAGATTGATCAGACTGGCGACCTGCGCGGGCGGAAACGGCACGTGGCCGTTGTTGGCGATCTCGATGCCGATGGACGCGGAATTGACGTCGGTGAGGGTGCCCCACCTGCCGCCGCCGGCGTGCCATGCGCGCTCGACATCGCTGACCAGTTGGTAGATGTGGCCATCGCGGCCGATCAGGTAATGCGCGCTGACCGGTCCGTCGCTGTTGGCGGTGCGCAAGGTGTCCAGCGATTGCGCGACCGAATCCTGGTCGGTGAAGTGCAGCACGACCAACTGTGGCTTGCGGATGTCGTAGTTCTTCGACGGCGCCCAGGTGGCAAGGGGATTGCGCGGCGGTAGCGGTGCGCAGGCGGTCAGCAGTGCCGGTATGAGACAGGCGAGGAGCAGGCCGGATATGCGCAATGCGCGCCCAAGGGATACCTCAAAATTCCGCGCGCCCCCGGATCGAGTCCGAGGTAGGCCTTGGGCGTAGCGCCCAGGGCGCGAAGTCGAGGTGCCCAAAACCGTCTCCGACTCGCGTGTTTCGACTTCGCGGAGCTTCGCTCCGCTACGCTCGACACGAACGGTCTCGATTTTGCGACGATTTCCGGTCATGCCGCCAACACCCCGGCTTCGCGCAGGCGCTGGCGGAGGCCGTCCAGCTTGTCGCCGTACAACGCGCTGCGGGCGGTGTCGCGGCGAATCGGTTGCCGCACCTGTGCGGCGCTGGGCAGGCTCTGCACGGTGCGCGCGGTCTTGTGGAACTCGAGGCAGGCGGGGTCGAATGGCAGACCGCAGAAGTCGAGCAGGCGGCGCACTTCGCTTTCCGGATCGGCGACCAGCGATTCGTATTCGAGGTCCATCACGCGGTCCGGATATTTTTCCAGCCAGAACCGCGTAAGGCGCAAGAAATCGGTGCAGTAGTCAGCCATCTCGTCCATGTCGCAGGCGAATCCGCTGTTTTCGCTGAAGCACTGGCGAAAGCAACCGAGGCAGGTTTCGACCGGATCACGCCGCATGATGACCGCGCGTGCCGCGGGCAGCATCGCCAGCGCCGGGCCGACCAGATACCACGTGACCAGGCTCTTGTCAGTGAAGCGCGGCTTGCGTTCGCGCCAGCGTGCGGTGCGGGCGAGGTATTCGCGGCCGAGGCGCTGCCAGTCCCCGGTGGTGGCGTCCGGCACCCATATCGGGTATGCGGACTGGCGGCGGTGGGTTTCCGCATCGATCACTTGTTGCATGTCCTTGATCTCGTTCGCACCCTCGACCTCCGGATGCGAAGCGAGGATCTGCTCGACCAGCGTCGAACCGGAACGCGGAATGCTGACGATCAGGATGGCTTCGCGGCCAAGCTGCGGATCGGGCGGCGCGGGCAGATCTTGCGCGAAGACGTCCATGATCGCCGCCACGCGCTTGCGCTCGCCCGCGGCGTCCCACTTCACCCGCCGGCGGCGCGAGGCGTTGGCGCGCGCGAACACGTCGTACGCCTGCGCGTATTCACCCTGGCTTTCCAGCGCCTTCGCGTAGCTGAAAGCCAGCAATTCGTAGTCGCGACCGGCCGAATCCGGCCGTGCCAATGCATGCTGCATGCGTGCCGCATCGGCGGCATCGAAATGCACGGTGTTGAGGTTGGACAGGCCGAACCAGCCTTCGGCGTTGCCGGGGTCGCGGCGCACCACTTCGCGGTAACCCTTCACCGCGGTATCGATGTGGCCGAGGCTGGCCTGCACCCGCGCCAGCGACAGTCGCGCGGGAACATGCGCGGGATTGAGCTGCAACGCGCGCTGCAATGCTGCGACAGAGTCTTGCGAAAGCGCGTGCCGCCCCAGCGCCTCGCCCAGGTTGAACCACGCCGATGCCGAGTTCGGCGCAAGCGCGCAGGCCTGCCGGAAATGCTCGAGTGCCTGTTCGGGTTCGGCGAGTTCGAACAAGGCGATGCCGAGCCCGACGTGCAACTCGTCGTCTTCGGGGAAGACCGCAAGCATTTTTCGGAAGCACTCGGCAGCCTTGGCGTGGTGGCCACGGCGCTGCGCCACCATGCCCAGCATTCGCACTGCGTCCAGACAGTCCGGCGCCAGTGCCAGCACGCTGTTGAGCGATCCTTCGGCGGCGTCGAATTGCCGTTGTTCCCATTCCCTGCGCGCCCGCGTCAGCAGGCGCGTGGCCACGGACGACAGTGGCCGCTGCGGTGGAGCTTGCACGGATTGCGACATCGAAAGCGTGTTCACTTCATCATCGGCAGTGGCTCAATACTAAATGCCGCGCCGATGCGGCGCGGTCAAGAATCGCCGAAAGCTGCAAAAAAACGCCGGGCGCTTGGCCCGGCGGCGGAGAGTGAGCGGGAGCTCTCAAAAATCGTAGGACATCGAGAATCGGACATAGCGCGGTGCCCGAGTATCCTGAACCTGTCCATAGTTGGGATTCGGGTTGCTGGTCGTGCCGAAAACGTCGTTGTAGAACACCGGCGTCTGCTTGTTCAACACGTTGAATACCGCGAAGTTAAAGTCAAGCTTGTGTTGGGCCCATCCTGGCTTGTAATCCACGCTGAGATTGAGATTATGCGTCCAGGGTGTGCGGCCCAGCGAACCCGGCGGAACCGGAACCCCGCCGCACCAGTAATAGGTGCGGGAGCCGTGCAGGCGAACCTGATCCGGCCCGTAGGGACCCCGGCACATACGTGGCGTACCCGATGTGACGTACAGGTTGGCGCCGACCGTCCAGTCCGGAGTGATGGCATAAGCGCCATAAATCTTGAGCTGATGCCTGCGGTCGTTGGGCAGTATGCCGTACGAGTAATCCATCCTTTCGGGAAAGTCCCACGCCGTCGTGAGCGACTCGTAGGATCCGCTCTGCTGGGAATAGGTGCTGACCGGTCCTTCCGTGTTGCCCCAGGTCTTGGAGAACACGTAGTCGATCTTTGCAAACCACTTGCCGTCCCAGGCGTGCTCCAATGACAAGTCAATCGAGTAGTACTTGCGTATCGGCCCTCTCGTGAAGCCTTGATCCTGGCGCGTGAGGGTCACTGGAACGAGGCTGCCGTCCGGCGCCTTCATCAGGATATTGCTGGTCTCGCCCGGATTGATCAGGATAAGACTCTGCGCCCAGTTGGTGCAGGTTTCCGGTGTCATCCACGTGTAGCCCTGCGCGAATCCCGCCGCACATTCGTTTTGTACGGAGTCGTAATCGTCGATGATTCGATTCATCTTCTGGTACGTGCCGGTGGCGCCGAATACCCAACTCGTGCCCAGCATGTTGAATTGCTGCTGCATCCCCAAGACGAAGTTGTCGGAATACTCGGCTTTGATGTTCTGCGAGGCGGAGATGCGCGGATCCTTCGCCTGGCCGTATTCGCTGTCGATCGACACGCCGGTCGGCGGATTCTGCGGCAGTGGCGTGAATCCGATCGGCTCGCCCGTGGCCGGATCGACTCCCGTGTAAGTCCCATATTGGCCTGCATTCACCACGGGATTGGCGATGGATAACGCCACTTGCGTTGGCAGAGCGAGATAGTAGCGGCCGGCGTTTCCGAACACTTTCAAGGTGGAGTCGCCATGCACGTCCCAACTGAAGCCGATACGCGGAGCCCACTGCGGCTTGGTCTCCCTGATATAGGGCACGCCGGATGGGTCGTAGTTGACGAAGGCATCGTCGCGCAGTCCCAGATTCAACAGGAAGGTGGGGGTCACCTGCCAGTTGTCCATCACGTACCAGGCGCGTTGCGCAACGCGCATGGAGGCGATGCTGAGATCAACGTGCTTCTGTACGTAGTAGCAATGGTCTTGATCACAGTAAGGCGGAACCTGCGGAACAGGACCGACATAGGGCGGAACATTGGGGTTGCCCGCGAAGATCGGCTGGCCTGGATCCGATTGCCCATAGATCCATTGATAACCCGGTCCTGTGTTCTGGAAGCCGTCGTCAATGTCCCTGGAGGTAATGTTGTCGATACCGATCTGGAAGTCGTGTTCGCGCCACTTGTAATCGAGGCTCAAACGGTAATTCATGATCGCTTCCCTGTGATTGGGGAGAGCCTCCGTCGAGTTGCCCTGTGGGTTGTCGATACCCGAGCTGCCGGGCGGAAGGAACGCCGGATTCTGGTACGAGGCGCTTGCAATGTGCGGCAGCGATGGATCGAAACCGGGGAACGCTGGTTGGGCGGTGTAGTAATGGCCGTGCATCTTCCCGAGCATTGCGTTCAGGGTCAGATTGTCGGTGAGATACGAGGTGTAATTGGCCGCCCACATGCGGAAAGTGGTCTTACTGGTCAGATTCAGACCCGTGTTTCCGGGTATCACCTGTTTGGTGTCGTAATCGAAAACGTCGTACGAGCCCCACTGCTTGTAGGAATTCTGCAACCCCGTCAAGCTCAGGATGTTGTTGTCATTGATGTTCCAGTTCAGCTTGGCGTACACCTTCGGCTGATGCACGGTGTAAAAGTTTCTGTCCGCGACGCCGACGTTGGAATCCGTCGTGTTGTAGTGACTGTTGTCCTGTTCGACACCCAGGAAGAAGAACAGCTTGTCCTTGATGATCGGGCCGCTGGCGTAAGCGTCGTAAATCGTTTCGCTGCTGCGGTCGCCCTTGCGGTAGCGCTGCAGGTCCCCGGGCTGCTGGCCGGGCGCCGTTTCAAGCGGGTTGGCGTAGTAATAGTTGACGGGATCGGAACGCAGGTTCGCCGGCTGCCACAAGGCGCGTACGCCGAAATGCCACTCGTTGGAACCGCTCTTGCCGATCTGGTTGATCACGCCGCCGATGGAACGGCCATACCGGGCGTCGTAACCACTGATAAAGGTTTGCTGTTGCTGGATAGCGCCATAGGGCAGGCTTATGCCACCTTGGTTGTTGAGCAGCTCGGTGGTGTTCATGCCATCCACGTAGTACGCGTTCTCGGCCGTCGAGGCGCCGCCGAACACGTTGATCGGAGTGCCCAGCGGTCCG
>DATCSF010000129.1:0-23106 GCA_036568625.1 Rhodanobacteraceae bacterium | reverse complement strand
CAGGTAATCCAGGTCCCACTGCAGTTCCTCGGCGTCGCGGCCGACCCCGGCGGTGCGCACGATCAGGCCCATGTCTTCCGGCACCGTCACGTGCGCCAAGGCGTCCTTCAGCGCCTGGCGATCTTCGCCTTCGATCCGGCGCGACACCCCGCCCGCGTTGGGGCTGTTGGGCATCAGCACCATGTAGCGGCCGGCCAGCGAGATGTAAGTGGTGAGCGCGGCGCCCTTGTTGCCGCGTTCCTCCTTCTCCACCTGGACGATCAGCTGCTGGCCTTCCTTCAGCAGGTCGCGGATGCCGGACCTGTTGGGGTCGGCGCCGGCGGGGAAGTATTCGCGGGCGATTTCCTTCAGCGGAAGGAAGCCGTGGCGTTCGGCGCCGTAGTCGACGAAGCAGGCTTCGAGGGAGGGTTCGACCCGGGTGATGCGGGCCTTGTAGATGTTGGACTTCTTCTGTTCGCGCGAGGGGATTTCGAGGTCGAGGTCGTACAGGGCTTGGCCATCGACGATGGCCACACGCAACTCCTCACGCTGAGTTGCGTTGATCAACATGCGTTTCATTGTGAATTCCTTGAAGTCGCCTTTGCTGCGCGCGTCGTCGGCGGCGCCTTTCAGGGGGCGGCCGGCCGGGTGACGTGCCGCGCCTGGCGGCAGTCGCCGGGTCCGATCGACGGCCCCGGCTGGTGATGATTGGGATTGTTCGCGTCCCGATGTCCCCGCGCCGTCATGCCGACAGTGGGCAAACATCGACCCGAACGTTACGATGGCGAGGTACCGGCTGCTCCCGGTCAGGAATGGCAGGCGGAGGCCTTGTCCGCGCGGCGAACGAGTGCAGGGTCGCCCATGAGGGACCAGAGCCTGCTTGACGCCGAGGCATCCTATCATCGCAAAGGAATTTTTCCAATGGGGACGGCAACTTCGGCCAGGGACTTCAGTTCGGTGCGAACCGTGGAAGTTGGCCCCGAGCGCGACGGCCAGCGCGTGGACAACTGCCTGGCGGCGCTGTTGAAGGGGGTGCCGAAAACGCATATCTACCGGTTGCTGCGGACCGGCCAGGTGCGGGTGAACGGCAAACGCGCCAAGCCCGACACCCGGCTGGCCGCGGGCGACCAGTTGCGGGTTCCGCCGGTGCGGACCGCCGAGCGCGCCGAACCTGGCGCAGCGTCCGCGGCGATGCTGGACGAGATCCGCCAGGCCGTGATTTTCGAGGACCGTGATTTTCTTGTCCTCGACAAGCCGGCCGGCATCGCCAGCCACGGCGGCAGTGGCATAGCCTTCGGCGCAATAGAATTGCTGCGCGCGGCGCGGCCGAAGGATCATCTGGAATTGGTGCATCGCCTGGATCGGGACACCTCCGGCGTGCTGGTATTCGCACGCAGTCGGCGCGGCCTGATCGGCGCGCAGGATTTGATCCGGTCGGGCGAAACGAAAAAACAGTACCTGTGCCTGATGAGCGGAACACTCCATCGCGCCAGGTTCGATGTCAACGCGCCGCTGCGCAAATCGGTGCTGGCCGGAGGCGAACGGATGGTGCGGGTGGACGACGACGGCAAGCCCGCGCTCACGTTCTTCCGCGAAATCGAGCGATATCCCGGCGCAAGCCTGGTCGAGGCGACGCTCGCCACCGGGCGCACGCACCAGATACGCGTGCACGCCGCACACGCGGGCTACCCATTGGCAGGCGATCCGAAGTACGGCGAGCGCGAGGCCAACAAGCGTTTCCGCGGGCTCGGGTTGAAGCGGATGTTCCTGCACGCGGCGCGCTTCGAGTTCGAGTTGGGCGAACGCGCCTACAGCTTTTCCGCCCCGCTGCCGGACGATTTGCGGGCGGTGCTCGACCGGCTTTAGCGCCGTTCACCGGGCCGCTACGTCGAACTGTTAAAATCGCGTTTTTGCCAGGATGCGCGCATGAAAGTCACCATCTTCGGTACGGGCTATGTCGGCCTCGTCACCGGAACCTGCCTCGCCGAAATGGGCAACCACGTATTGTGCGTGGACGTGGACGCGGACAAGATCGCGCGCCTGGAGCGCGGCGAAATCCCGATTTTCGAACCGGGCCTGGAACCCCTGGTCAAGCGCAATCACCAGGCTGGACGGCTGGCGTTCACCACCGATCCGAAAGCGGCCGTCGCGTATGGCGACACGATTTTCATCGCCGTGGGGACGCCGCCCGATGAGGACGGCAGCGCCGACCTTTCATACGTGCTTAGCGTCGCGCGCAGCATCGGCGAACACATCAGCGGGTACGTTGTGGTGGTGGACAAGTCCACCGTGCCGGTGGGCACCGCCGATCGGGTGCGCGCCGAGATCGACGCGGCGTTGAAGAAGCGCGGCGTGGAGATCTCGTTCGACGTGGTCTCCAACCCCGAGTTCCTGAAGGAGGGCAATGCGGTTGATGACTGCATGAAGCCCGACCGCATCCTCATCGGCTCGTCCTCGGCGCGTGCCATCGACTTGCTGAAATCGCTGTACGCGCCGTTCAACCGCAACCACGACCGCCTCGTGGTGATGGACGAGCGTTCGGCCGAGCTGACCAAGTACGCGGCCAACGCGATGCTGGCCACCAAGATCAGCTTCATGAACGAGATCGCCAACATCGCCGAGCGCGTTGGCGCCGACGTCGAGATGGTGCGCCACGGCATCGGCTCCGACCCGCGCATCGGCTACAGCTTCATCTATCCGGGCACCGGCTATGGCGGCTCGTGTTTTCCCAAGGACGTGCAGGCGCTGGAGCGCACCGCGCACGCGAACGGTTACAAGGCACGGCTGCTGGATGCGGTGGAAGCCGTGAACCGCGACCAGAAGCGCAAGCTATTCGACCTGTTGTCGCGGCATTTCGACCGCGACCTGCGCGGCAAGACCATCGCGTTGTGGGGCCTGGCATTCAAACCCAATACCGACGACATGCGCGAGGCGCCCAGCCGCGTATTGATGGAGGCGCTATGGCAGGCCGGCGCGAAGGTGCGTGCGTACGACCCGCAGGCGCGGGGCGAGACATCGCGGGTCTACGGCCACCGCGACGATCTGGTGCTGTGCGAAGACGCCGCTTCGGCCCTGGATGGCGCCGATGCGTTGGCCGTGGTGACCGAATGGAAGGTGTTCCGCAGCCCGGATTTTGCGCACATCAAGGCGACGCTCAAGAACCCGGTGATTTTCGATGGCCGCAACCTGTACGATCCCGCCGTGGTCGAATCGGCCGGGCTCGCGTACTACGGCATCGGCCGCGGACGCAGCACCATCGCAGCGGAGCAATCTGCATGAACCCCGCGCCACCGGATGATCGCCTGGACGACATGGAAATGCGCCTCACCTTCCTCGATGACGCGGTGTCATCGTTGGGCGACAGCGAAGCCCAGCAATCGCGGCGCTTGTTGCAACTGGAGAACGCGCTGGCGGAATTGCGGCGGGAATTGGCGTCGCTGCGCACCAGCCTCGCGGAGGATGTGCATGAAGAACCACCGCCACCGCATTATTGATGCGAACGTCCCTGTTCGCGGCATCGAGGGGGCGAATTGTTACTTGCGAGACCGGAAGTTGGCCGACACCAGAACGGCCATCCCTGGTCTGACTTCTCACGACGGCCGCTTCAACCGGGGCGCCTTGAAAACGCGCGCGGGCGCCAACGGCGGCCCGAAGGGCGAGCGCCATGGGTGGCGCGGGTAAATCCATTTTTATGTCATGAGTGAATCGCTTCGCGACCAGTTGCTGAAGGCCGGTTTCAAACCTTCGCCGCCTGCGCAACCCAGCAAGCATGCGCGCCACAAGCCGGAGCCGCGCAAGCCGCGTGAACCGGGCGAGCCCGATCTTGCCAAGGCATTCGCGTTGCGCGCGAAAGCCGATCGCGCCGAACGCGAGGCCGCCGAGCGCGAGGCGCGCGAGAAGGCCGCAGCCAAGAAGGAACGCAAGCGGAAGTTGCAGGAACTGCTGGGCGGCAAGGCGCTCAATCGCGATGACGCCGAACAGGTTCGTAACTTCGAATTTGCCGGCAAGATCCGCCGCGTCTATGTCACGCCCGAACAACTGCGCCAGCTCAACGCGGGTGATCTCGGCGTGGTAATGCACAACGGGCGCGCGCTGATCGTCGCTCGCGACATCGCGTTGGAAGTGCAGGCGCTGGCACCGGATGTCGTGGCCCTGCTGGTCAATCCGAACGCGCCGGTGGCAGACGACGGGGTGCCCGACGATTTGATGTGGTGACGAGTGTGACCGTCACGGGCAATCCGCGCCGATGCGGAAGGCGTGGATCGTTGATGCCCGGCCAGCCCGACGGGACCGTGCATTGGCCGGGGCCAACTGGGATTGCCAGGCAGCCCAGGCCCCCGGACGGATCGCCCCGCGGATCGGGCATTCGGAATGCCGTTGCCGCAACCGCGATCGCGCCCCCGCGCGCTCAGAGGCGCGTCGAAGTCGCGGTGCCGCACTGCTCGAGGATTACGCTGCCGTCCGGCGCATAGGTCGTCGTATGCACGGGTCCGGAAACCGAATTGCCGTCGGCGCTCATCCGGAGGTCGCGCTCCACGTGGGTCGTGCCCTGCAACTGGCCATTCACGAACCCGTAGAAATGCAGGCTCACCGAGTAGCGGTTCGTGCCCGGGTGGTAAGACCAGGTGCCGAGGTCGATCGTGCGCGAATAGTTGTCCGCGCCCTGTGGTGGAAACCGCGGCATGGCGACCACCGTGCCGCCTTGGTTGAAGATGATCGTGTTGATCACCGGAAAGTCCGGGCCCGGCGATCCGCAAACCCTGACCGTGGCTTGACTCTCATACGCACCGACGATGCGGTTGGCAAACCAGCCGGAGGTGGTTTGCGGTTCAGCGGTTCCCTGGGCTCCGGCTGCACCAGCAGCGGTGGCGAGGGCCAGCATGGCAACTGCAAGCGCGTTCTTGGTGTTCATGATGATTCTCCTCGTGGATGGGGAAGTACATTCCGGCCCGTTCAGAACCGGATTTGCGTGGCGTCCCCTCAATGGGCGTGGCAGCCGAAATCGTTTCAGCTGCACCTACATATTCGGCAACGGTGGTCCAGGATTCCTGCCAGATTTCTGAGAAGGTCCTGAATTCTTCTGAAGCGCACGCCTTGAGGATGAAGCGCGCGAGTTCGAGTTTTCCGGCTATCGGCTGGATGCCGTCTCACGCGAGTTGTTCGGCCCCGACGGCGCGCCACGGCCGCGGTGGGCGACATGGATCCGAAACAAGCATTACCGCTGGCGGAGGCGGCCGTGCGACATGCCCTGGCGCTCGAGCTCCCACCTTTCCGAAGCGCACGCCGCGCATGGCTTCAACTTGTTCCCGAATTGCTGCGGCGGATCTGGGGCCGCGTGCATGCAAGCACGCGATCAGCCTCGCCCCGCGTATCCCCATGGCTATTTCGCATGGCGCGTCTACTCGACAATCTTGGGCGGTGCCGCGAAGTCTCGGCCCGATCCCGTCGGGCGCGGGAGCCGGATTTCTTGTCACCGCTTGTCAGCACGCAGGAGGGTGCTCGCCGCCGCCGGCCACCCTTGGACGCCGGTACGAGGATTGCGCCGGCGCTCGACATCGTCTTGAACGGCGGACCGTCCGTGGGTGAGCCCCGAGCGCAAGCGAGGGGTGAGCATCAGGGATGATGCGAACAATCTGCCGGCTGTCGGCGGAAAACAAACGGCGGATTGTCACCCGCCCTGCGGCGCCAACGCCGGGTTGAACCAGCCTTGCTTCGGCGCGAAGCGCGCGCCATGGGTGTGCGCCAGCGCTTCCAGTTTTTCTCGCAGCACGCCCGCGCCGGTCGCGCGAATGTACTGGATCGGGCCGCCGCGGAAGGGCGCGAAACCGGTGCCGAAGATCACGCCGGCATCCAAAAGGTCGGCATCCGCGACCACGCCGTCGTGCAGGCAGGCCACGGCTTCATTGAGCATGGGCAGAATCAGTCGGTCTTCCAGATCGCCCGGTGCGCGGTAGTTCGAAGCCACCTTCGGTTTCTCCGGTTTGCCGTCCTTCCACACGTAGAACCCCTGGCCGTCCTTCTTGCCGCGTTTGCCACCCTCGACCTTGTCGGCGATACCGGCAGGCAACTCCAGTTTCAGGAACGGTCCGAGTTCATGGCCCACCGACAATGCGACGTCCAGGCCCACGGTGTCGATGAGTTCGATCGGACCCATCGGCATGCCGAAGCGTTTTCCGGCACGGTCTATCGCGGGGTCGGGAATACCTTCGGTATGGCAGCGCACCGCCTCCAGCAAGTACGGCATCAGGATGCGGTTGACCAGGAATCCGGGTGTGCCCTTGACCGGCAGCGGCAGCTTGCCGATGGCCTTCACCCACGCCCACGCGCGTTTTTCCAGCGACGGATCGAGCGCGTCGTGGCGCACCACTTCCACCAGCGGCATCTGCGCGACCGGATTGAAAAAATGAAGGCCGAGGAACCGCCTGGGTTCGATGAACGCGCTGCGCAATTCGTCCAGCGGAATCGATGAGGTATTGGTGGCGATCAAAGCATCGTGCGCGACCTTGGGTTCGAGCGTGCGATACACCGTTTCCTTGGCTTCCGGGTTTTCGTAGATCGCCTCGATCGCGAGCTGCGACGAGGCGATGCCGGCGCCGTCGACATCCGGCACCAGCCGTGCCGCGACCGGATCGATGCGTTCGCGTGCCTTCATTTTCTTCTCGAACAATTTCCGTGCGCGCGACAGCGCCGGTTCGACGAACTTCATCTCGCGGTCCTGCAGTGTCACCTCGAAACCGCGCAACGCGCTCCATGCGGCGATGTCGCCGCCCATCACGCCGGCGCCGACCACGTGCACGTGGCGGATGCCGTGCGGGGTGTCGCCCGCGAGCCCGCGCAGCCGTTCGCGCAGGAAGAAAATCCGGATCAGGTTGTGGGCGGTGGGCGTAGACGCAAGCCTGGCGACCGAGCGGGCTTCCAGCCGCAATCGCTGATGGATGTCGCCGCCGCCGCGCCGCCACACCTCGATCAAAGCAAACGGTGCGGGATAGTGCCGCGGCGATGCTTTCGTTGCGGTTTGCTTGCGCACGATCGGCGCGAGGATCTGGCGTACCGGCCAGCAATTGGTCAGCCACGCCATCGCGCGCTGCGCGATTGGGCGCGTGACCGGAAGCAGCGCCATTGCACGCGCGGTCTCGAGCAGCTTGTCCGGTGCAGCCAGGCGATCGACCAGGCCTTCTGCGAGTGCTCGTTCGGCCGATGCCGTGCGCCCGGTCAGCATCATCGCCAGCGCTTTCGGTGCACCGATCAGGCGTGGCAGGCGCGCGGTACCGCCCCAGCCCGGATGGATGCCCAGTTGCACTTCCGGCAGCGCGATGCGGGTTTCCGGCGCACGTGCGGCGACGCGCATCCGGCAGGCCAGCGCAAGTTCGGTGCCGCCGCCCATGCAGGTGCCGTGGATGGCGGCGACGGTCGGCATGGGCAGGCGCGCAAGGCGTTCGAACACGCGCTGGCCGTGCTCGATTTCCTCGCGCACGGTGCCCTTGCGGTCGTAGTTCTCGAATTCCTTCAGGTCGGCGCCGACCGCAAAACCGGTTGGCTTGCCGGAATGGATCACGACCGCGGCGGGGCGCGCGATCGCGATGCGCTCCAGCATTCCGTCCAGTTCATCCAGCAGCGCGCGTGAAAGCGCGTTCACGCCGCGGCCGGCGCGGTCCATGCGCAGCACCAGCACGCCGTCTGAACCCACCGAAGCTTGCCAATGGCTGAACCGCAAACCGTCGAACACTTCTCATTCCTGTCGCCGCTGCCTGCGCATCATCATTCCTCGCGCAGGGATCGTGGTCAATGTATGAAGGAATCCATGGCTGGAATCGCTTCGTCGGCGCAGGCGATCGAGGACAACCTGCTTGACCGCATCTTGGCAGCGGACAGCGTATTGGTGGCGTTGCGCTGCGACGATGTGGATGCGCTGGTCGCTGGCTTGCGTCGCACCGCACAGCACAGCGGCAAGGCGTTGTATGTCTGGCGCGCGCGCGTCGGCCTGTGCCGTTTGCCGGGACGCGATGAGGCCGTACCGGGTGTCGTGCATCTCGCCGACGTGCTGCGTTTCATCGAACGCAGTCCGCATTTTGGAGTGTATTTCCTGGCCGAGCGCCCGCCGGAATGGAGGCCCGATCTGCTGGCCCTGCTGCGCCGGATTGCGCAGATCGACCCGCGCCATCCGCGCCGGCTGGTGTTGCCGGGCACGCTTGCTGATCTTCCCGCGGCACTGCCCGCGCGGGAGTTGACGTGGGGCCAGCCGGCCGGTGCACGGCCTCGTTTGCGGTGTGGCGCATGGGTGCGGTGATGCGCGACCGTGATCATCCCGTGCTGGTGGTGGCTTTCTCGCGCGAGGATCGCCGCGTGCTGTTCGATGCACTGGACGGCATGGATTCCGGCGAGATCCTGAGCGCGCGCGATGCGATCCAGGCGCGTGCATTGCTCAAGCGCTCGCCGCGCCCCGTGCTCGCGGTCCTGGATTTCGCCCACGCGCCGGCACAGTCGCGGAAACTGTGCGAGGAACTCGAGGGCGTGCCGGTGATTGGCCTGTTCGGCGCGGATTTCGATCCGCGGGATGGCCATGCCTGTCCGAAGGCGTGCGGCAAGGTAAAAGCGTGGCTGCGCGCACCCGTCGATGCCACCGAGGCGGCGATGCGGTTGCACGAAGCGCTGCGCACCGGTGCGCCCAGCGCGTCGGCGGCGGCACGCAACGACAGTCCATCCGCCGTGCCATCGCCGTCCGCGGAAAGCCGTCCCGACACGATGCTGGGCATGCTTGCCGAATTGCTGCAACCCGGGCGCGATGCCGCGGGCCTGCCGGGATTGGTGCAACGCACGATGCAGGCGCTCGGGATCGACATGATGATGATTGCCGAGCGCAGCCCGTCCGGCGACACGCTGCAACCGCTGGCGCGGATGGACCGCCTGTCCGAACCCGGCGCCCCCGATCCGCTCGCGCAGGAATGCGTGCAGCGCGCACTGGACGGCGAGGAAACCGTTCGCGTTGATGGTGCGGCTGCATCGGATGACGCGTTCGTTCGTGCCACCGGTTGTGCATGGCACGCGGCGCTGCCGTTGTTCGATGCGCAGCGCAACGTGCTGGGCGTGATGGTGTGCGCGTCCCGCCGCGTCGATGTCGTGGCACCGGAAGCCTTGCAGCCGCTGCTGGAAATCGTCGCAACCCGTTTTGCTGCGGTTCTCGAGTTGCGCGCCGAACGCGAGCGCGGCCGCAACGGCGCGTTGCTGGATGGGCTCACCGGTTTGCCCAATCGGATGCTGTTCAACGACCGGCTGGAATCCATCCTGCACGACGCGCGCCGCACAGGTGAGGTGTTCGCGGTGATGTTCGTGGACCTGGACCGCTTCAAGGGCATCAACGATTCGCTGGGCCACGCCGTGGGCGATCAGGTGCTGGTGGCGGGCGGACGTCGCCTGCATGGCACGGTGCGCGCGTCGGACACGGTCGCGCGCTACGCTGGCGACGAGTTCACGCTGATCATCCGCCACGTCAACGACCGCGCCGACATTGCCCATGTCGCGGCCAAGCTGCTGAAGGCCATGCAGGGGCCGCTGGTGCTGGAGGACGGCTCCGAACTGCACGTGACCACGTCGATCGGCGTCAGCGTGTATCCCGACGATGCGACCGACGCCGAAGGCCTGGTCAAGCACGCCGACATGGCGATGTACGGCGCCAAGGGCCGTGGCCGCAACAACGTGCAGGCGTACGGCAGCGCGCCCGGGGATACGCACCAGCGCGTGGAAATGGAATCCCGCTTGCGCGAGGCCGAAGCCAACGGCGAACTGTCGGTGCACTATCAGCCGCAGATCGGGATCGCGTCCGAAGACATCGTCGGCGTCGAGGCATCGGTGCGCTGGCGGCACCCGGTGCTGGGCGTGCTGGGTCCTGCCTTCTTCATCCCGCTGGCCGAGGAAACCGGGCAGATCATTTCGATCGGCGAATGGGTGTTGCGGCGTGCCTGCGCGGACGTTGCGGTGTGGCGACGCCGCACCGGATTGCCATTGCGGCTGGCGGTGAAGGTGTCCGCACTGCAATGGATGCAACCGAACCTGGCCGCGATGATCGAGGCGGTGTGCCGCGACGCGAAACTGGAGCCGGCCACGCTGGACCTGGAAACGCCGGAAGGCGTGCTGGCGAACCCGCAAGCGGAACTGGCAGCGACGCTCGCCGCGCTCCGCGATGCCGGGTACCGGGTGGTGATCGACCACGCCGGCGCCGCGCACACCGCGCCCGAACTCGCCAGACGCCTGCCGGTGGACGCCATCAAGATCGACCATAGTTTCGTGCGCAACATCGGCAGCGACCCCGACGACGAAGCGGTGGTGACATCCATTCTTGATGCCGCGCGCAGGCACGGCAGGCGGGTGATCGCGGAGGGTGTCGAAACCGAGCGACAACTGGAATTCCTGCGCGAGCGCGGCTGCGATGCCGCACAGGGATATCTGTTCTGCCGTCCGCTGGCTGCTGGCGCTCTCACCAAGCTGTTGTCGGCGCGACGCATCGCACTGGACACCGATGGTCCGGACGATGCTGCCCCGCCGGCACGGCACCAACACGGAGCGCACGCCTGAGCTTCCGTACGTGGTGCAGGCATTGCGCACGCGTTAGGCTTGATCCCGCGGCAACCCGGCCCAACCATGAAGGGACGGTTGCGGTTCTAAGGGTTGCGGGATGTCAAAACCGGATGAACTTTCGCGCGCGGAGCGCGGTCAGACGGGGGTGCATATCGCCCCCGGCGCATCAGGGAGTGCCGCCCGGATGGGCGATGTGGAAACCGATCGTGCCCTGGTGGCGCGCGTGCGCAAGGGCGACAACAAGGCGTTCGACCTGCTGGTCCGGAAATACCAGCACAAGATCATCGGCCTGGTGTCCAGATACGTGCACGACTGGAGCGAGTGCGAGGATGTCGCGCAGGAAGCCTTCATCCGCGCCTATCGCGCGATCGGCGCGTTCCGTGGAGACAGCGCTTTCTATACCTGGATGTACAAGATCGCCGTGAACACCGCCAAGAACCACCTGGTCGCCCAGGGTCGCCGCCCGCCCGCCGAGGACATCGATGCCGATACGGCGGTGCAGTTCGACGCCGGCGCCCGGTTGCGCGACGAGGCCACCCCCGAGCACGAACTGGCCCGCCGCGAAATTGAACAAACCGTGTTCGCCACGGTCGAAAAGCTGCCGGAGGAATTGCGCGACGCAATTACCCTGCGCGAGGTCGATGGCCTGTCCTACGAGGAAATCGCCGAACGCATGGGTTGCCCGATCGGCACCGTGCGGTCGCGCATCTTCCGTGCCCGGGAAGCCATCGACGAAAAACTGCGCCCGCTGCTTTCCAATGAAAATGAAGATGTTTGAATCGCGACCCTACCCGGCGCGGGTGTTCGACGTGAATCACGAGTGAGGTGCAAGGCAATGGACCCGACCAGCCGCGAAGATCTTTCCGCCCTGATGGATGGAGAACTGGCCGCTGAGCCGACTCGTTTCCTGCTGCGGCGCCTGGACCACGATCCGGAACTGTCCGCCATCTGGTCGCGCTGGCACCTGGTCCGCGCCTGCCTGGCTTCCGATTCGGCGCGCATGTCGGCACCGGGACGCGACAACAATTTTGCGGCGCGCATTGCCGCGGCATTGCAAGCCGAGGCTGCGCCGCAGGCGCGCCAGCGGCACTGGGCGCGCTACATGGGCGGCGGGGCGATCGCCGCCGGCGTGGCTGTCGCCGCATTGATGCTGAATGCGCCGAATCCCCGCAGCAATGCGCCGGCGCCGCTCGCGCAAAACCGTCCCGCTGCCGGTTCGGCCGCGCCGACCTCGCTGGCCGAAACCTCCACCGCGCTGGGTCCCGTCGCGCCGCCGTGGCTGCTGTCGCGCCAGCCCACCGTGCTTTCGGCGCAACCGGCCTCCGCCAACGCCGTGTACGGCACCGGCCTGATGCAACCCGATTACTTGCGCCGCGCCACTTACGCGCGCGATGAGGCGCTGCCCTACGCTTCGTTCCAGGCCAGTCGGACCGATTTGCCGTTCTCGATCGTGCTGCTGCCGGAACCGCCGCCCTCCAGCACGTCCACCGCCCGGCACTGACGGCGACCCGGAACGGGTCGGACCGCCGCAAGGCGCGTGGTTGTGCGCGCGTGCCGTTTCACGACGGCGCATCCGCGCGAACGGCGTTTCGCGCAGATGGCGGCCTGACCGTTTTGCAGTGATCCAATGAGGAGAAAACCATGTTGACACCGGCGCGGCGGATGGCCGCCATGTTCGTTTTGCTGTGTTTTTCCGGCGCCGGCGTGGCGCTTGCGGCGACGCCGACGGCGGGGCTGCCGAACTTCACCAGCATCGTGCAGAAATACGGGCCGGCGGTGGTGAACGTGGTGGCGCATTACAACCACGCCAGCGAAATGGGCGGCGACAGCCCGATGGAACAGACGCAGCAACCGCCGCTTCCGGAAATCTTCAGGCACTTCTTCGGCATGCCCTTCGGTCCGCAATTCCAGCAGCCCGATCGCGGCGGCGAATCGCTGGGATCCGGCTTCATCGTTTCGTCCGACGGTTACATCCTCACCAATCGACACGTGGTCGCCAACGCCGATTCGGTGAAAGTACACCTGTCCGACCACCGCACCTTCACCGCCAAGGTGGTGGGCGAGGACAAGATCTACGACATCGCGCTGTTGAAGGTCGACGCGAGCGGGCTGCCGACCGTGCAGGTCGGCAATTCGAATGACCTGCAGCCGGGCCAGTGGGTGGTGGCGATCGGATCGCCGTTCGGGCTCGACCATTCGGTGAGCGCCGGCATCGTCAGTTACGTGGGGCGCAGCCTCGGCGGCGGTGACCAGCCGGCGGTGCCTTTCATCCAGACAGACGTGCCGATCAATCGCGGCAATTCGGGCGGGCCCTTGTTCAACCTCGCGGGGCAGGTGGTAGGCATCAACTCGCAGATCTTCTCGACCAGCGGCGGCGCGATGGGGTTGTCGTTTTCGATTCCGATCAACCTGGCGATGGATGCCGCGCACCAGCTCAAGACCAAGGGCTATGTCAGCCGCGGGATGATCGGCGTTGGCATCCAGAACGTCAGCAGCGATACCGCCAAGGCCATGGGACTCAACGAGGCGCAGGGTGCGTTGGTGCGAGAAGTGCAGCCCGGCGGCCCGGCGGCGAAGGCCGGCCTGAAGGTCGGCGACGTGATCACTTCGTTCGATGACAAGAAGATCTACGAGTCCGCGCAACTGCCGCCCGTGGTCGCGATGACCGCGCCCGGCAAAGAAGCGAACGTCGGTATCGTCCGTGATGGCAAGCGGATGACCGTCAAGGTCAAGATCGGCGAAATGCCGCGCAATGGCCTGAGCCAGGAACTGATCGGGAACGCGCCCGCGGCCACCAGTGGCAGCAAGCTGCTCGGCCTCACCGTGCAGGACATCACCCCCGGCATGCGCCAGCAACTCGGTTACAGCGGCAAGGGCGGCGTGGTGGTCACCGATGTCGCCGGTGCGGCGGCGCGCTCCGGCCTGTCGCCCGGCGACGTGATCCTGCGCGTGGGCAACAAACCCGTGAACAGCGTGACGGAGTTCCGGCGCGAGACCGCGAACGTGAAAGCAGGCAGCACGGTACTGCTGCTGGTTTCGCGCGGTGGCCAGAACCAGTTCGTGGCGATCAGCGTGCCGGAGAAATGATCGTCACACGCGCTTCGCTTGACGAAGGGCCCGCCGCAAGGCGGGCCTTTTTGTTTCATCTACGCGGGTTGGACGGATCGACGCCCGTGTCCTGGTCCCGCGCGCCTCCAAGCGCGCCGATGACTTTTGTTTCGGCAAAAAGCAGCCCGCTCGCGAGGCGAACGGCGCCAGACGAAAAATCCGCGCTTGCTGATCAGCGTCGTTGATTATGTCGTGCCGGGTATGATGGTTGCTTGCAGCCAGCAAGACGGCTTGGCACGAAATGAAACTCTATTCGATCGAAGGCAATACCCAGAAACTCGACGGGGGCGCAATGTTTGGAAATGCGCCGAAGGCGATGTGGTCGAAGTGGATCGAAGCCGACGATCAGAACCGCATTCCGCTGGCCTGCCGTTGTCTGCTCGCGACCGATCTGGATGGCCGCAACGTTCTCTTCGAAACCGGCATCGGGGCGTTCTTCGAGCCGAAGCTGCGCGAACGCTACGGCGTGGTCGAGGCTCACCACGTGCTGCTGGAGTCGCTGGCGGCGGCAGGGGTTAGCCACGAAGACATCGACGTGGTGGTGCTTTCGCATCTGCACTTCGACCACGTGGGCGGGCTGCTCGCGGCGTGGGAAGAAAATGCATCGCTGCGGCTGTTGTTCCCCAACGCCACGTATATGGTCGGCGCGAAGCATTGGGAGCGCGCGACGCATCCGCATCCGCGTGATCGCGCATCGTTCATCCCGGGCGTCGCCGAGTTGCTGGAGCGGAGTGGGCGGCTGGAGAAAGTCGAAGGTGAGCGTTCGCGCGCTCTGGGCAAAGCCGTGCGCTTCCACTATTCGCAGGGCCACACGCCCGGGCTGATGCTGTCCGAGATCATCGGGCCGCACGACAAAGAAGGCGTGGTTTATTGCGCCGACCTGATTCCCGGCACGCCTTGGGTGCATTTGCCGGTCACGATGGGCTATGACCGCGCGCCGGAAATGCTGATCGACGAGAAGCGTGCGTTCCTGGACGACAAGTTGCAGCGCGGCGTGCGATTGTTCTTCACCCACGATCACCGGGTCGCGCTGGCGTCGCCCAGACGCGATGAACGCGGCCGCTACGGGGTCGCCCACGAGCAGGCACACTTTTCCGGCGTGGCGCTGTAAGCTCGCGGCGTGAGCCGCTTGTCCGCGATCTTCGACAATGCTTCGCGCAATACCGCGTTGCTGGGTGCGGCCATGTTGCTGCTCGGTCTGCTGCTGCTCGGCTTCACCGAACACGCGGACCGGCTGCGCGCAATGGGCGAGGACGCGCTGGGCGGCTTCGTGCTGACCGGCGACGCCGCGGTGCCGGGACCGGCCGCGAACGGCAAGCTGGTGCTGGCGGTGGGTGCGCCGGAGGTGAAAACGCCGGCGCGCGACGCGCAGTTCGGCGTGGCGGTCGCTGCCCCGGCGCTGGTGCGCAAGATCGAAATGTTCCAGTGGAACGAAACCCGCTACGGCGGCCGGCGCAATTACGAGATGGATTGGTTCGATCACCCGATCGATTCCTCGACGTTCGGCAATCAAGCCGGACACGCGAATCCCGGCGCGTTTCCGGTCAACGCCGCGCGCTTTGATTCGCCCGACGTAACCGTCGCCGGTTTCAAGCTCGCGCCCGAGCTGGTGCGCATGGTCGATGGCGCCGAACCGTTCCAGCCTGATCTTTCACAGCTTCCGCCCAACATGGCGGCGACGTTCCAGGCGCACGGCGGCATGCTGGTGACCAGTGCGAACCCCGAGCACCCGCAGGTCGGGGACTTGCGGGTCAGCTGGATGAAGATCGCGCCTTCCGGTCTCACCGTGTTCGCGCGCGACGACGGCGGCACCCTGGTCCCGGCCAGCAATCGGGCGGGCGATGCGATCGCGCAGGTCATGCTCGGGCGCCACTCGTTGACCGACGTGTTGACCGACGCGCCGCAGCCGCCGCACTTCAAGTGGGCGCGGCGCATCCTTGCGCTGCTGGTGGCGTGGGCGGGCGCCGCCATGCTGCTGCCGCGCGCGCAGCGGCGCGATCGCGTGCTGGCGCTGGCGATCGCGGCGGCGCCGCTGGCAGGCCTCGCAGCGGTGTTCTGGTTCGATGTGCGCACATTGCCGGCGGCGGTGCTGATGCTCCTCGCGGTGGCGGCGATCGCGGTGGCCGCATGGCGCTGGCGCGCGGCGCTGCCGTCACGCCATCCTTGACGGCCAGTCGAGAAGGAAGCCTCCAGGCGAACCGATGCGGCCGGTTACTCGCCGCTTTCGTGGTCGAGAAACCACAGGCCCGCGAACAATTTCGGATCGATCGAGTAACCCTTGTCCGACATCGCGTGCAACCAGGTGCCCGCTTCGCTGCGCGGCACTTCGTGCACCACGATTTCCTCGGTATCGTCGCCGCCGCCTTTGCCGATCTTGCGCAAATCCAGCGCGCGCACGAAGTGCATCATCTCGGTGCTCATGCCCGCCGACGACGGCCCGGAATGCAGCAACTCCACGCGCCCACACGTCCAGCCGGTTTCCTCTTCCAGTTCGCGCCGCGCGGTGTCGGCCGCGTCTTGGTCGCCGTCATGACCGGCGTCGCCGATCAGGCCGGCCGGCATTTCGATGGTGAATTGGCGGATCGGCACCCGGAACTGCTCGACGAAGAGCACGCGATCGTCTGGTGTCACGGCGATGATGATCACCGCGCCCTGCGGATTGTTCCGTTCGACGTATTCCCAGTGCCCGCGTTGCTTCAGCGTGAGCCATTGGCCGGCGTACAGCACCTCGACGGGTGCGTCGGCAACAGCGGGATTGCGGATATTCCTGTTCACGTCATCGGCGAGAGTTGCAGGAGTTGATGCGCGCGTGTGCGGGTCAGCGGCCCGATCCGCAGGCGTTCGCACAGCGCATCCAGCACGGCCACGTCCGCCGCGCGCCGCAGCAGGCCATCGGGGTGGCCGGGCACCGGCGCGTCCAACGCGATGCAGGCGAGCCGTCGCGACAGGCGCGCCTGTTCGGCATGGGCGCGCAATTTCGCGGCCAGTGATGCCGCGCCGCGCAGTCGGAGGAACGGCACTTCGTCGATGCGCGCCAGCAGCGCCTCGAGCGAACCGAAATGCGCGAGCAATGCCGCCGCGCTCTTGGGTCCGATGCCCGGCACGCCCGGGATGTTGTCGATCGCGTCGCCCGTCAGCGCCAGGAAATCGACCACCTGGCGAGCCTCGACGCCGAGGCGCGCGGGCACGCCCGCCGCGCCCCAGCGAAGGCCGCGGGCATAGTCCCATTGCTCAACGTCCTGGTCCAGCAATTGCCCGAAGTCCTTGTCGGCGGAGACGATGACCGAACGCAAACCATGCGCGCGCATCGCGGCCAGCACGCTGCCGATCAGGTCGTCGGCCTCGTAGGCGGCGTCGGCCAACACGGCGAGTCCGAATGCAGCGGCAAGCTCGCGGCAATATTCGAACTGGCGTTTCAATTCCGGTGGCGCAGGATCTCGATTGGCCTTGTAGGCGGGATAGATTGCATTACGGAAGGAACTGGTCAGCGCGATGTCGAACGCCGCAACCGCATGGCGTGCGCGCGTACGTTCCACGAAATCCAGCAGGAAGCGCGCGAAGCCGTGCACCGCGTTGACAGGCGCGCCGTCGGTGTCGAAGAACACGTTGGGCATCGAGTGCCAGGCGCGGAACACGTACATGCTGGCGTCGATCAGGTACAACGTCGAGGCCGTCGTTGCTGCCTGTGCTGGCGCCGCGGCGTTCATTCCCGCCACGCGCCCAGGATCTGGTCGACGGCCGGGCGATTGCGTTCGGGCGGCTCGGTGCCGCGGCCGCCGACGTGGATGTAGGCGATCGCGCGCTCATCGTCGGCGAGCCCCAGCAGCTTCGCTGCATCCCGGTCGTAGCACGACCAGCCGGTCAGCCATTGCGCGCCGAAGCCGGCCGCCTGCGCCGACAGCAGCAGGTTGAAGGCGAGGCAGCCCGCCGACAGCAATTGCTCCTGCGCGGGAATTTTCGGATGGCGCTCGTCGATGCGCGCGATGACTGCGAGCACGACAGGCGAATGCGCAAAGCGGTCGCGGTCCTTCGCGAGCTTTTTCTCGGGCACTTCGGGATCGATGCGCGCGTGCAGCGTGGCCAGCGCTTCGCCGTAGCGCGCGCCCGTGTCACCAGACAGCGTGATCAATCGCCATGGCGTCAATTTGCCGTGGTCGGGCACGCGGATCGCGGTGGCGATGATTTCGCGCAGTTGCTCGGGGCTCGGGCCCGGCGGCTGCAATTGCGCGGCCGGCACCGAGCGGCGATCGCGCAGGAACTGGAGGGCCGCTTCATTACGCATCCTCGGAGTTTACCAGCCGTGCGTACCGGCTTTGCGCTACGATGCGGCGATCGCCACGGGAGATGAATGATGCCGATCACCATTGCCGGCTTGCGCGAAACCGCCGACGGCGAACGCCGCGTCGCGATGACGCCGGAAACGGCGAAGAAATACGCAGCGCGCGGCGTGCGCGTCATGCTGGAACGCGGCGCGGGCGAGGCCGCCGGATTCCCCGATGCGGCTTACGCGGGCGTCGAATTCGGCGATGCGTCGACGGTGGCCGGGCAGGCGGATGTTCTTTTGTGCGTGCAGCCGTTGTCGGCCGATCGCATCGCCGGCATGCAGGGAGGCGCGGCCCTGATCGGCCAGTTGCGTCCGCACAACGCGGCCGACCGGCTTGCCGCGTACGCGCAGCGCAAGCTCAGCGCGTTTTCGCTCGAACTGCTGCCGCGCACCACCCGCGCGCAGGCGATGGACGTGTTGTCGTCGCAGGCCGCGGTCGCGGGTTATCGCGCAATGCTGATCGCGGCAGAAGCCGCGCCAAAATTCTTCCCGATGCTGACCACCGCCGCCGGAACTTTGCGCCCGTCGAAGGTGCTGGTGATCGGTGCGGGCGTCGCGGGCCTGCAGGCCATCGCGACCGCGCGCAGGTTGGGCGCGATGGTAGAAGGTTTCGACGTGCGCCCCGAAACCCGCGAGCAGATCGAGTCACTTGGCGCGAAGTTCCTGGACCTCGGCGTCAACGCCGCAGGGGAGGGTGGCTACGCGCGCGAGCTGACCGCCGAAGAACGTGCCGCGCAACAGGCCAAACTCGCCGAACACGTCAAGACAGTCGACGTGATCGTCACCACCGCCGCCGTGCCGGGGCGGCCGTCGCCGAAAATCATTCCCTCGTCGATGGTGGAAGGCATGAAGACCGGTGCGGTGATCGTCGATCTCGCGGCTGAGGGCGGCGGCAACTGCGAAGCCACGCAACCCGGCGAGCGTGTGCAGCGCAATGGCGTCACCATCCTTGGGCCGTTGAACCTTCCTTCGGGCGCGCCGCTGCACGCCTCGGAAATGTACGCGCGCAATCTTGCGCACTTCAGCGAACTCGTGATTGCAGACGGTGCGTGGAAACCCGATTTCGAGGACGAGCTGGTCGCGAAGACCTGCGTTGCGCGCGACGGCGAGGTGGTGTTCGGAAAGACGTAGTGCCGCTCGGAGTACATCCCGCGAATGTGTTGCCGATCCGCAGAATCCGCCTCGATCGCATTTACGGAAACGCTTGTGGAGCGGAGCTGCTGTTGCGACGGCATAGCGCAGCGAATCCCGCCGCTTGAAAACCGAAGGCAGGTTGCCATCCGCCCGAATTGCTCAATGCCGGCGATGCGCCGGCGGGCGCATCGGAATGGGCTTGTCCGCGTGTTCGATGGCCCAGCGACGTCGCTGTTCGGGCGTCATCGTGCGCCAGCGTTCGCGCAGCGCGCGACGTTCCGCCGGCGGCAGCGACTGGAACTTGCGAAACGCTTTGCTGACCTTGGCGCGTTCCGCGGGCGTGAGGTTGTGGAAGACGCGCGCATTCTCGCGCAACTGGCGGCGTTGCGCCGGGGTCATCTGCATCCAGCGGGTCAAGCGTTCCCGGATCTGCTGCTGGCGTTCCGGCGACAGATTCGCCCAGTGCAGCGCGTGTTCGGCCAGGCGATGTTGCCGCGCGGGCTGCATCTGGTCCCACTGGCCTTGCAGCGGCGCGAGCATGCGCTGCTGATCGGCCGTGAGGCCGGACCAAGCGAGCGGGGCATCGGCTTTTGCCGGCGCAACCTCCGGCGCGCCCTGCATCGGCCTCGCCGAACTGGCCTGGGCCAGGCCTGCGCCCGGCGCGCAGAACAGACATGCCGCAGCCACGAATGCCGGCAGCCTCGGAACACGGATGTTCAACGGCCACCTCCGCGCGGAGCCGACGCGACGGTCGGTTGCGTCGCCAGCCAGCGGTAGAAGTCGAGATCCTGCACCATTTCCATCTGCGCGCTGCCGATCTCGGGCGTGAGTTCTTCCGGGTTGTCGCTTTGGATTGAAGCAACGGGCGTCGACGAGCCGATGGTCGCCCCCGGCCCGGCCGGCGGGACGGAGCGCATCCACATCGCCCCGACCACCAGCGCGCAGCACGCAACCGCGCCGCCTGCGAGCGGGGCCCATATGCGCGACGTGGGGTCCGACGCGCCGAGGTGCACCGCCTTGCGGCGCGCCATGCCGAGGCGCAGCGCATGGTACGAATCGGTATCTTCGCAGGCATTCCTGAAGATGGCCCGCGCGCGCAATTGGACTTCCGCGTCGCCCGGCAATCCGTTGATCGTGTTTTTCGGCGGCGTGCTCATCGCCAGTCCTCGAGTTGTGTACGCAACGCATCCATGGCGCGCGACAAATGGGTCTTGACACTGCCGGCGCTGCAGCCCATTGCTCTCGCCGTATCCGCCACGTCCAGGCCTTCCAGCACGCGCAACAGGAACGCCTGCTGCTGGCGGCGCGGCAGTGCGCGGATGGCCGCAGACATCGCAGCAAACGCCTGCCGCGATGCCAACGCCCGTGGTGGATCGGGGCCAAGATCCGGCGCTTCCCACGCCGGCAGTTCCTCGTCGCCCCTCACGTTGCGGCCGGTCCAGACCACAATCCGGTTGCGCACCGCGCGTCGGCGTTGCAGGTCGGTGATGCGGCGGCGCAGGATGCCCCAGAACAGTGGCGGCCATTCCTCGGCTGGCTTGGCTGAGTAATGCCTGACCAGTCGCAACATCGCGTCCTGAACGGCATCCAGCGCCTCGTCAGGGTCGTGCAGCGCGATTTCCGCGACCCGCCACGCGCGTCGTTCGACGGAAGCCAGGAACGCCTCGATGGTTGCCGCGACCGGACGTGCCACGTCGAGGGCCGGCGCCGCGGCAATCGTTTCGATCGCCGCCACGGCGTTCATGGTGGCCCCGCCGGAAGGGGTTGGTTCGGCATCCGTGGTCTCGCGCATCCGACTTTTCCTTGACAACGCACCAACGCTCGCGGGGTTGACCGCCGCATGCCGGCCGCACTTGCCGGTATGATGGCCCGGGCCTGCAGGAGGGAAACATGATTACCGGTTTTCTCGCACTGTACATCTTCATGTTGGCGGCATTCACCGGCTACGAGATCATCAGCCGGGTGCCAGTCATTTTGCACACGCCGCTGATGTCGGGTTCCAACTTCGTGCACGGCATCGTGCTGGTGGGTGCGATGGTGGCGCTCGGGCACGCCGACACGCCGGTTGAAATCGGGATCGGCGTGGTTGCGGTGCTGCTGGCGGCCGGCAACGTGGCAGGCGGTTACGTGGTGACCGAGCGGATGCTGGAGATGTTCAAGACGTCGAAAGCGGACAAGGCCGGGAAGTGAAGGCCTGTCATGTTGCCAAAACGGGGACAGGATGTCCGAGTCCCGGACAGCATGTGAATGTGGTGATCCGGGGCGCAGAAATGAAGTCGCGGGCAGCCTTGACAGCGCCCGCCATCCTTGGCGCTGGATCCCGGCCAGTCCATGGCCGGGATGACGCTCTGAATGTTGGGGATTACTGATGACCCTTCCCGCGTGGATGTCGACCGTCGTCGAAGCGATCTATTTCATCGCTGCCGTTCTTTTCATCTGGGGTTTGAAACGCATGAGTTCGCCGCGCACCGCTCGGCGCGGCATCGTGTGGGCCGGCGCCGGCATGGCGGCCGCGATCATCGTGACGTTTTTCCTGCCGGGCATGCAAAACCTCGGCTGGATGATCGCCGCGATCGTGGTGGGTGTGGTGATTTCGTGGATCGTCGGCCGGCGCGTGCCGATGACCGCGATGCCGCAAATGGTCGCGCTGTTCAACGGCATGGGCGGCGGCGCGGCTGCGGCGATCGGTGCGGTGGAATTGATCAAGTTCAACGCGGCGCTGGGCCTGGTGCCCAATACATCGCCGATCCAGCCGGAAGCCTGGGCGGAAGTGGCCGGTCGGCTGGGTACCACCGAACTGGTGCTGGCTTACGTCGGTGTGCTGATCGGCGCGGTGTCGTTCACTGGTTCGCTGATCGCGTTCGCGAAGCTGCAGGGCTGGATGGACCGCCGCTTCGTGTTTCCGCTGCAGCGCTGGGTGAATCTGGCGATCTTCGTTGCGGCGGTCGTGTGTGGCGCGATCGCGCTCGCCGCCGGCATCGAAGGCCACGCTTTCGCATGGGGCTTGCTGATCGGGTTCATCGTGCTTTCACTGGTGTTCGGCATCGCGATGACACTGCCGATCGGTGGCGCCGACATGCCGGTGGTGATTTCGATGTACAACGCCTTCACCGGGCTCGCGGTCGCGTTCGAAGGCTTCGTGCTACAAAACGAGGCGATGATCATCGCGGGCATGGTGGTGGGCGCGGCCGGCACGCTGCTGACGCAGTTGATGGCGAAGGCAATGAACCGTTCGCTGGGCAATGTGCTGTTCGGCAACTTCGGCGGTGGCGGCGGCGCGGTGCAGCAGGAAATCGCGGGCGCCCTGAAGCCGATCGACGCCAACGACGCCGCGGTGATGATGGCCTACGCCGAGCGCGTCGCGATCGTGCCGGGCTACGGCATGGCGGTTGCGCAGGCGCAGCACAAGATCTGGGAGTTCGCGAAGCTCCTGATCGATCGCGGCGTCAAGGTGAAGTTCGCGATCCATCCGGTGGCGGGACGCATGCCCGGCCACATGAACGTGCTGCTGGCCGAGGCGGGCGTGCCCTACGACCTGATCGAAGACATGGACGACATCAATCCGGAATTTCCCAATACCGACGTCGCGCTGGTGATCGGCGCCAACGACGTGGTGAATCCGGTCGCGCGCACCGACAAGCATTCCCCGATCTACGGAATGCCGATCCTGGACGTCGCGAGGGCGAAGAACGTCATCGTGATCAAGCGCGGGCGCGGCAAGGGTTTCGCCGGCATCGAGAACGCGCTGTTCTACGCTGACAACACGCGGATGCTGTACGGCGACGGGCAGGCAGCCGCGGGCGAACTGGTGGCAGGGCTGAAGACGTTGGACGTCTAGGAAAGCCGGCTCAGGCCTCCTCCGCGTCATTTCCGCGAAAGTGAGGATCCAGTGACTCTATCGCATTTGAAAACAAAGGCGCTGGGTTACCGGATCGCTGATGCGCAGCGTCCGGAGTGACGACGAAAGTTTGCTGCAGTCCCGTTTGAAG
>DATCSF010000128.1:0-15616 GCA_036568625.1 Rhodanobacteraceae bacterium | reverse complement strand
GCTCTCGGGCGTGCTGTTCGTGCGCAACCTGCACGCGCAGCACCAGGCGCACACGGCGATCCTGTCGCTGGTGGCATGGATCATCTTCGGCGTGCTGTTGATCGGCCGCTGGCGCTGGGGCTGGCGTGGCCGCCGCGCGGTCAACCTGACCCTCGCCGGCATGGTGATCCTGTTGCTGGCGTTCTTCGGCTCCAAGTTCGTGCTGGAGATGATCCTGCATCGGAACGGGATGTAGGTACCGCCGTGTCATGCGGGCTCTCTTTGCGCGTTGTTTCGTGATCCAAAGCATCAAAAGACATCGTCATTCCGGGGCTGCCCGCAGTATGCGGGCAGAACCCGGAACCCAGTGACTTTCGTATCAGGAGCAAGGTCGCTGGGTCCCGGATATCGCTTCGCGATTCCGGGATGACGAGCAAATGCGGAGCTTCCCGTGCCGCACGTGCAAGCATTCCGCGGTTATGCAACCATCCGCGCGACGTTTGCGGCACCGATTTTCTGATGGAGCTCCCATGACCTCATCGACGGATTCCACGCGGATGTGGAACGGACTCTTCTCGCGCCCGCTGCGGATCGTGGCGGCGCTGCTGGTCGCATGGCTCATCACCGGAGCCGCCCACGCCGACGCCACGCTGGATCCATCGCTGCTGCCGGGCATCCAGTCGGCGACTTTCGAGGTGGTGGCAGCCAAGCCCACGGACACGCTCACCTACGAAAAGCCGCTGCCGCTGGACCTGCTGCCCTACCAGGAACGTACCGACAAGTACTATTCCATCGGCACCGCGTTCGCGATCGGGCCCAACACCTACGTCACCGCGGCGCACGTGCTGATGGTCGGTTACCAGAGCCTGTGGGGCCCGCCGGAACTGCGCGACGCATCCGGCAAGGTGTACGTGATCGACAAGATCGAGAAGTTCGCGCTGCGTCGCGACTTCGTGGTGTTCTCGCTGAAGGAGCCGCCGCAGATCCACCCGCTTGCGGTCAATACCCAGCCCGGCTTGAACCAGGTCGTTTATTCCGTCGGCAACGCGCTCGGCACCGGCGTGGTGATCCGCAATGGCCTGTACACGTCCGACACGCCCGAAGCGCAGGACGGCACGTGGAAGTGGATCCGTTTCTCGGCCGCGGCCTCGCCCGGCAACAGCGGCGGTCCGCTGCTGGACCAGAACGGCAAGGCGATCGGCGTGGTGCTGATGAAGTCGCCGAACGAAAACCTAAACTATGCGCTGCCGATGCGCGAGGTGCTGGATGCGCCCCAAGGTCTCGCGCGTCTCGACAGGCGCATGGCGTATCAGTTCGACGTGTTCGATTCCACGTTGAGCGGCACCTTCAAGGGCGAATTCAAACTGCCGTTGTCGGTGTCCGATTTCTTCACGGCCTATGCGAAGGCGCTCCATCCATATCTAGATTCGCAGCTCAAGGCGCTGCTGGATCAACAATCGGCCAACCTGTTTCCGAACGGCGACGGCTCGCATCAGCTGCTCTACAGCGGCCCGACGATGAACGACTTTCCGCAGCTCGTCACGCGCAGCAGCGACGGCGTATGGGGCACCAGCGGCCGCTCGACCATCAAGATCACCCTGCCCGCCAACGGTTACATCGCGGGCGGCGTGGCGAACCACAACATCCTGTTCCACCTGCGCAAGCCCGACAACATTCCCGGCGCCGCGTTCCATCACGACCCCAAGGGCGCGATGGACATGCTGCTGAAAACCGGATTCCTGAAGCGCGTTGTCGGGCCGGAAAGGATTCGGGTCACCTCGCTCGGCGACCCCGGCACCGACGACACGTGGACGGATCGCTGGGGCCGTCATTGGCAGGTCTGGACGTGGCCGGTGCCTTACGCAAATGGCTTCGTCAGCGTATTCGCGCTGCCCACGCCGGATGGTTACGCAATGGTGATGCGCATCGAACCGGCGCCTTCGCGCTACGACACGGCGATCAACATGCAGGCGCTCGCCGATTTCGTCAGCCTGCCTTACGACGGCACGCTTGCGCAATGGAAAGCGTTCCTCGCCGAGCCGAAGCTGCTGCCGGACGCATTCAAGGACATCCATGTCGCGTTCGATTACGACAAGGATTTCCGCTACGACTCGCAGCGCCTCGCGTTCTCGTTCACGCCGGATGTGCAGAAGATCGGCGCCGACAGCATGCTGACGTTGGGCTTCACGTTCTTTCCCGGGCACGGTGGCAAGGTCGTCTGGGACGTCGGCCAGGTGTGGCTGGCCCAGGACAGCCACGATCGCCACTGGGTAAGTCTGCTGCGCAACCAGTCCCCGCCCGCCGACCTCGACGACAGCTACCAGAGCCATTGGAAGAAGATCGTCGAGCACGGCCACCCGTACGATGGCATGGCCTACACCGACAGCGACACCACCCGCATCAACGCGGTGGTACCGCCTTCCAAGGGTGACACGACACCCTCCGTGCTCTACACCGCGTACGTCTACCAGCCCGGCACCCAACCGCAGTCCGAGATGAAGCAGAAACTCGATTTGCTGCTGAAGCGGGTAAAGGCGAAGGAGCCGTAGGTGTGCGGTGGCGCGGTCGGCCGCAAACCGGACGTCGGCGGCGGACCGCATTGCGCGCGGGGCGCCGCCCCGGCCGCGTTGCATCGCGGCACGAAGCGGCGCGTGGCACGCCGACGGTGTCGATCAGCCCTGGGTTTGGCTGACTTGCCTTCCCCGCGCATGCAGGCCCGAGGTATCGACGCGCTTTACGCCCCGCACGCCCATCGCGGCTCTTTTTGCCTTCGAGATGTCACGCTGGTTGTAGACGGTTCCGCTGAGCGTCGCCGTGCCGTCGTTGAACGTGACGGTGACGTGGGTCGCCGTTACGCCGTGCGATGTCAAAGCATGCTTGATCTTCTGCTCGACCTTGTCGCCCGACATGTTCTGGCCCGACTGTCCGTGGGTTTGCATGTGCGGGGTTTGCATGGGCGCCGAAGTTGCGGGCGGCGCTGGCTGCGGGGGCATCGTCTGCTGCGCTCCCTGGGCATAGGCGGCGCCCAGCGAACCAACCAGCAGGGATGCGACGATGGCGGCTGCGATACGGGTTTTCATGATGTGACTCCATGTCTGAAGTAGCCTTGGGTTGAGGCGTTCGACGGGGCGCACGGACGGGCCCGGACGTCCCTGTCAATCCGACATGTTGACGCGCCCCGATGAACCGGCATCGAATCAGGCGCCCATGAAATGAATGACCTTCGAACCAATCCGTGCGCGGACGCGCCCTGATGTCACGATCGAGCGGGCGACCGGCTTTTTTTGGCTTGGGTCGGAGGAACCGAAAGCAGCAAGAGCAGGTCGGGCTGGTGGACGCAAAGCCCGCAACTCCAAGTCATCCACGTTGCGCGCTGGGCCTCCCCGGATCAAGTCCGGGGTCAGCCCAACCCGTCGAGACACCGCTCAATTCCTCGGCCTGATCTGGCCGGTAGGCGCGATTCAGGCGTTACTCAACAACGCCTTGGCCTTTGCGATCACGTTGTCCACGGTGAAGCCGTACTTCTGCAACACCAGTTCACCGGGTGCGGAAGCCCCGTAACGATTCACGCCCACGCCTGATCCACGGTCGCCGACCCAGCGCTCCCAGCCCTCGCGGCACCCGGCTTCCACGGCGAGGCGCGCGTGCACGTTCGGCGGCAGCACCGAATCGCGATAGGCCTGATCCTGCTCCGCGAACAGTTCCCAGCTCGGCATCGACACCGCGCGCGCCCTGACGCCTTCGGCCTGCAGCTTTTCGACGGCCTGTGCGACCAAGCCGGTTTCCGCGCCGGTGCCGATCACGATCAAGTCCGGTTCGCCCTCGCAATCGAGCAGCACATAGGCCCCCTTGCGCAAACCGTCGGCGCTGGCGAACTTGTTGCGGTCCAACGTCGGCACGTTCTGGCGCGACAAGATCAGCGCGGTCGGGCGGTCGTGCGTTTCGATCGCGACCTTCCAGGCGACAGCGGTTTCGTTCGCATCGCCCGGACGGATCACGTTGAGGTTCGGCACCGAACGCAGGCCGGCCAACTGTTCGACCGGCTCGTGGGTCGGGCCGTCCTCGCCCACCGCGATCGAGTCGTGGGTGAACACGTTGACGACCTGCAGGCCCATGATCGCGGCGAGCCGCATCGGCGGGCGCATGTAGTCGGAGAACACCATAAACGTGGCGGTGTACGGAATGAATCCGCCGTGCGCGGCCAGCCCGTTGGCTATCGCGCCCATCGCGTGCTCGCGCACGCCGAAGTGCAGGTTGCGGCCGGCGTAGCTCCATACCTCCTCGGCATCGCCCTGCTCGTCGGGTTCCTTGCCGGGCGAGAACACGCCCAGACCCTTCACCGCGGTGTGGGTGGACGGATCGAGGTCGGCCGAACCGCCGCTGATGGCTGGCAGTTTCGGCGCGATTGCCGACAGCACCTTGCCTCCGGCCACACGGGTCGCCATGCCCTTGGCGTCGGCGGGAAACACCGGCACGTCCGCGTCCCATCCGACCGGCAACTTGCCATCGAGAGAATCTTGCAATTCCGCAGCAAGTTCCGGAAATTCTTTGGCATATTTGTTCCAGCGACGCTTCCAGCCGGCTTCGGCGCCCTTGCCTTTTTTCTGTGCCTCACGGAAGTGTGCCAGCGCTTGTTCCGGCACCAGGAACGCCGGCTGCTCGGGCCAGCCGAGCTTCTGTTTGGTCTTGACGACGTTGTCGGCACCCAGTGGCGAGCCGTGCGCCTTGTAGCTGTCCTGCAGCGGCGAGCCGAAGCCGATGTGGGTGCGCACCAGAATCATCGACGGCTGGTCCTTCCTGCCTTTGGCCCGCTTGATGGCCTTTTCGATGGCCTCGAGATCGTTGCCGTTGTCGACCGTCTGCACATGCCAGCCATAGGCCTTGAAGCGCGCGGCGCGGTTCTCGGTGAAAGTGATGTCGGTGCCGGCCGCCAGCGTGACCAGGTTGTCGTCGTACAGGCAGATCAGCTTGCCGAGCTTCAGATGTCCGGCCAGCGACGCGGCTTCCGAAGTCACGCCTTCCATCAGGTCGCCATCGCTGACGATCGCGTAGGTGTGGTGATCGACCACCTTGTGGCCGTCGCGGTTGTAGCGTGCCGCAAGCTGCGCCTCGGCCATCGCCATCCCGACCGCGTTGGCCATGCCCTGGCCCAAAGGCCCCGTGGTGACTTCCACCCCGACCGTATGGCCACGTTCCGGGTGGCCAGGCGTCTTGCTGCCCCACTGGCGGAACTGCTTGATGTCATCCAGTGAAAGGTCGTAACCCGTCAGGTACAGCAGGCTGTATTGCAGCGCGGACCCATGGCCCGCCGACAGCACGAAGCGGTCGCGATCGACCCAGCGCGGGTCGGCCGGATTGTGCTTCAGGAACTTCGTCCACAGCACATAGGCCATGGGTGCCGCGCCCAGCGGCAGGCCAGGATGCCCGCTGTTGGCCTTCTGCACCATGTCCACCGACAGGAAGCGGATGGTGTTGACGCAAGTCTGGTCGAGATCGGCTGCCACAGTGCAAACTCCGGTTAGTGGGAGGCGGAATTCTCAAGGATACCGGTGCGCCGCCGGACTGTCCGCAGGCTTGCGGCAAGTACTTATGTGCGCTACACTTTCCAGCTTTGCCCCAGCCCGATTCTCTGTCAGGAGTCCGCCGTGAAGGTGCTTTCGTCCCTCAAGTCCGCCAAGCAACGGCACCGCGACTGCAAGGTCGTGCGCCGGCGCGGCAAGGTGTTCGTGATTTGCAAGAGCAATCCGCGCTTCAAGGCGCGGCAGCGTTGAGCTAGCCTTGATTTTGCTCGTCATCCCGGAAGCGCGAAGCGCTATCCGGGACCCAGCGCCTTTTTGAGGCACTGTCGAAAAGGCACTGGATAAACTCGCGCCATCCATGGCGCTCGCCCTACGGGCCGCCTTCGGCGTTCGCGTTTCCAGTCCTGCAAACTCAGTCCGCTTTCGCGGGAATGACGACCGAGAGGTCCGACTTTCCTTGGCCGCCCCGAGCGGCCTTTTTCGTGATGCCCTTCGCTGGCGCCGCCCTTTCGGTTTTGCTAAAAAGGCACATCGGCGCCGCGCGCCCGGGGAAGCCATCGCCATGAACCGCATCGCTACCAGCTTGATTACCGCATCGCTCGCATTAGGCGTCGCCCCGCTGCTGCTGTCGACGCCAGCGCGGGCCGACACTCTGCAGACGCAGACGGTGCACTCGGTCCCGCTGCGCGTGAAGGTGCAGAAGGAACAGCGCTACAACCTACCCAAGCGCGGCATGACGATGGACCAGGTGAAGCGCGAATACGGCGCGCCGGAGAAAGTCTTGGCGACCCGCGGCGGCAGTTCCAAGCAACAGCCGCCAATCCATCGCTGGGAATATCCGAAATACATCGTTTATTTCGAATACAGCCATGTGATCCATTCGGTGTTGCGGACGCCTGGTCCCCACAGTTTGTGAATGCGATCGTCCTTGATCGCTGCCCCGCTCAATAATCCGGCGAGCAGGATTGTCTGGCGATCCCGATCGCCAAAACGATTTTCCATGGCCTGACTTTCCACGAAGGTCGTGCGATCATCCCTGATCACTGTTTCGCCCGACGCATCTGGACGCCGGGCCGCTTCGATCTCGACAGCACCAGAACGGGCTTCCTGCCCTGACTTTCCACAACAGCCGCTTCGAAACCAATGCCTTCCATTGATTTGCGACTGCCCGCCGAATGGGAGCCGCAGTCCGCGATTTTGCTGGCGTGGCCGCACGCCGGCACCGACTGGGCCGAACGGCTCGATGGCGTCGAAGCCACCTGCGCCGCGCTGATCGCCGCCATCACGCGTTTCGAAACCGCGGTCATCTGTGTGCCCGATGCCGAAATCGGTGCGCACGCCGCCGAATGCCTGCGCGCGGCAGGCGCGGATATCGAGCGCGTGCGCTTCGTCGAAATTCCCTACGACGACACCTGGCTGCGCGATTCCGGACCGATCACGTTGCGGGACAACGGCCGGTTCGTGCTGACCGATTTCCGCTTCACCGGTTGGGGCGGCAAGTTCGAGGCGTCGCGGGATGACGCGCTGGTCGCGGGATTGATCGAGCGCGACGCTTTCGGCCACGACGCGCGACATCAGCGCGTGGACTGGGCGCTGGAAGGCGGCGCGATCGAATCCGACGGACGCGGCACGATCCTCACCACCTGGAAGTGCCTGCAGCAACGCCATCCCGATCAATCGCGCGAAACGATCGAGCTCACGCTGCGCAACGCGCTGTCGGCGCAACGCGTGCTGTGGCTGGATCACGGTTACCTGCAGGGCGACGACACCGATGCGCACGTCGACACCCTCGCCCGCTTCGCGCCGGATGACGCGATCGTATTCCAGGCTTGCAGCGACCCGGACGATCCGCATTACACGGAACTCGATGCGATGCGCCGCGAACTCGAGGCGCTGCGCACGGTCGAAGGAAAACCCTACCGGCTGTTTCCGTTGCCGTGGCCGAAACCGATCCTCGACGAAGGCCGCCGCCTCGCGGCTTCGTATGCCAATTACCTGGTCATCAATGGCGCAGTGCTGGTACCGGCCTACGACGACGCGATGGACAATGCGGCTGCGCGAACCATCGCGCTCGCGCACCCAGGTCGCGAAGTCATTCCGATTCCCTGCCGCCCGCTGATCTGGCAGAACGGCAGCCTGCATTGCATGACGATGCAGCTTCCGGCCGGAGCGATGGCATAACGCACTCAAACTTCTCTCGTCATTCCGGACGCCGCGCAGCGGCGATCCGGAACCCAGCGTCTTTGCTTTTCAAAAAGTCGCTGGGTTCCGGGTTCCGTTCGCGATCAAGCCGCGAACGGCTCCGGACTGCGTTTGCAGGATTGCAAACGCGAACGCCGAAGGCGGCCCGAAGGGCGAGCACCATGGATGGCCGAGTCATGACGAGATTCATTGTCACAGCTAGACTGCCACTCATGGCAAACAGAACCCTCAAAGTCGCGCTGCTGCAGGAAACCGACCGCGGCAGCGTCAACGCCAACCTCGACGCGATCGAGTCGGGCCTGCGCGACGCGGCAAGAACCGGCGCGCAACTGGTGCTGCTGCAGGAGATCCACAACGGCCCGTATTTCTGCCAGCACGAGTCGGTGGCGGAGTTTGATCGCGCCGAACCGATTCCCGGCCCGTCCACCCAACGCATCGGCAAGCTCGCGGCCGAGTTGCAGCTGGTCGTGGTCGCGTCGCTGTTCGAACGCCGCGCGGCCGGGCTGTACCACAACACCGCGGTGGTATTCGATCGTTCGGACAAGATCGCCGGCATCTATCGCAAGATGCACATCCCGGACGACCCGGCCTACTACGAGAAGTTCTACTTCACGCCGGGCGACCTGGGTTTTCATCCGGTCGAAACCTCGGTCGGGAAATTGGGCGTGCTGGTGTGCTGGGACCAGTGGTATCCCGAGGCCGCGCGCCTGATGGCGCTGGCCGGCGCGGAACTGCTGTTGTACCCCACCGCGATCGGCTGGGATCCCGCCGATCCCCAGGACGAGAAGGACCGCCAGCGCGAAGCCTGGATCACGGTACAGCGCGGCCACGCCGTTGCCAACGGCGTGCCGTTGCTGGCCTGCAACCGCGTCGGCTTCGAGTCCGCGCCCGATGGGGAAGGCCGCGGCGCGCAATTCTGGGGTTCCAGCTTCGTCGCCGGACCGCAGGGCGAAATCCTTGCGAAGGCCAACGACGCTTCGCGCGAACTGCTGATCGCCGACCTCGACATGGCGCGCAGCGAAAACGTGCGCCGCATCTGGCCCTTCTTGCGCGACCGCCGCATCGACGCCTACGGCGATTTGACGAAACGCTTCAGGGATTGACAATCAGAAATCAAAGTTCCGTTCGCGTTGCGCGCGGCTCGCGCAGCGAACGGAGTCGAAACGCCACTGTCCTTCGACGTGGGCCTGCTCATAGCCTGCGCTCGGAGCCCGCCCCGGACCTGATCGGGGACGAATGGAACACCGATGAACGATCCTGCACTCGATACGCGCCCCAACTCAGCTACTCAAGACCCCCTGCACGACCAGCCCATCACACGCGTCGAACGCGAAGGCGTCGAGTACGTGCTGCTGGGCACCGCGCATGTTTCGCGCGCTTCGGTGGAAGCGGTCAAGGCGCTGATCGAGCGCGAACCCTTCGATGCGATCGCGGTGGAGCTTTGTGAATCGCGCGCGCGGGGCATCCGCGATCCCGAGGCGTTCGCGAAGATGGACCTGTTTCAGGTGATCCGCACCGGCAAGGCCGGCATGGTGTTCGCATCGTTGGCACTGTCGTCGTTCCAGCAGCGTATCGCCGAGCAATACGGCATCGAACCCGGTGCCGAGATGAAGGCCGCGATGTCCGCCGCCGACGCACGGGGCCTGCCGTTGTGGCTGGTCGATCGCGAGATCGGCACCACCCTCAATCACGCCTATCGCGGCGTGCGATTCCGCGACCGCATGGGCATCCTCGGCGGCCTGTTCGCCAGCGTATTCTCGCACGAGGAAATCGACGAGGCCGACATCGAAAAGTTGAAACAGGGCGACATCCTGGAAAGCGCGTTCGGTGAATTCGCCCGCGAATCCAAACCGCTATACGAGGCCCTGATTGGCCAGCGCGACCGTTTCATGGCCGCGCGTCTGCGCGAGGAGTCTGCGCTGCGTCCGGACGCAAAACGAGTACTGGTGGTGATCGGGGCCGGACACCTTGCCGGCGTTGAACGCGAACTGGGCGCGCAAACAGAATCCCCGCGCGCCCTGATCGAGCCGCTGGCCGCCAAACTGCCGGCCCCGAAATGGCCGAAATACCTCGCGATCGGGGCGATGCTGGCGATCTTCGCCGCGATCGGTTTCCTGTTCTACCGCAACGCCACGATGGGCTGGCATGCGCTGCGCGACTGGGTGATCTACACCGCCGTACTGAGCGCCCTGGGCGCGACGGCCGCGGGTGGACATCCGTTGTCGGTGCTCACCGCCGCCGTCATGGGGCCGCTGAAACCGCTGCGGCCGCCGGGGCTGTCGTCCGGCGTGTTTTCCGGCATGGTGGAAGCGTGGCTGCGCAAACCACGCGTCGCCGATTTCCAGTCGCTGCGCAAAGACCTGCTGCACGTTTCCGGCTGGTGGCGCAACCGCGTCGCGCGCACCTTGCTGGTGTTCATGCTCACCAACCTCGGCACCATCGCCGGCGAATACCTGGCGGGCTTCCGCATCTTCAGCCGATTGCTGTGAGTGCGCTGCGCACGTAAGTGCGGCAGCCCAGCGCATCGCGATACGCGTCAGTGCGTCGCCGTCTTTTTCCCAGGCGCCACCTGCTCGACAGGCCCGATCTCGACGCGCCCGAACTGGCGGGTGATGAATTTCGCGAATTCTTTTTTGCGTGCGGACCAGTAACCCGCCAGCGAAGTGACCCCGCTCCGCATGCCGAGCTCGTTCAAGGCCGAAACCAACTCCGCTTCGTTCTGGATGTTGCCCGCGGGATCGTAGCCTCCTATCGAGAAGGTGTACGTGTTCGGATCGCCCTCGGTGGTGGCGGATCCGGCTCGCCCGAAAAGGTAGGCATCCTCGAAGGCCCGGGTCGCGCGCGCGAGGGTGAGCTTGTCGGCATACGTCGCCTGGAGTTTTTTCCAGATGCGGTCCGCGCGCTTGCGTTCATCGGGCTTCAGGGCCTTGTACGCGCCGACCAATGCCTTGTCGTAATCGGGTTGGTGTGCTTCATCGGCGATGCCGAGCCAAGCGACGCCGCGCGCGGGGTCCGCTTGAATCCTGCCCATTCCGTGCAGATAGACCTCGCCGAGATCGTATTGCGCGACTTTGTTGCCCCAGTACGCGGCCCGCTGATAGGCGTTCAACGCGCCGGCGTAGTCCTTGTGGCGCAGATCTTCGAGCGCGACGCGTTCGTAATACTTGCCCGGAAGATAATTGCGGGTCGGGTCGGTCACCGTTTCGTGCGGATACTTGTCGAAGCGTCCTGCCGCGGCAACGCTCCACCAGCAGCAGCACACCAACAGGCATGCAACGGAGCCGACCCGGGTTCTCGTCATCGCTGGCATAGCCACCGCGCCTTGACGTGAGCATCGCGAACCCGAGCTTATTCCCCTGGCAGTGCGGTGCAAGCCGGGTACGGGTGGCGTCACCGCGCTGCCGGAGCGTCGCAGTCCGGCCAATACGCATCGTCCGGCACCTTGCGCGCGCCGAAGATCGCCTGCCCCACGCGCACGATGGTCGAACCTTCCTCGATCGCCAGTTCGTAATCGCCGGACATGCCCATCGAAAGTTCGTCCAGCGCGATGCCCGCTGGTGCGGATTGGCGCAACCGCTCGCGCAATTCGCGCAGGCGCATGAAACACGGACGCACTTTCGCGGCATCCGGGGAAAACAGCGCGAGCGTCATCAGCCCCCGCACGCGCAGCGATGAAAACGCAGGAAGCTGCTGGACGAATGCCTCCACGTCAGCCGGCGGCAGCCCGAACTTGCTCTCTTCGCCCGAGGTATTGACCTGTACCAGCACGTCGAGCGAACGCCCGAGCGCTTGCAGGCGTTTGTCCAGCGCCTCGGCGAGCCGCAGGCTGTCCAGCGCCTGGAATTCACTGGCGAATTCCGCAACCTGTTTGGCCTTGTTGGTTTGCAGGTGGCCGATGATCGCCCAGCGCAGTTCGGGAAGATCGGCCATCGCCTGCCACTTGCGATGGGCTTCCTGAACCTTGTTTTCGCCGAGCCTGCGGCAGCCGGCTGCATACGCATTGCGGATGCGCGCCTCGGGCACGGTCTTGCTGACCGGCAGCAGCCGCACCGTGGCGGGGTCCCGATTCGCCCTGGCGCACGCGGCCGCGATGCGCGCGTGCACATCGGCGAAGTGTTGGCGGAATTCGTCGACCGTGTTGGCGGTGGCGTAGGTATTCATCCGGCCAGTATAGACAAGCGGCAAGGCGGGAATGTGCCGATACGCGTATCCTGATTCGCATGAATGTGCATGGGGCGCCTGCCGATACCGCGTGGCCTGGAAGGCTGTGGACGATCGGGCACTCGACGCGGGGCATCGACGAGTTCATCGCGCTGCTGCAACAGAACGACATCGAGGCGCTGGCCGACGTGCGCCACTTCCCCGGTTCGCGCAAATACCCGCACTTCAACGTGGAACCGCTGCGGAACGCCTTGCATGGCGCCGGCATCGACTACCAGCCCTTCACCGAACTGGGTGGCCGCCGCAAGGTGCAGCCCGACTCGCCGAACACGGCCTGGCGACTTCCGGCGTTTCGCGGCTACGCGGATTACATGCAGACCGCTGCGTTCCACGAAGGTATCGAACGACTGAAGACGCTGGCGTCGATGAAACCGACCGCGATCATGTGCGCCGAAGCGGTGTGGTGGCGCTGCCACCGCGGACTGATTTCGGATGTCTTCAAGCTCAATGGCACCCGCGTCCTGCACATCATGGGACCAAGCCTGCCGCAGGAACATCCGTACACCTCGGCCGCACGCGTCGCGGATGGACACCTTGATTATTCCGACGGCCAACACACGTTGGGCCTGCAATGATCCCGCTTTCCGTTCTCGACTTGTGCCCCATCACCGAAGGTGGATCGGCACCCGAATCCTTCCGGCACACGATCGAGCTCGCCCAAAACGCCGAGCGCTGGGGCTTCCACCGCTACTGGATGGCCGAGCACCACGGCATGCCCGGCATCGCCAGTGCCGCCACTTCGGTGCTGATCGGCCACGTCGCCGGCGCGACCTCGCGGATCCGCGTCGGCGCCGGTGGCGTCATGCTCCCGAACCACTCGCCGCTGGTGATCGCCGAACAATTCGGCACGCTCGAAGCCATGTATCCGGGGCGCATCGACCTCGGGCTCGGCCGCGCGCCCGGATCCGACCAGTCGACCGCACGCGCGCTGCGGCGCAACCTCGAAAGCGATCCGGATCAATTCCCCCACGATGTGGTCGAACTGATCGCGTATTTCGAGGGCCGGGCCCCCGTGCGGGCCGTACCGGGAGAAGGCCATCGCGTCCCCATCTGGATCCTGGGCTCCAGCCTGTTCGGGGCACAGCTCGCGGCGATGCTGGGCCTGCCCTATGCCTTCGCCTCGCACTTTGCACCGGCGCAGATGGCCGAAGCAATCACGCTTTACCGCGCGCGCTTCACACCGTCGCCGTATCTCGACAAGCCGTACGTAATGCTGGGCTTCAACGTGTTCGCGGCGGATTCCGATGACACGGCGCATTATCTCGCTTCGTCGTGGCAGCAATCGTTCGTGAATTTGCGCTCCGGCCATCCGGGCCGCCTGCCGCCGCCCCGGGAGGGCTACGTAGAGTCGCTACCCCTGCAAGCCCGCCGGCTGCTCGATCATGTCCTGGCATGCACCGCGATCGGTGCGCCAGGCACGGTCGCGGACCGCATTCGTGCATTCGTGCGGGAAACCGGTGCCAATGAACTCATCGTCACCAGCAACATGCACGACCACGCGGCGCGCCTGCGTTCCCATGAAATCGTGGCCGGCCTGATCGGATCACGCGTCGGCGGCTGAGGGCCGCCTGTGTCACGCCATCGTGCCCGCGCACGGATGGCACACGTTTCCGCAGGCCCTGTGCCGGCAAGCGCTGCGTGGCACTTCCATCCGGCGATCCGCGACGGTTGCGCGATCGAGGCGCGGGCCAAGTGCCGGTGCGGTTCAATCTCGACCGGGGTTGATCGCGACACGAGATGGCGGCATCCATCACCGGATGCCGCGCGCCAGCGTCAATGCGTAGTGGGCGTCGGATGATTCGGGCGCGATGCACGCACGATCAGCCACACCAGCGCCGCGATGCACAGTGCCGGCAACATCAGCGGCAACAGCGCGAGCAACACGATCGGCACCACCAGCAGCGCGGCCAGACCAACGAAGAACAATCCGAACAGCCCGCCGAACAGTGCGCCGATCAAGCCGAACGTCAGCTTGAACAGGCCGACGATCAGCGCGCCAAACAGCCAGCACGCGCCAACCACCACCAGCACCAGTATTCCGAGTTCCAGCATTTCGGTCTCCTTGCCGTCCGACGACGGCCCGCTGCAAACCGCACCGCCAGTATGCGCCTTTCCCGCACGGCGGGAAGCATGACCCACGGCCCATGCCGGCATACCCATGACTTTCGACGCATGCCACTATTATCACCTACGCTATAGTGTACTCGCGTATATGCGCGATGCAAACAGCCCGAGATGTCCGAAACGGATGCCCATCTGAAGAAGTTCGAGAAGGAGCTGGCCACCGGCACGGTGTCGCTGGTGCTGCTGGCGGTACTGGCCGTCGCGCACGAACCGCTGTACGGCTACCAGATCGCCAAGCAGCTCGAACGCGAAGCCGGCGGCGTGCTGGCCGGCAAGCAAAGTGCGCTGTATCCGGTGTTGCGCAACCTGAGCGCGGCGGAATTGCTGGACACGTTCGTCGAACCGTCCGAAGCCGGGCCGCCACGGCGCTATTACCGCATCACCCCCTTGGGCCGGAAAGTCCTGCGCGAGTGGACGGGCGCCTGGACTTCCACCCGCAGTTTCGTCGATTCGATATTGAAGGCCTGAAGCCATGACCACGCCGCAAACCATCAAGGAATACCTGGCGCAATTGCGCACGGCACTGGCCGGCGCCGATCCGGCGATGATCCAGGACGCGCTGTACGACGCCGAAGAACACCTGCGCTCGGAACTGGCCGAAAACCCCGGCATGAGCGAGGCGGAATTGCTGGCGAAGATCGCGACCAGCTACGGCGCGCCGGAAGAAGTCGCGGAAATCTACCGCACCACCGAACAGACGGTGGCGCGTGCATTGCGCACGCCGCCGCCGCGTCCACGCCGGTCCGCGTTCGGCCGCTTCTTCGGCGTGCTGGCCGATCCGCACACCTACGGCGCGATGTTCTACATGCTGCTGGCGCTGGCGACCGGCATCTTCTATTTCACCTGGGCGGTGACCGGGCTGTCGCTGTCCGTGGGTTTCGCCTTCACGCTGATCGGCATTCCGTTTTTTCTGTTGTTCATGGCGTCGGTGCGCGGCTTGTCGCTGCTGGAAAGCCGGATCGTGGAAGGCATGCTGGGCGTGCGGATGCCACGCCGGCCACCGTACGTCGAACGCGACCGGCCGTGGTTGAAGCGGATCGGCGCGATGTTGTCCGACCCGCGCACCTGGGCGATGCTGCTGTACATGTTGCTGATGCTGCCGCTCGGCATCGCGTACTTCGTGGTCGTGGTGGTGTTGTCGTGCGTGTCGCTGGCGCTGATGCTCACACCGATCGCGATGGCGTTCGACTTCTTCGGGCTGGGCCGCGATTTCGCCAGCGGTTACGTGACCGTGGATTGGGGCTTCGGTCCGCACATCCCGGGCTGGGGCGACGCGGCAGCGATGTTCATCGTGGGGTTCTTCCTGCTGTTCGGGATGCTGCACCTGGTCCGCGCGATCGGGCACGTGCACGGTGCGCTGGCCAAGCACCTGCTGGTGAAATCGGCGCGGGTTTGAGTACGGCACGCGGGGTGGGGCGACACCGCGTACTGGGCCAGCCTGCGCCGAAAGCCGTCCGCAAGTTCAGCCACGCGCCTCACGCGGCCGGCGGCTTGTCGTCCGATCCCTTGCGCATTTTGCCCAGCAGCGGTTCCAGCAAATCCAGCGGCAGCGGGAACGCAATGGTGTGGGT
>DATCSF010000127.1:0-10112 GCA_036568625.1 Rhodanobacteraceae bacterium | reverse complement strand
TTGCGAAGAACCTGAAAGGTCGCCTGATGCTGGTGCACGGCGAGATCGACGACAACGTGCCGATCAGCAACACCTATCTCGTGGTGGACGCGCTGATCAAGGCCAACCGCGATTTCGATCTTCTGATCCTGCCGAACCAGCACCACGGCTACGGCGATGACAAGCCGTACGTGACGCGGCGGCGCTGGGATTATTTCGTGCGATACCTCGCGGGCAACGCCCCGCCCCACGAGTTCAGGATTCCGGGTTCGAAGCAGGAGGATTGATGGATCGCCCCATGACGAATGGTGGTGGATTCGCGCCCTGCTGCCGTAATGATATAACATTGCACCTTGGCTGTCCCGGGAAGGGCGGTCTCAGGCAAGGAACGCCTTCGACTGGGATTTCACATCCGCTCCGGCGGCGGCGAGCAAGAGCAGCGTTGGTCCATGCAGGTTGAATCGCACTTTTGGGTGGCCGTGAGGCGGCTCGCGGCGGCCGCGACGTTGGCGTGCGCGCTGGCGGGTTGCGCGGCCGGACCGAACTTCAAGCCGCCGGCGCCGCCGAAGATTTCCGGCTACACCGCGCAGCCGCTGACGACGACCGCGGCCACGCCGGGCGTGGCGAGCGGGGCCGCGCAGGATTTCGAGCCGGGCGCCGACATCCCCGGCGATTGGTGGAGGTTATTCCATTCGCAACCGCTGGATGCGTTGATCGAGCAGGCGCTCAAGAACAACCACGACCTGAAAGCCGCGCAGGCGGCGCTGCGGGTCGCGCACGAAGACGTGCTGGCGCAGCGCGGTTCGTTCTTTCCGGCCGTGTCGGCGGGCTTCAGTGCCAGCCGTCAGCACGATCCTTCCGCCGCGCTGGCGGCGGTGCCCAGCAACAATGCTTACCTCTACAGCCTGTTCACGCCGCAGCTGTCGATCGGTTATGCGCCGGATTTGTTCGGCATGAACCGCCGCACCCGCGAATCGCTGCAGGCGCAGGAGCAGGCCGCGCGCTTCCAGATGATCGCGGCGTGGACCACGCTGGCCTCGAACGTGGTGGTGACGGCGGTGCAGGACGCTTCATTGCGCGAGCAGGTGGAGGCGACGCGCAAGCTGGTCGATTTGGAACGGCGCAGTCTCGCGATCCTGCAATTGCGATTGCAGAAGGGCGATGCCAGCAAACTTGACGTGGCCGCCCAGCAGGCGCAACTCGCGCAGACCGAGGCGGGCCTGCCGGAACTGGTGAAACAACTGTCCGCGACGCGGCATGCGCTGGCGGTGCTGGTCGGCGCGTTCCCGGATCAGGCGCCGGCGGAGACGTTCACGTTGGCCGACCTGCGATTGCCGGAAACCCTGCCGGTCAGCCTGCCGTCCAGGCTGGTCGCGCAACGTCCCGACGTGCGCCAGGCACGCGCCAACCTGCACGCGGCCAGTGCCACGATCGGCATCGCGGCCGCGCAGCGCCTGCCGAGCCTCCAGTTGACCGCGAACGCCGGCAGCACCGCGCTTGCGATCTCGAAGGTGTTCGCCTCGGGTACCGGCTTCTGGGGCATCGCCGCTTCGCTGACCGCGCCGATTTTCGAAGGTGGCGAACTCATGCATCAGGAACGTGCGGCCAAGGCAGCTTACGTCGAAGCTGCAGAACAATATCGCGGCACCGTGCTGGCGGCTTTCCAGAACGTTGCCGACACGTTGGTCGCGCTTGATCAGGACGCCAATGGCCTGCAGGCCGCCGCGAGGGCGGAACGGGCCGCGAAGACCACGCTGGATCTTTCGCAACTGCAACTCGAGCACGGCTACATCGGCACCTTCGAATTGCTGGCCGCTCAGCAGGCGTACCAGCAGGCGCGGCTCGCGCTGGTGCAGGCCAAAGCCAATCGTTACGCCGACACCGCAGCGTTGTACCAGGCGCTGGGCGGCGGCTGGTGGCATCACAAGAATCTCGCAAAACAGTGATCACGATGAATCGAAATATCGGTGGCAGGATTTTGCTGGCGAGCGGTCGTGTCCTGCATGGCGTCATTCCGGGGCCGGCCGTAGGCCGGAACCCGACTGCGTTTGCAGGGCTGCAAACGCGAACGCCGAAGGCGGCCCGAAGGGCGGGCGCCGGGCAGGGCGCGAGTCAACGCAGCGCCTTGCACCAGACGAAGCCACTGGGTTCCGGATCGCCGCGGCGCGGCGTCCGGAATGACGACGATGGTGAGGGGCGCAATGTGCCCGGAGGCGCGGTTGTTGCGACGACTGCACTGGTGGCGTTGCTCATGCTCGCCGGCTGCTCCGGCAAGCCGCCGTCGCAACAGTCATCCACCACGCCCCACAACGTCACCCTGACCAAGGCGCAGCAATCCGGCATCCACGTCCGCACCATCGAATCCACGCGGTACCGCACCACGATCACCACCACGGGCGTCGTCGACTTCGACCGCGATCACGCGACCGATGTGCTGGCACCATTCTCGGGCGCGGTCACCCGGGTGCTGGTCACGCAAGGTGCCCACGTCGCGAAGGGGCAGGCGCTGGCCGAAGTCGCTTCCCCCGATTTCACCGCGGCGGCGGGCGCCTACCGCAAGGCGGTGCTGGCGGCGAGCGCGGCCGACGCTGTCGCTGCCAACGACCGTGACCTCTATGCACGCCAAGCCATTTCGCAGCGCGAGAACGCCCAGGCGCAGGCCGATGCCGCCGGTGCCGACGCCGATCGCGACGCGGCCTTGCAGACACTGGTCGCGTTGCACATGGATTCGAAAACGATCGCGGAGATTCGCACCGGCAAACCGATCGCGGGCGGCCAGGGTGCGATCCGCGCGCCGATCGCGGGCACCGTGGTGACGAAATCCATCGCACCGGGGCAGACCCTTGCCGCCGGCACCACGCCGTGTTTCACCATCGCCGACACGGGCAAGATGTGGGTGATGGCGCAGGTCTTCGGCGATGATGTCGCGCGCGTGGCGACCGGCGATGCCGCCGTGGTCGACAGCGGCGACGGCAGCAAGCCGATCGAAGGCACCGTCACCAATGTCGGCGCGGTGGTGGATCCCGACACGCGTTCGGTGAACGCGCGCGTTGCGGTCGACAACCCGGGTGGCGTGCTGAAGAAGCAGATGTACGTGAGCGTGCGCATCCGGTCCCACGACGAACATACCGGCCTGCTGCTGCCGGTTTCCGCGGTGCTGCGCGACGACGAGGATCTGCCGTTCGTTTACGTGGTCGAGTCCGACGGCAGCTATGCGCGGCGTTCGATTTCGCTCGGCGTCCGCGTCGGCGACCGTTACGTGGTTCCCGAGGGGCTCCACGCCGGTGACAAGGTGGTGGCGGACGGCAGCATTTTCCTGCAATTCATCCAGTCGCAATGAGCGCGCAGCTTTCGTCAGAAATGTCGGAGTCGCGCAAGGCCTCGGTCATCAACCGCATGGTCGCCTTCGCGCTGCAACAGCGATTGTTGATCGTGCTGCTGTCGCTGGGCATGGCAGCGGCCGGGGTATGGGCCTACAAGGTCTTGCCGATGGACGCGTACCCCAACCTGTCGCCGCCGATGGTGGACATCGTCGCCCAGTGGCCGGGCCATTCGGCCGAAGAAGTCGAGCAGCAGATCACGGTGCCGATGGAACTCGGCATGAACGCCATCCCGGGTCTCGTCACCAAGCGTTCGATCTCGTTGTACGGACTGTCCGACGTCACGCTCACCTTTTCCGACGACACTGATCGCTATTTCGCGCGCCAGCGCGTCTACAACCGGCTGCCGGGCATCGATCTGCCGGATGGCATCACGCCCGACGTCGGGCCGATGTCGCCGCCGTCGGGGCTGGTTTACCGCTACGTGCTGCAGAGTACCGATCGCTCGCCGATGGAGCTGAAAACGCTGCAGGACTGGGTGATCGCGCCGCAGTACCGCTCGGTGCCCGGCGTCGCCGACGATTCGGGTTTCGGCGGCGGCACCATGCAATACCAGGTGCTGCTGGATCCAGTGAAGATCGCGGCGCTGGGCTTGAGCGTGTCGCAGGCCGAAGCCGCGCTCGCGGCCAACAACAGCAACAGCGGCGGCGGCTTTTACCAGCAGGGCGGGCAGTTCTTCTACGTGCGCGGCCTGGGGCGCATCGAGACGCCCGAGGACATCGGCAACATCGTGCTGGCGGTGCACGACGGCACCCCGGTGCTGGTGAAGGACGTCGCCGAGGTGAAGATCGGCATCGCCCCGCGCCTCGGCGAATTCGGTTACATGCATCAGGACGACGCGGTGGAAGGCGTGATCCTGGCGCTGACCGGCAGCAAGACCGAGGACGTGCTGAAGCGGGTCGAAACCAAGACCCGGGAACTCAACGAGACGATCCTGCCGAAGGACGTCAGGATTCATCCGTTCTACGACCTGACCACGCTGATCGACCAGACCAAGGCCGTGGTGATGCACAACCTCACCCTCGGGCTGGTGCTGGTGATCGGGGTGCTGGTGTTTTTCCTGTACGACCTGCGCGCGGGCCTGATCGTCGCGGTTACGGTGCCGCTGGCGCTGCTGTTCGCGTTCCTGTGCCTGGATCTGAAAAACGCCTCGGCCAACCTGCTTTCGATAGGCGCGGTGGATTTCGGCATTCTCGTCGATGGCGCGATCTTCATGGTCGAGAATATTTTCCGCGAGCTCGCGGCGCGCACCGGCACCGAGTACGAGATCAAGGAAGCGATACTCACCGCGGCCGCCGAAATCGACCGTCCGCTGGTGTACGCGGTCGCGGTGATCGTTGCAAGTTTCCTGCCGATCTATTTCCTCACCGGCCCCTCCGGCACGCTGTTCAAACCGATGGCCGACACCATGATCTTCGCGCTGATCGGTTCGCTCATCGTCACGCTGACCCTGCTGCCGGTGCTGTGCGCGATATTCATGCGCAACGGTGTGCGCGCGCGGCGCAACCGGATTTACGAGAAGTTCAAGGGCTGGTACGTGCGCTGGCTGGAACGCGCGCAACGCGTGCCGTGGCGGGTGACCGCGGCATCGGCGGTGCTGCTGGGCCTCACTGTCCTGATGACGCAAGGCATCGGCGCCGAGTTCATGCCCAGCCTCGATGAAGGCGCGCTGTGGGTGCGCGCGACCATGCCGTACACCATTTCCCTCGAAAAGGCGTCGGAGATCTCGCCCGAAATCCGTGAGGTGCTGATGTCGTTCCCGGTCGTCACCACCGTGACTTCGGAACTGGGCCGCCCCGACGACGGCACTGATTCCACCGGATTCTTCAACGACGAATTTTTCGTCGGCCTGAAGCCGTATTCCGAGTGGCACGGCAAGTACCGCGACAAGCAGGACCTGATCGCCGCCATCGACAAGAAGCTCGAGAAATTCCCGGGCATCCAGTTCAACTTCACCCAGCCCGCCGAGGACGCGGTGGACGAGGCCGAGACCGGCCTTAAGAGCGCGCTCGCGGTGAAGATCTACGGGCCGAGCCTGCAGGAGCTGCAGAAGGAAGGCAAGGCGATCAAGGCGGTGATGGAAAAGGTGCGCGGCATCACCGACATCACGCTGGTGCACGAACTCGGCCAGCCGAATCTTGCGATCCGCATCGACCGCGCGAAGATCGCGCGCTACGGCCTCAATATCGACGACGTCAACGACCTCATCAACGCCGCGATCGGCGGCGACGTCGCCAGCCAGGTGGTGCAGGGCGACAAGCAGTTCGACCTCATGGTGCGCCTGCAGCAACGTTTCCGCGACAACCCCGCGGAGATCGGCGACATTCCGGTGGCGACGGCGGGCGGGCAGCAGATTCCGCTGAAGGAACTGGCCGACATCCAGGTGGCGAACGGCGCCTCGTTCATCTATCGCGAGAACGGTTCGCGCTACATCGGCGTGCAGTTCTCGGTGACGGGGCGTGATCTGGCGGGCGCGGTGAACGAGGCAATCGCGCAGGTCGCCAGGAACGTGAAACTGCCCCAGGGCTACCGGCTGGAATGGGGCGGCGAATACAAGGAATATACCGCGTCGCGCGCACAGATGCGGGTGATCTTGCCGCTGACGGTATTGGTGATCTTCGGGCTGCTGTTCGTGCTGTACGGCAACTTCAAGTTTCCGCTGATCACGGTGGTCGGGGTGCTGCTGTCGGCGCCGGTCGGGGCGGTGTTCGCGATGTGGATCACCGGCACGCCGTTCTCGGTCTCGTCCGGCATCGGCTTCATCGTGCTGTTTGGTGTGTCGGTGCTGACCGGTGTCGTTTACATTTCCTGCGCGAACGAATTGCGCCTCGGCGGCATGGACATGCTGCAGGCCGCACATGAAGCCGCGGTGCTGCGGTTGCGCCCCATCGTAATGACCGCGCTGGTGGCGGCGCTGGGGTTGCTGCCCGCCGCAATTGCCACCGGCGTCGGCACCGACTCGCAACGCCCCTTCGCGCTGGTGGTCGTGGCCGGGATGATCTCGCGCCTCGCGATCGGCATCTTCATCATGCCCGCGCTGTACAAACTGGTGGCGCGCGAGGGCGATCGCTTGCAGGTTTGAGCGTGCCGGCATGCGCCCATGCAACCACACGCGCCCTGCGCATGCGCGGCCATGAACCGGTCATGACGCCGCGGGCTTCTGTCCGGGCTTGTGCCGCGGAAAGCGGCGTATCCTGAAACTCCGCATCAGGACGCCGGCGACGAGGTGCGTTGTCCGGTCGCGGAGCGTACCGAAATGTCAGAAGCCCAAAACCGTTCCCCCAGCCAGGGTACGACGCCGGAATCGCGTCGATCCGACCGGATGTCACGTCGCGACGCATTGAAAGACGAATGCGAGCGCCTGCTCGACAAGGAACTCACCGACACCTTCCCCGCGAGCGATCCACCTTCCTGGACCCTGGGTGGCTCGGTGGTAAGCACCTTGCGGCATTGATCAGCCTCGGAGCGATCCGCATCGGTTGCACAGCCGCGCAAGGTCCCCGTCGACCGCGACCGGGTCGCGGCCCATGGCGCGGCGTCCCTCCGTCGGCGACGGGCAGGCGGGGTCGCTTGCAGGTTGGAACACGGGCGCCTTGTCCCGGGGCTGGCGCTGTCCTTGCTCAGGCCCGCGTGTACCAGCAAAGCGTACGCAGGACGTGGGACCCGGTTTGCTGCGCCCATTCACAGCGGATCGTGCCCTCGCGACCGCGCGTCAGAATCATGTTGGCCGATTCCTGCGCGTTGTACAGCTCGACCCGCCGCGCGCCATCCATCGCCTGGATATTTCCGTAGCGCTTGAACAGGGCGTCCATCGTGGCGATTTCCTGTTCGACGCGTGCGCGTTCATCCGTGGAAAGAAACCCGTACCTGCCGCCGGTGTTCAGGCCGACGCGCACTTGCGCGGCCTGTTCACTGAAGCTCTGGGGCGTGCTGAGATCGAAAGGCTTGCCGGAGGGTTCATCCGCCCATGCAGCGGTGGTTGCCAGCAACAAACCCGCGAGAACACACAGGGAACGTTGCGAACGCATGTTGCACCTTCTACGTCACCGACGCTTCAACTTGTGGCCCGTAAAGTTTCGTCCGATCCCTGTTACTGCGCCGTCAAGGCCGTCGCCGCCGGCGTGATTGCGATGATCTGGGCGAGCGGCCAACAAAAAACCCGCGACGTGCGCGGGTTTTCCGTCGGATCGACTGGTGCCCAGGAAAGGACTCGAACCTTCACGGGTCGCCCCGCCAGCACCTGAAGCTGGTGCGTCTACCAATTCCGCCACCTGGGCAGGCGTCCGGCCGCGGCGCAGTGCGCCAGCGAGCCGCGTAAGATAGCGGCTGAACGGCTTTCCTGTCAATGTTCGGGCGGTGGCATGCGAGCCCGGCGTTGCACGGGCGGGCGTAAGGATGTTGCATGCGGTGCGGTCATCTTGGGCGGGCGCGATTGGCGTGCCGGCGGTCATTCATTCGGAGGGTGTGCAATGAACAGGCGAATCGTGGGTACTCTGGCGACGGGCGTGATGGCGGCATTGCTCGCGGTGCCGAGTTTTGCGGCGCTGCAACCGGGTGCGGCGGCGCCCGACTTCACGGCGACGGCCAGCCAGGCCGGCAAGGACTTCACGTTCTCGTTGAAGCAGGCGTTGGCCAAGGGCCCGGTGGTGGTCTATTTCTACCCGGCGGCTTACACCGGCGGCTGCGATCTCGAAGCGCACACTTTCGCAACCGAGAAGGACAAGTTCACCAGGGCCGGCGCTACCATCATCGGCGTGTCGGCCGATTCGATCGGGCGCCTCAACCAGTTCTCGTCCGATCCGAAATACTGCGCCGGAAAGTTCGCGGTGGCTTCCGATCCGGACGGCAAGATCGCGACGCAGTACGACCTGCAGATGATGCCTCCACAGAAGGGCGTAACCGACGTCGAGGGCAAACCGGTGACGCACGGCTTCTTTCCGCGCACCACGTTCGTGATCGACCGCGAAGGCAAGGTCGTCGCAACACTGTCTTCGAAGGCGGATCACCTGGCGCCCGACCAGCACGTGAAGCAATCGCTGGCGATCGTCGAGCGCATGCACACCGGCAAGGCGCCATAACGGCGCCCGGCAACGAGGTCCGCGTCGGGTTTGAAAGCAACCCGTCCGCGTTGAGCCCTTCGCCAAGCTCAAGGTGGGCTACGTGGGCGCGGCGAACGGAGCCGAAACGGCTTCGTCTTTCGACTTCAGCCCATCTTGTTCAGGGGGCTTGCGCTCATGAGAAACGGGGTTCAAACCGATGCGCCGGGGTGACCCGGGCTTGCGTTTCCCGTCATTCTGCGTGACGCTGATGTCCGCGGATGACGGGAGTCGCATGGGCCGGGAGGCGCCACATGGTCGACTGCAGCGAGATGCCGGCCGGGTGCTCGACGGACGCCTTGTTCGTCGAGGTCTACGAACGCCTCAAGGCGATGGCCTCGCGGCGGCTGGCGGGCCAGCGCCGCAACGGCACCCTGGATACCACCGAGCTGGTGCACGAGTTGTACCTGCGCATGGGCGACCGCCCGGTGCTGCAATTCCAGGAACCGGCGCAGTTCTTCGCCTACGCGGCCCGCGCGATGCGCCACCTGCTGATCAATCGTGCACGCGACCGCTTGCGATTGCGCGCCGGCGGCCGATGGAACCGGGTCACGCTGGACGACCGCAATGCACAACTGGCCATCGAAACGGCCGAGCAGGCGCTGGCGCTGGACGTGGCGCTGGATGCGCTGGAACAGGCCGACGCACGCGCGGCGCGGGTCGTGGAACTGCGCTACTTCGCGGGGCTGAGCCTGGAACAGATTGCCGGGACCCTGGGGCTGGCGCGCCGCACGATCGACCGTGACTGGCGTTTCGCGCGCGCCTTCATCAAGGCGCGTCTGGAATGATGACTTTGGCGTCGCATTTGCGACACGGATGGGGTTTATAGGCGGTATTCCAGTTCTCCCGTCATCCCCGCGAAAGCGGGACTGCGGAGGCAGGATGCCGGAGCGAACACCGACGAAGTCGATGGCCCGGAGGGCGAGCTGCAGGATGCGGCGAGTAACCCAGTGACTCTGATCGAGGCGCAAAGACGCTGGGTTCCGGATCACCGCTTCGCGGTGTCCGGAATGACGAGCAAAGAAATGCCCCGATTTCGGAAAAGGGCTCGACGTTCCGGATCACCGCTTCGCGGTGTCCGGAATGACGAGCAAAGAAATGCCCCGATTTCGGAAAAAGGCCTCGACGTTCCAGATCACCGCTTCGCGGTGTCCGGAATGACGAGCAAAGAAATGCCCCGATTTCGGAAAAGGGTTTGACGTTCCGGATCACCGCTTCGCGGTGTCCGGAATGACGAGTGAAAAATGCCCTGATTCCGGAAAAGGGCTCGATGATTCCGGAGAGTTGCCGCGGTGGAGTCCACGCCCACACTGCGTGACCTGTTCGAGCAGGCGCTCTCGCTGCCAGCCGATGCGCGTGCTCGCATGCTGGCCGAATGCTGCTGCGACGCAGCCGTGCGCGCCGAACTGGAACGCATACTGGCGGCCGACGCGGCCCAGGGCGAATGGCTGGCGGCAGGCGATGCCGCCAGCGCCGCGGAGGCGATCGGGGAGGCCGAAACCACCGAACCGTTGCCGGCGGGCAGTCGCATCGGTCCGTTCGAGTTGCTGGAAGTGCTGGGCGAGGGCGGTTCGTCCACGGTGTTTCGTGCGTTCCGGGATGTGGAGGGCGTGCGCCAGTACGTCGCGATCAAGCTGTTGGCGCGCGGCCTGTACAC
>DATCSF010000126.1:0-7810 GCA_036568625.1 Rhodanobacteraceae bacterium | reverse complement strand
GGTTGTCGTCGGCGCGGTGTTCCTGCTCGAAGCGGATTTCGCAGCGCTTGACGATGTCGGCATCGGGCACGTTCAACTTCACCACGGCATCCAGTGGCTGGCCGATGCGCGCCAGCAATTCGTCCAGCGCGTTCGCCTGCGCCGTGTTGCGCGGATAGCCATCCAGGATGAAGCCGGATTGGGTATCCGGCTGCGCAAGACGCTCTTCCAGCAATCCCAGCACAATGTCGTCGGAGACCAGTTGGCCTGCTTCCATCACGGCCTTGGCCTTCCGGCCCAGCGGCGTGCCCGCCTTGACCGCCGCGCGCAACAGGTCGCCGGTGGAGATGTGCGCCACCTTGAGTTCCACCTTCAGCCGCTTGGCCTGGGTGCCCTTGCCCGAACCGGGCGCGCCGAGCAATACGATGCGCATGCCTTTCCTTCGTCGGCCCGCAATGTGCGGCGCCTTCATTACAAATTGCCGAGTGGCCGGTTACGCTAACGGCTGCGCAACCACCCCGTCAACGTCACGCCCGGAACGACACACCGCATGAACGCGACCCCGCAGACGCAAGGCAAGCTATTGTACGCGCAGTCCGGCGGCGTCACCGCCGTGATCAACGCCACCGCCGCGGCGGTGATCGAAGCCTGCCGCAAACGCAAGATCACCGCATACACCGCGCGCAACGGCATCCTCGGCGCGCTGCGCGAAGACCTGATCGACACCACCAGGGAATCGCCGGCCGCGGTTCGCGCACTCAGGCACACGCCCGGCGGCGCCTTCGGTTCGTGCCGGGTGAAACTGAAATCGCTGGAAGACGACCGCGCGCGCTACGAGCGCCTGATCGACGTGTTCCGTGCGCATGGCATCCGCTGGTTCCTCTACAACGGCGGCAACGATTCGGCCGACACCGCGTTGAAGCTGTCGAAGCTCGGCAAGGCGACGGGCTACGACATACGCTGCATCGGCGTACCCAAGACCGTGGACAACGACCTCGCGGTCACCGATTGTTGCCCGGGCTTCGGTTCGGTCGCCAAGTACACTGCGGTCAGCGTGCGCGAGTGCGCGCTGGATGTGATGTCGATGATGGACACCTCGACCCGCGTGTTCGTGATGGAAGTGATGGGCCGCCACGCGGGCTGGATCGCGGCCTCGGCGGGGCTCGCCGGGGAACATCGCGACGACGCGCCGCACATCATCCTGTTTCCCGAACTCGAATTCGAACCGGAGAAATTCCTCGCGCGCGTGCGCGAAACCGTGGATCGCGTGGGCTGCTGCGTGGTCGCGGCCAGCGAAGGCATCAAGTATGCCGACGGCAAGTTCGTCGCCGATGCGCACGCCGGCACCGATGCCTTTGGCCATACCCAACTCGGCGGCGTCGCGCCCGCGCTGGCCGGCATGGTGCGTGACAAGCTGAAATTGAAAACGCACTGGGCGTTGCCGGATTACCTGCAGCGGTCGGCCCGGCATATCGCGTCGAAGGCCGACCTGGATCAGGCGCTTGGCGTAGGCAAGGCCGCGGTGGAATTGGCGCTCGCGGGCAAAAATGCGGTGATGCCGGTGATCATACGCACGTCCGATTCGCCGTACCGCTGGAAAATCGAGGCGGCCAAGCTCGACAAGGTCGCCAATCGCGAAAAGAAATTGCCGCGCTCGTTCATTACAAAAGACGGCTACGGCATCACTGCCGCCGCGCGCAAATACCTCTCGCCGCTGATCCGCGGCGAAGCGCCGCCTCCTTATGGCAAGAACGGATTGCCGGAATATGTCGCGCTGAAGAACGTCGCCGTCAGGAAAAAACTGCCGCCATTCGATGCATAGGCTGCAAGCGCCCTAACGTCAGCGCGTGAACATCAGGTCTTCCACAGCAAACTGGCCAGCAGGGCCAGGCCAATCGCCATCCAGCTCACGTAGTCGGCCACCAATCCGCTGTGCAGATGGCGCAACGCGTTGAACGGCAGCGCCTCGGCGCGTGCGGCGCGGCGGCCGATCCGGCTGACCGGCCGCACGCGCAACAATGACATCACGACCAGCGCCAGCGTGAGCCCGAGCGTGGCCAGCGAGGTGGGCAACACCCGGTCCGACGGCAATTCGCCAGCGGCATGCATCGTGGGATTCAGCAACTGCGCTGCGGCGTGGCTGACGAATGGCGCCACCAGGCTTGTCGGCACGACCGCGATCGCGAGCATCACGGCACACGGCAGCAGCATCAGCCACAACGGGCGATCACCCTTTTCGCGCTCGCGTTCGGTGGGCGCGCGAAACTCCACGGTGGGCACGCCACTGCGTCGAAGAAAGATGCGGCACGCGGCGCGCAGCACCGCGGCGCCGGTCAACGACGTGGACAGCACGATGGCCGCGATCGGCAGCCACGCCTGCGCGCTTTCCTGCAGCATTTCGGTGCCGGAATGCAGCGCGCCGGCTGGCAGGCCGCCGAGCAGCAATCCGGCCAGTCCCATCACCACGCCGGCCGGCCAGAAAGCCTTGCCGGCGCCGTAAAGTTCCAGCTCGTCCACCGAATTGCGCCGCGCCAGCAGGATGCCGGCGACCATGAACAAGGAGCCCTTCACCAGCCCGTGGCCGACCAGATACAGCAACAGACCGGCCGCACCCTGCGCGGTCACCGCGGCGACCGCGACCAGCATCACCCCCAGATGCGCGATGGTGGAAAACGCCAGCAGCCGTTTCAGGTGCCGCTGTTGCCAGGCCATCAAGCCGCCGATCAGGGCCGTGGCGATGCCCAGCGCGAACAACCCCGCGTGCACCAGCGCCATGATTTGCGCATCGAACACGAAAATCCGCGCGATCAGTTTCAACAGGCCGAACAGGCCAAGTCCGACCATGATTCCGGAGAAAATTACCGAGACCGGACTGGGCGCCACCGCGTGCGCGTCGGCCAGCCACATGTGGAACGGCACGATCGCGGCCTTGGTCAGCAAGGCGGTGGCGATCAGGCAGAAGCCGCCGGCGGTCACCGGATCCGGCCCGATGCGCGCGACGATGCCGCCCATCGTCGCGAAATCCAGCGTGCCGGTGCGCGCGTACAGCAGCCCCACCCCGGCCAACATCATGAAACTGCCCAGCGCGTTGGTGATGGTGAAATTGAACGCGCCTTCCAGCGAGCTCCTGCCCAGCGGATACGCGGTCAGCGCGAACGCCGCGATGCTCATCAACTCGAACCACACGAACAGGTTGAACAGGTCGCGCGTCAGGCAGAAGCCGATCATCGCCGCGAGGAACAGCAGCATCAGCACATGGAAATGCGCGTGGATCGCGTCGAAATAGCCCCACGCGAACGTAAACGCGGCAGCAAACAGCAGCGCGCAGAACGCGGCGACCGCGGCGCTCATCGGATCGGCGGAAAACGCGATGCCCAGCACCACGCCGGCACGATGCGAAACCGCCGGCGTCCAGCCGCCGAACCAATGCACGACGGGCCCGTGCAGCGCCTGCACCGCCAGCCACCCGCATAGCGCCACCAGCGCCAACGCCGCGCACAGCGACACCGCATCGGCCACACGCGGCGGCAGCCAGTGCGCCAGCGCCAACAGCAGCGCTGCCAGCCCGAGCGGCAGCAACACCGCGAGCGGCAGCAGTTCAGCGGACGGCATACGAGTGGCTTGCAAAGCGTCGCGAGCGAAGACAGGTTGCGCGACGCCGGTCAAGCAGGCCGCGTTCGCCCTCCGCCTTGATTGGCAGATCGCGCTGCCAGCGAGGGTCAGGCATGCGCGCCGATCGCAAACCGCACCATGGATGGCTGCTTGATGGCCACCGCCGGCGCGCGACATCCTGGATGGAAGCAGGCCGGGCGCAGTGGCCCTGCAAACCGCTCATCGCAAGGGTCGCAGTTGCGAGGGATCCAGCGTCCCGCGCCGCTTGTGCACCTGCAACGCGATCGCCAGCAGCAGCGCGGTCATCGCCGCGCCGACCACGATGTCGGTCAGCACCAGCGCCTGCACCACCGGATCGACCGCGGCCGTGCCCGGCGGATGATCGTAAAAAATCGGCGGTCCGGCGTGCCAGCGGAAGCCGATGCCCAGCAGCAGCACGTAGGTCGCCGACTGGCACACCGTCAGGCAACCGATCATGTGCACGTAATGACGCGAGGTGACCAGGCCGTAGATACCCACGCCGAACAACCACGCGGCCACGCACCAGGGAAGCATGCTCATACGTCTTCCTCGTCGGGTTCCGGATCGTTCTCCGGCGCGCGCGTTTCTTCCATGAATTCCAGCAGCAGCATGCCGAAGCCGCCCGCCACCGCGCACGCGACCGAATAGTTGACCAGCACCATCAAACCGCCCGAATACAAATCCTTCCAGCGCCCCAGCGGCAAGAGGTTCTGCAAGGCCGCGTGACCGTCGATCAACGGCACCGCCGCGCACAATACGAACGCCAGCGCGCCGCCGGCTTCCAGCACCACCAGCACCGGGCCGCGCACGAGCCGCCGCCACGGCGCGTAGCCTTCACCCAGGTACAGCAGCAGCAGGCTGGACGCGGCGATCACGCCACCCTGGAAGCCGCCGCCGGGCGTCACCGTGCCGTGCAGCACCATGTAGACGCCGAACAGCAGCAACGCGATCGCGGCGAAGCGGCAGACCAGCACGGTCGCGTCGCTGCGCCGCACGATCGCGCGCCCCGGGACCCGCCCCGCGCGCTCGCTCATGTCCTCGCCGCGCCGCCCGCGCAGCAGCATCACCGCGCCGGTGACTGCGCACAGCAACATGCACTCCTCGCCCAGCGTATCGATGCCGCGGATGTCGAAGTTGACCGCGGCGACCATGTTGGAAACGTTGCGCAACCCGGGCGCCAGCGCATTGACGGTGGGGCCATAGCGCGAAAGCGGCTGCCCGAGCGGCGGCATCGCACGGATCACGCTGGCCACCGCCGGCGCCAGCACGATGAACGCCAGCACCAGCAGTGCCGATCGGGCGCGGGCGCTCATGGCTGTTTCCTGTGCATCGCCGCCGAGGCCAGTGTCACCAGGAACAGCAACGGCGTCACCATCGTGCCGATCGCGATTTCCGACAGCGCCACGTCCGGCGCCTGCAAGGCAAAGAACAGCAGGGCGAGCACCAGGCCATTGGCGCACAGGGCGTAGACTTGCTTTTTGGGATCGCGGGACAGCACCACCAGCACGCCGGCCAGTGCGGCCAGGCCCAGCAGCGCCCCGAGGAGCCAGTTCATCGCCGCGCGCCCTCGCGCATGTGCAGCGCACGCGCGATGGCATGCGAGAGCAGCGCGCCCGCCGTGACCACCACGATCCAGACGAAGATGCACTGCAAAGTGCGCGCGCTCATGCCGCCGCTCAATGCCGCGGCCGCGGTGATCGCTCCGCCCGCCACGACGTTGACGAAGGTGATCACGTGCAGGCGCTCGAACGACGTGCGCAGGCGCAGGAACGCAAGCGCGCCGATCCAGGCCGACAGCACGGCGAAGGCGAGCAGCGCGTCGACGGCGGCATTCACAGCCAGCGCTCCTGGAAGAGCGCCAGTACCAGCGTGCCGGGCAACGCAAGCAGCGCCAGCGCCATGGCCAAGTCCAGCGACGACGGCTGATCGAACGCGAAGTCGAACACCACCAGCAGCAGCACCGACAGGGATGTTGCCAGCGCCACCGCAACCAGCCGGCCGCCCGCCGTGCCGCGGCCGGTCGCGATCACCGCCAACCCAAGGACCGGCAGCAGGGCCAGTCCGGCGGCGATCCACGCGGTCATGTCAGCCACCGTGGACTGTACGCGCGCGGAGGCAGGATCGTGTGGATCAGCACGCGCTCGCGGTGCGGCTCGGCGCGCAACACGAACCGGTCGGGCGCCAGCGAAGCGGTGAGCACCGCGGTCGCGCGCCGCGCGCCCTGGCGCGGATCGTTCCCGTCACCGCGCAGGAATGCCGCGTCCACCTCGCGTCCGGGTGAACCGCCGCACGCCGCGGTGCGCACAAACACCACCCATACCCGCGCGCTGGCCGGCACGGCTGTGCCGAGGGTTTTCAGCCAAACGCCAATATGTGCAATGGAAAAAGCGAAGCGTCGCCGCGCGCAGCGCCGGATCACCAGCATCCAGGCCGACGTGGCGCAGGCGAGCACGGTCGAGGTCACCAACTCGGTGCCGCTCGCGCTACCGGCAAACAACAGATAGCCGGCGAAGGCGATGCACCAGGCGGTCATCGTGGCAAGCATGAGCGTTCCTTCGCTCCGTCATCCGTGGACTTGAACCCGTTTTCACTATAACCCGCGGCAATTCCTCTCGCGTGAAACCCTTGTCATGGTGACTGCGCTGGTTTCGCCCTACAGCGTGAACAGCTCGTTGAGTTCTGCGTGTGCGGCGTTGCCGGCGAACCCATCGAAGCGGCCTTCGGCCAGATCGCGCGCGGCACGCAGGAATCCGCCCCATGCCGCGCCGGCCAGCGCGCCGCCGACGCTGACGCGGCGCACGCCGAGTCGCGCGAGATCGGCCAGCGTGTACGGCGCCGGTCGTCCGACCAGCACGTTGACCGGTTTGGGCGCAACGGCCGCAACGATGGTCCGGATCTGTTCGGGCTGGCCCGCACCGGGCGCGTACAGGCAATCGGCGCCGGCCTCGGCATAGGCACGCAAGCGCTTCAATGATTCGTTCAAGGGGTCGGCGTGGCCGACCAGAAAACATTCGGCGCGACCGATCAGCATCACGTCCTGGCCCGACGCATCGATTGCCGCACGCGCGGCGCGCATCCGGGCGACCGCCTCATCGAAGCCGTACAGCGGCTGCGCGGCATCGCCGGTCGAATCCTCGATCGACAAACCCGCCACGCCGGTTTCGACGCAGCGGCGCACGTTCTTCGTCAAACCGTCGATGTCGCGCGCGTGGCCGTCCTCGAAATCGGCGTTGACCGGCAAATCGGTGGCCTCGACGATCTCGCGGCAATGCGCCAGCACGGTATCGACGTCCACGGTGTTGTCGGCGTGCGCACGCGACCATGCGAACCCGGAACTGGTGGTCGCCAGCGCCCGGAAGCCGAGCGAAGCCAGCGCGTGCGCGGAACCCGCGTCCCACGGATTCGGAATCAGGAAGCAGCCGCTTTCATGCAGCTTGCGGAAGGCCGCGCGGCGCGCGGAAAAACGATCGGCGTTCATGCAATCTCCCACGGGTGCCCTTGCCTGCAGGGCGAGCAAGGCATTCTAGGTGCCGCGACGGCATCGGTCCCATGCGCTGCGAGGCTGTCCCGGCCGCGTGCCGCAGCTATACTGGTTGGAATGCCCGTTGCGGGTGTGCGCTGAAGGGGTTGTCCCAATGCTGGAACAGTACGGTATGTGGATCGCGCTGGGTTGCGCGATCGTGGCGATTCTGTACGGAATCCTTTCCACCGGTTGGATCATGAAGCAGCCTGCCGGCAACGATCGCATGCGCGAGATTGCGCTGGCGGTGCAGGAAGGCGCCAAGGCGTATCTGAATCGCCAATACACCACCATCGCGATCGCGGGCGTCGTGTTGTTCCTGATCATCGGCTTCGCGATCAGTTGGCCCGCCGCCATCGGCTTCGCGATCGGCGCGATCCTTTCCGGCGCGGCCGGCTACATCGGCATGAACGTGTCGGTGCGCAGCAACGTGCGGACCGCCGAAGCCGCGCGCGGTGGCATTTCAAAAGCGTTGGGCGTGGCGTTCCGCGGCGGCGCGATCACCGGCATGCTGGTGGTCGGGCTGGCGCTGCTGGGCGTTACCGCGTACTACATCGTCCTGACGCTTGGCTTCGGCTTCGCGCAGGAAACCGCGCTGCATGCACTGGTCGGCCTCGCGTTCGGTTCCTCGCTGATCTCGATCTTCGCGCGCCTGGGCGGCGGCATCTTCACCAAGGG
>DATCSF010000125.1:0-12919 GCA_036568625.1 Rhodanobacteraceae bacterium | reverse complement strand
AGGCTACACGGCGCCAACTCGCTCGGCTTCAAGAGCAGCGCATTACCCGCCGCCAGCGCCGGCGCGATTTTCTTGCTCGCGATCAGCAGCGGATGGTTCCATGGCGTGATCGCCGCCACGACGCCGAGAGGCTCTCGCGTCGTGTAGTTGAGGTAACCCTCACCGACGGGCACCGTGTCCCCCTGGATCTTGTCTGCCAGGCCGGCGAAGTATCGGAACCACTTCGGATAGATCGCGGCCTGGGAGCGCGTTTCGCGAATCGGACGCCCGTTGTCGCGCGACTCCACCGCGGCAAGGTGTTCTCCGTTCTGCTCGATCAGATCCGCCCAGGCGTACAGCACCTGCCCCCGCCGCGCACCATCGTGGCCCCACCAGTCGCGCGCCGCCGCGGCGGCCCCGGCGGCGGCGCGCTCGACGTCTGCGGCACCGGCCGCGGCCAGCCGCGCATGCGCCAGTCCCGTGGACGGATCCAGGCTGTCGAAGGTCTCTCCGCTGGAAGCGGGCGCGAAGTCATTGTCGATGAAAAGCCCGTATTGCACCTGCTCAGAGCCATCGGCTTGTTCTGCCACCATGTCTACTCCTCGGATTTCTCAGTTGCGTCGGTCGACGGCTATACCAAGACTCGCGACCGGGACACCGAACGTCATTACCGCCGTGGACAGGAGACTGCATTCGTTCCTCCGGAACACCGCATCAGCCCATGCTCCCCTGACCTCAGTCGCCGATCAACTCAACCGCTTGTCGCGAACTTTTCGATTTCTTTGAACGCGTAAGCATCCAGGCGCAACGATGCGGCGCGCACAAACTCCTCGAGATGGCTCCTCTTGGATGTGCCGGGCGCCACGATCATCGTCGGACTGCGGTGCAACAACCACGCGATGGCCAACTGGGCCGGGGTCGCGCGCAACTCCCGCGCAAGACCCGCCAGCGGCGAAGTCGAGCCGGCAAGCGCTCCCCCACCCAGCGGAGTCCATGGCATGAACGCAATGTCGTGCTCGGCGCAGTAGTCGATGACGCGGTCATACTTGCGCAGGTTCAGGTGGTACTGGTTCTGCACCACACCGACCTGGAAGTGCGCGGACGCGGCCTCGATATCGTCGACGTCTACCTCGCTCAGACCGATGTAACGCACCAGCCCGTCGCGCTGCAGCGACTCGACGAACGCGAATTGATCGTCCCGCGGCAGCGACCGGTCGATCCGGTGCAGGAACCACAGATCGAAGTGGTCCACCCGCAGCCGCCGCATGCTCATGCGGATCTGCTGCATGATGAATTCGGGCCTGCCTACCGGCACCCACGACTCCGGATCCGGCCGCACCTGCCCGTTCTTGGTGGTGACGAGGACGTTTTCGTAGGGGAACAACGCCTCCGCGATCAGGTCCTCGGAAATCTCGGGGCCATACGAGTCCGCTGTGTCCACGATGTCGATGCCGAGCCCGGGCAGCGCCCGCAGCACCGCCCGGCACTCGTCGGCATCATCCGGAGGGCCCCACGCGCCCTCGCCCGTGATCCGTCGCGCCCCGAAACCCAGGCGATTCACGGTGAGTTGCCCCCCGATTGCATACTGCCCGGCGTCCGCCGCATTCGGGCGGTTCTCGGTTGGAGCGTGATCCACCGGAACGTTCACTTCGCCTCCTCTCGGCAAACTTGTGGCTTCACGCATGGCCGTGGAAGCCGCCGCACGCACGCCGGCGCAGGCCGCGGCCGCCGGCGTGATCGCGACGACGCCGCCAGCGCGCGTGTCGGGAAAGTCCGCAAGTCTGGGTCACGCATCACGCCAGCTCCTTCAGCCCAGCCGCGTCGTCAGCTGGTCCACCAGACCGGCCGTCCGAGTCTCGCCCGCCGGCAGGTCCAGGCCGCCGTTCTTCACCCGCAGCCGGATGACCGTGCTTGCGGCCGCGGGATCGATGTGGTCGACGTCCCGCGACAGGCCGACGTCGCTCAGCTCGCTCCGCAGCACCACTTCGGCGTCGGCCTCGCTGATACCGCGCCCCTGACTGATCCGGGCGATCACGTCGGCAGCGTGCGCCGGATTCGCCACGTAGTCCAAGGCGCGTCGATACGCAGTCAGGAAGCGTTGCAGTGCCGCGGCGTGCCCGTCGATCACGTGGTCGAGCGCAGCGAGCACCGAACCCAGATACGGAAACAAGTGATCCCGGGATCGTGCCAGCCGCCCGCATCCCTGCCGCGCGGCCAGCGTCTCGTAGCCGTAATTCAGCAGCGTGGCATCCGCGTGTCCTTGCAACAGCTGATCGTAGCGCTTCGCAATCGCCCCGTGCTCCACAACGTTGTAGTCGCGCGTACGTACGAGTCCGTTCTGCTCAAGCAGTTCGTAAAGCACGAATGCGTAACCGGTATGCGGCGCATCGACCGATACGGAACCGCCGCGCAAGTCCTCAAAACCTGAGATGCCCCTGCGAGTGCTGACACCGAGGTCCATGCCGCCGTCAAGCGACGCAAACGCCTTGACCGGCAGCTTTCTTTGCGTGACGTTGGCCGCCGAAAGCGCATAGAAGATGACGTTGTCGAACGCCGTCTCGAGCAGGTCGTATCTTCCGGAGGCGAGGTCAAGAAACTGCTGCGTGGACGACCTGACACGATCCCAGGTCACTGAAACGCCCTCTTGCTCGAAGAAGCGCAGCGCCCGCCCAACGAGCATCGGTGCCGTCGCACCGAATACGCCGATAGTTAAATTCTCCATCGAATTCTCCGTTACCGCATCCCGGCCCCGGTCGGCCAAATTGACTTTCGATGCATCGTTCCGCATTGCAGCGATGCGGAGCGACTCGCCCGAGCACCGCTACGGACCGGCATGTGTCAATCGGCTTTATCGAATTTGTATACGATCTGCAGGAAGTTTGGTGAGATCCGGCCAACTGCCGACTTGCTCTGCTTATAAGCGCCGCTGTACTGCAACTTCCAATGCGGCGTGAGTTGGTACATTGCAAGCAGCATGAAGCCATTGATCTTGCCTGGGCCATTGATCAACTGGCCGGCTGGACCTACTCCCTGCTCCATGAGGTGATAGTTGGTATAGGCAGGAATAAGGGTCAGGTGATCGATCTTGATGACGTCCTTGATGGATACACCTCGTCCTGGCACTCCAAACATACTGCCGATCGTCATTCCGAAGATGTCGGTAAAGATCGGGCTGGAGTTGTAGTTGCCTTGCAGATAGGGATTCACAAAACCCCCAGCCCGGAAGTGGCCGTCGTTCCTGGGCACGTCGACGTAGCTCACGAAAATCGTATTGTGCGGCAAAGCGAAGCCAATCTGGGCACCGTACAAATTCGAGCTCACCTGCTGATATGGCAAGACCTGTCCGCCGGCATTGGTTTCGCGAACACCCTGCACACCAAGCATTACGGCCTTGAGCAGCTGCGTCTGCACCGGAATGCGATAATTTGCTTCGCCATAGGTCAACCGCAGCCGCGAGTAGAAGTCATAGTACCAAGCGGTCAACTTCAAGCCGGACGCGGTGTAATCGGCACCGAAGGCGAGGAACCCGCTGCTGTCGACTTCCGGTACCTGGCCGGCGTTGAAGGGACTCGTGCCGGTATCGGAGCGGCCGTAGCCACTTGCCCACCAAGGCTTGAATCGATACATCCTGTAACCTGATAATTTCAGACCCGGGATAACATCGTTCCAGACGGCGCTTATTCCCTGGAAAGTGGCCGGAATCATGCGGAAGTCAGAGGCATTTGCGAACGGCGTGTCGATCAACTGGTTGCCCGCTCGTAGTACCAAGCCGTGATTCGCGTACTCGAGGTACGCTTGCATCAGCGTCGTGACGTTGGCACTTGGCACTTCAGGTAGCGCCTCGCGAGGGTTCGACGGGTTGAGACCCAGGCCCTGCGCCGTCGCCATGCTGACATTCAGGCTGAACCCGTTGACCGGCGCGGATTGCAGATCCACCCATCCACCGATCGAGAACGTGCGCTGGAACGGCCTGATGTGTTGCCAATCGACGGTGAATAGGCCACTTCTGAATTCACCGCTGACCTTCGTTTGCGCGACCCAATCGTCGAATGATGCGTAGGTTTGCGCTTGGGCACTCGCAGAGGCTGTCGCAACAACAATGGACAAGGCGGCCAGCGCGCGCGGCAAGCGCCTCCCTCGACTGGATCGCGTAGTGCGCCGATCAAAAATCTTGCGGATCATACCCATCCCCTCCGAGTTTGGTTGACCAAATGCCGGTGCCAGTACCTGTTTACATAGCCGGTGCCACACTGTTCTCAAGCTGACCAATCCCGCTGACTTCCACGACAACACGGTCGCCGGGCTGCAGGTAGCGCGGCTTGTCCATACCCCATGCCACGCCGGCGGGTGTGCCCGTGGAGATGATGTCGCCCGGTTCGAGCGTGATGCTCTGCGTCAGGTCGACCAGAAGGTCCACTACCGGGAAGATCATGTCTTTGGTGTCTGCGTCCTGCCGCAACTCACCATTGACGCGAGTGGTCACGTGCAGGGACTGCGGATCGCCGATCTCATCGGCGGTGACAATCCAAGGGCCGATTGGGCCGAACGTATCGGCGCTCTTCCCCTTGAACCACTGCTTGCGTCCCTGCTGAACGGCGCGCGCAGTGATGTCATTGAAGATCGTGTAGCCAAATACAGCCTGTAGCGCGTTGTCTTTCGCAAGACGCCGCGCCCTTTGCCCTATGACGACGGCGAGCTCGCCTTCGTAGTCCAGGGTGTCTCCATAGCCGGGCGGCGCCACGATCTGCTGGTGATCGCCAATCAAGCAGGTGCGGGGTTTCGTAAACCAGATGGGCTCCTTCGGGAGCGTTGCGTCCTTGAGCCCTTCTGCGCGCGCACCCTCGATTGCGTGCTGGGCGTAATTCTTACCCACGCAGATGATGTTTTTCGGCGGCAGCAACGGCGGCAGAGGATGAACTCCCGGCTGCGTTGTCGCCGTGCGGCGCAGCTCCTCCAACTCCTGTGCTCCGAGAGGACGCCGAATGAGGTCACCGATGTCGAGAGCGTTGACCCTCTCGCGCAGCGTGCGAACCAAGCCAACAGTGTCATCATCGAACACCACTGCTGCAGTCGTCGCGTCTTTATAGGGAAACGTAGTCAGTCGCATAAAGCTTCTCCGCGCACGATTCAGTCGGAAAACGCAAGAACGCCAGATATGTAGCCCCATACACGGCCGGAAGCGCCGCACGCGACGAGCGGCGCACGACAGGCGCGATCGGCTGTGCCATCGGCAGATTGGGGACGCGTGTTGTCGCCCTCCGGGTGCTGGCACTGTGGACAGCGTTCTGCTCATTGCCCCGCCGTGGCGATCGATGTGCGCTTCGGCAACGGCCGCGTCCGAAAATGACGCTGCGGCTGTTGTTGGCGACGACTTTCCGAACGGAGTTGGCGGCCCGTGTAGGTGCCCGACGTCTCATGGAGGTGCCGCAGCTGGTCAACAGGGCTATCCCGAGCAGGGGAGTGCGCCTTTCCAAGAGCAACAGATTCTCGGAGACGTGTAGTCTCCCAAGCCGATGCCGCCAATCCCTGCGATCCAGTCGTCGCTCGTCTTGGGCATACACCAAGACTGCCGCTGCCGGGCCGGTGGGCGACGTGATACCCGAGTGATCAGGTCCGCACGAACTTTGGGCCTGATGCGTGCGACACATCGGCTGTGGATCGCCCCGTACTGTCGCCGAGCCGTTGACCTGCGTCCGGCGGTCACCCCTACGCCGCAGCCTTGCGTCACTCGCTCCGACCAACACCTCCAGACGTTCCACTCGCAGCTGCAGCGGCCCAAGTGGCCAAGTGACCGAGCAAACACGTAACGCTGGGTATCGACGCGTCGGCATTGCCTGAAATATATCTGGTGTATCATGTGTATTGCAACTACTATGTACATGGATCTGACCCGGGGGTTCATGTGAGCTGGTGGCTGATCGGGTTCGTGTTGTCGTCAGCCGGCTTCCTCGCTGGTGCGATCAATTCCGTTGCCGGTGGTGGCACGCTCATCGCGTACCCTGCGCTCCTGGCGTGCGGCGCCCCACCGATAGCGGCCAACGTGACGTCCTTGGTGGGTCTTATCCCGGGATATGTCGGCGGTGCCGTCGCCTACCGGTCGGAGTTGGCGGCCCAGCGGAAGCGGCTACCCATCCTCTGCGCGGCCGCCGCGATCGGGGGAATCATCGGCGCCGTGGTTCTTCTTCTCACGCCCACCCGCGGCTTCCAGTTGGCGGTCCCCTATCTGGTGCTCTTTTCCTCACTGCTGCTGTTCGGACAACCGTGGCTATGCAAATGGGCCACGTTGGGCCGACTGCACGGCCTCGGCAGCAACGTTCGGGTTAACAAACTCGCGGTTGGAAGCACCCTTGTGGGGTCGATCTACGGGTCCTACTTCAGCGCCGGCGTGGGCGTCCTACTGCTCGCAGCACTGGGCATATCGTTGAACGACGATTTTCAACGCACCAATGGGCTGAAAAATGGATTGTCATTGGTAATAATTCTCGCTGGTGCGAGTTTGTATCTCTTTTCAAGCCAGGTAAATTGGATGTACGCGCTCGTTCTGTTGCCGTCTTCGACGCTGGGTGGCCTTGTGGGTGGGAAGTTGGCGAAGAAATTGAATGGGGACACATTGCGCTATTCCATTTCTCTTCTTGGAATTGCTCTGGCTGGCATTCTCTTCTTCAAGTAGAGCAAGACGGGGCGTGTGACCATTGCATTACCACGATGCAGTGCAACCGGTGTCACCCAATAGGGCCTGCGTGGCAGTGGAGTAGACGTAATGTGCCGTGCCCGATGTACGGAAGGACAACGAACAGCAGGGAAGGGCGCGCATCGCCGTGCGCGCTGCCGCTGCTCAACGGCTCATCGCCGAGTCATCCGAGTGGCGCGCCTGTGGCCGCACCTCGAGTGACCTATCGCGCCGCCCGGGCAGATTCGACACTTCGTCGGTGCACGAACGAGACGGTCCGCCAACTGCCTCGGCAAAATCCACGAGAAGCAGTCACGCTGCAGGGCAACGATTCCGCCGCACCACTGGCGATGCCGCTTGCAGCATCATTGGCGGTACTCAACGCCAAGACAGTCTCTACTCAATAATCGGGTGCAAATAACCGTCTCGGTTCCACCATGGAGTTTCGCGTCGCCTCCGGGAACAAGGCTTTGCACCCGTAAGCATTCCGGTGGGCCACGGTCCGTCCCACCCATCCGGCAATGAACCTATCGCATGTACAGGCTAACCGTTGCCGCAGTTACTCGGATCGACGCGGCTGTCCCACAGCGGCATCACTACGGCCCTTATCGCCCCCACGCTCCCGATTGCTGTGCGCGGTATAAATGTCGGCTGCCCGACGGATATGCACCCGCGCAACTTCCGCAGCAGCCGCGGCATCGCCAGACGATATATAGCGAACGAGTTCGGCGTGATCCGCGTTTACGGCGGTGGCCCATTCCGGGTCGACAACCAGGTTGCTCAGTGCCGAAAGCGTGATTCGGCTCCAGAGCTGCCCAAGCGGTCGTTCCAAATACGGATTCGCGGCAAGCTGGGCGATGAAGCGATGGAATGCGCTATTGGCCTCAGTGGCCCCATCGCTGTCGCCACTTTCGATGCACTGCCGCACGACTTCTGCGCGGTGCGCCAGCTCGCCCAGTTGGGCCGAAGAGAGCTCGCCACGGCGCGCACGTCCAGCCGCCAGCTCTGCCGCGACCGACTCCAGGGCAGCACGTACCTGATAGATGCCCGCCACTTCTTCGCTGGGCACACGCGCCGCAACGAGTCCGCCGCGTACCGAAGCCGGCACGAGCAAACCCTCGGTTTGCAACCGCTTCAGCGCCTCCCGGACTGGCGTCCGCCCCATCGCAAGCTGATCGCTGAGCGCTCGTTCGTACCAGACTGCGCCGTCACCGGGGCGCGACCGGATCAACAACCTGTAGATTTGTTTGTAGGCGATATCTGTCTGACTACTCAGGGAGTTCGCCACTTCATCGTAAGCATGCATAGAACCGCCGTACCTTGTATGTCGTACAACCCCCAGTTTACTGGACACGGGTGCAGCTCAAAAGTTGCGCTCGTTCCCCCGGGGCCGTGCGCGCAATGCGGTCCGACGCGGCTCGCTTGTGGTCGAGCCCGCCTTGCGATCCGGAGCGCGACAGGCTCGCGGATCCTCAAGGGGGTGCAATCGTATGCGTCCGCATCACGGCAGCCCTCAAAAGTAGACGTCACGGCGCCTTGCTGACGATATCGGCCGGGACGGCGAGACCGTTTGCCTGGACCGTGGCATGTCCGAGTTCGTGGGCAACAAGGACGCTGGAATTCACCTTCGCGATGCAAGCGTACAGTGCGAAGACGGCCGCCGCCCCAGCGGCCCCATGCATGGTGCCGGCTCGGACCAACCGAGCCAGCCCGTGAACCTCACGAATCAAACAGGGGCCGTGTCATCCGTCAGCCATCAATCGCGACGTTGTCCGACAAGTGGTCGGCGGGCATGGGGCCCTGCTTAATCTCAACGAGTCGTGTGCCATCGACAAGGGTTTCAAACGAATGCCCCTCGTACAGCAGCACAAAATCACCGGCCTCCATTACCACGTCCTCGAGATGCCGGCCCTCCTTCGCGAATACTCCAACCTTCACCCGCCCGCTCATGCAAAGCATGACCTGATGACGCGTTTCGGAGTTCGCAGGCCCTTCGTTGGTGTGGTAGTGCGGCTTGACCACAGCGCCACTGGGTCGATTCAGAACGGTGATCTGTAGCGGTAAACCGTCGTCCGTAATATGCGCCTTTGTCTTCCGCTCCAGCTCGGGGCTTCTGACGCTGTAGTGGTCCTTCAGCCATTGCTTCTCGGCGTCCGTGTCGAACTTGGGTGGAAACTTCTCGAATGCATCGAAGTCATGGCGGATGACGATCGCAACGGTTCGACCGTCGCTTGCCTTCACGTACTGTGCGTCACTCATCTTTTCTCCTTGCTGCTACTGTTGGGGATTGCACGGTCCCGCGCCCTCCATAGGCACCACGACACACGCGTCTCCCGATGCCCGGCGGCGGGTTTCCACGATGTTGACGCGGCCGCGAACGTCGACTGCACGGAGCTCGGCTACACACCCGTACAAGGACCGAACCTCCGGACGGCCTTCCATCGGATTGGTACTGCTACATTCCGTTCGATGTCTGCCCTACTCGTGACCGAGTACCAGGCGCGCTTGTGCGCCCTCTTCGTCGTCGCCTTGTAAGCCGATCGCAAATGAAGTTTCATAGCTGACATCATCCGCCGCTTCGCGGTCAGCGCTCATACTCTGCCCGCTCACCAGAACGGGCCCATACGAACCCCGGGACATATCCAAGCGCAACAAATCGAAGCGGTTGTACCTTCCGCCGAAATCGTGGACGATCTTCGGAACGGTTATGTCCTTCAGCGACGCATCCGCATACGCGATGCCCTCGCCCTGGCCCAAATCTTCCGTCAAGACCTGGCCCCAGGGGCCGATTACGCACGCACCGCCGGACTTGGTGCGCATGAACTCCCGTTGCTCGTCCGTTATCGGAAGGTCGCGACACATTTCCTCACTGACTGCGCCCGCTGAATTGATGACAAAGGCCTTCATCTGATAGGCCAAGCCGCGAGACACCATGCGAATAATGTCGGGCAGGTCCGCGCCCATCTGGAAGAACGGAGGCCACGCCGCAACATGAATGTTTGCAGCCTGTGCATCCAGCGCAAACGTGGCCAGCGCATTCGAGTTTTCTCCGCACATCAGGCCCGACACATGGCCATCGGAGCGAAACTCATAAGTTCGCAGGCCGATTGCATCGCCCGCAGCGTGCACGATTTGTTCCCCGAGCGTGGGTATCAGTTTCCGGTGGCGTCCTACGACGTTGCCGTCCGGACTGATGAAGACAAGCGTGTTGTACAAGGTCCCAGGGCGTGCGGGTACCCTTTCGCAGCAGCCCATCACGAGAAACACGGAGTACTGGGCTGCCATGCTGCACAGCCTCGCGATTTCCGGTCCTCCAAGCTCGAGCGCATTTTCCGACAACCGCGCCGCAAGCACCAAAGAGTCCCGATCGGACGCTGGACGGAAATGAAACCACACCGGATGACCCGGAATGAATCCCTCTGGGAAAGCGATGATGTTGGCGCCGTGGTCAGCCGCCTCCTTGATGATCCCGTACGCCTTTTCCAGTGACGCGTCACGATCGAGAAAGACAGATGCCGCCTGAACTGCAGCAAGCCGGATTGGGTTGCTGTCTGGTTGTGAATTAGCACTCATGGCGTAACCTCATTACTGTCGTGACCCACACACCGCGCTTCCAGGTCCGTTGGTCGCCGGAGGCCGCGCCCCGCTCCACGGCCGCCGCCGTGCCCGACGCGCGACGTGTGCCCGTATCGATCCCGTCGACGCGATCTGCCTACGCAACGGGTCTGTCAACTGAATGTGACGGTTCCGTCCGCGCGGCGGCGTGGGATTCGAACCAACGAGACCACGGCCAATCCGACAAGCGGGAGGATGACGAGTTGGGCGACCGCCGCCATGCCCCAACTGCCGTGATGGACCATGTATCCAAAGAAATATCCGGCCACCGTGGATGGCAGGAAGAAGTACGTCACGAATGCCCCTGACGCACGACCGATGTGCCCCGACGACAGGGACCTCTGCACGTAGGCGTAAAGGTTGACGTAGATGGTGCCGCTTCCGAACGCGCCCTCAAGGAATGACAGTGTGGACTGGGAGGACGGCGTCTTCGCGACGAAAAACATGAGGATTGCGACTATGGGCACCCCAATAAACGATACCTGACTCATGGTGCGATTGCCGAGCTTGTCTCCGAGCCACCCCGCGGGCACGCTGGCCACAAGCGATCCAAGCCCGAACATCGACGCCGCAAATCCGGCCTGGTCGACACTGAACCCCAACTGGGTCTGCAGGTATGTCGGATAAAGGCCGAGATAGCTGTACAAACAAAAGCCGGCAATCGAGATGGACGCACATATGAGTGCGGTGTTCCTGTTCAGCAAGGTCGATGGCAGTTCAGCCAGTCCACTGTCTGCTGTTCCCCCATCCTTCAGGCGATCATTCTGCTTTCGATCCTCCGCTTCGGTATACCGCTTGCTGATTCCGAACAAGATGATGGCGCAAAAGACAAATCCGACAATTGCATAGATATAGAACGGCAACTGCCAATGTCCCGACCGAGTCGCCAACACTGCCCCAAGGTAGGGGCCGATCGTTCCACCAAACCCATACGAGATATTGAGGATGCCCAGCGCGGTCGACCGCGTGGCATAGAAGTAGGCACCCACCGCCGTGAAGAGCGCTGCATTCTGCATCGCCTCGCCAACACCGGAGAACACCCGGTAGGCCATCATGTCCCCGTAGCCAAACGCCAGCGGCGTCAGCAACGTAAAGGCGGAGTAGACGAAGATGCCAATCAACATGACTGTCTTCCGGGACATCCGATCCATCAGCCTGCCTGCCGGAATTCCACCTAGCCCAAGGCCTAGAGTAAAAACGGTGGACAAAAGACCCGCGGCTTCGAGCGAAAATCCGAAATCTTTCCGGATCCCTCCAAGCAGGACAGGGAAGACATTTCTGTCGGCGGCATTTACCGCGTAAGACAACGCGAGGATCAGCAGGATGACGAACGCAGACCACGTCAGGCGGCGTTCCATCTGACTGCGTGAGCTATCGGCAACTGCGACTGCAGGTTCCTGAACCGTCTTAGCTTCCATATCGCACTCCCCATGGTGGGATCGGGAAAAACGTCTTGGTACCTACGATGCGGCGTGCGCCGCGATGCGCACGCCACCGGTTGCACGCGTTTCCGGTTTCGGCGTCAAGCGATGCGCCTTCGCAGGAGCGAAAGATCGAATGAGGCCACGAGGGCGTCACAATGGAAAAAAGGGCGCGCCATGCACGCACGTGGAAGTACGCTGTCGGCATCCAGTGGCGAAGACCCGTGAGGCGCGACCAATCACCCCCGGATGGATGGATGCCGGACCACGTCGTAACAGCGTGAAAATCATGGGTTGTCGGCATCTTGAGCTTCCGTGAGAGGCACATTCACACAAAGCATGCGCAGCCATATACGCAATATGTATGACGTATCAGATATGTGTCAAGCTGCAGCGCAGCAAGAACGTTGCAGCGCGTAATTTGGGGTACCGTGGAGACGCCGGGAGGCCACCCAGCGTAGTCGGGAGGCAGCCCCCGATTCGCGGACTCCCGACCAGAGGGCGCTATCGTTGCCAGCCAAGCTGGAGGTACTGGACGTGCCTCGACACTATGCAACCTCCGAACGTGCGGCCGGGGTTGGAGATCGGCCGTGAGGTCGCAGGGCGCGGACCGGGGCGCTGTTCCAGATGGACAGGCCGGGCTCGAACCTAAGGGGATAATCTATCTAGAGTACGCGTTGGCGCACGCGGCCCCCGAGGCCACGTACGCGAATTGCCGCGACACGACGCCACAAGGACAAGCAACCTCAAGGGTTTGTGCACACGGATGGCCAAACTATCCTTTCGAAGCGCGGCCAATCTATGCTTTCACGCACAAACACAATGATTCCTGCGCAGGTGAAATGGGCCCACCAGGACTCGAACCTGGAACCAAGGGATTATGAGTCCCCTGCTCTAACCGATTGAGCTATAGGCCCGCAGCGTTTGGGGGCATTCTTGCAGAGACGCTTGGCGGCGCTTTCCCCAGCTCCAACCGCCATGGGCCTGCGGGCGCCGATTGTAACGGGCGCATGGCCGGCGCGGCGTTCAGCGCGTCTGGGCCACCGCGCCCCGCAAGGCGCCGCGCAGGGTGCGCTTTTCGGTTTCCTCGAGTTTGCGGCCCAGGAGTTCGCTGGCGCGCAGCAGCAGTTCGCGATCGAGTTCGTGCGGCAACGGGGTGCGTTCGGGCAGGGCCTGGATCAGGTCGCGCTGGGTGGTGTTCAGGGTCGCGGCGTATTCGTTGGCGAGCTCCTGC
>DATCSF010000124.1:0-30087 GCA_036568625.1 Rhodanobacteraceae bacterium | reverse complement strand
CAGATGAACGAGCCGCCGGGCAACCGCCTGCGCGTCGCGCTGACCGGCCTGACCATGGCCGAATACTTCCGCGACGAGAAGGATCAGTCCGGCAAGGGTCGCGACGTGCTGCTGTTCATCGACAACATCTACCGCTACACGCTGGCGGGCACCGAGGTATCGGCGCTGTTGGGCCGCATGCCGTCGGCGGTGGGCTACCAGCCGACCCTGGCGGATGAAATGGGTCGCCTGCAGGAGCGCATCACCTCCACCAAGACGGGTTCGATCACGTCCATCCAGGCCGTGTACGTGCCGGCCGACGATTACACCGATCCGTCGCCCGCCACCACCTTCGCGCACCTGGACTCCACCGTGGCGCTGTCGCGCGACATCGCTTCGCTCGGCATCTACCCCGCGGTGGATCCGCTGGCTTCGACCAGTCGCCAGCTTGATCCGAACGTGATCGGGCAGGAACACTACGATGTCGCGCGCAAGGTGCAGGGCACGCTGCAGCGTTACAAGGAACTGAAGGACATCATCGCGATCCTGGGCATGGACGAGCTCTCCGAAGAGGACAAGCAGGCCGTGTACCGCGCGCGCAAATGCGAGCGCTTCTTCTCGCAGCCGTTCCACGTGGCGGAAGTGTTCACCGGCTCGCCGGGCAAGTACGTCCCGCTGAAAGAAACCATCCGCGCGTTCAAGATGATCGTGGACGGCGAAGTGGATCACCTGCCGGAGCAGGCGTTCTACATGGTCGGCGGCATCGAGGACGCCATCAAGAAGGGCGAGGCGATGAGCGCCTCCGAGAAGAAGGCAGCCTAAGTTTTGTCGTCATTCCGGACCCGGCGAAGCCGCGATCCGGAACCCAGCGACTTTGCCGTGATACAGAGCAGAGTCACTGGGTCCCGACTTTCGCCGGGATGACGCAAGTGGGAGCAGAATGAAATGACCACCATTCGTTGCGACATCGTCAGCGCCGAAGCCAACATCTTTCATGGCGAAGCCGCGCTGGTCATTGCCAGCGGCGAAGCCGGCGAGCTCGGCATCGCGCCGCGCCACGAGCCGTTGCTGACACGCCTGAAACCGGGCCAGGTCGAGGTGATCGGCGAGGACGGCAAGCGCCAGTCGTATTACGTTTCCGGCGGCATCCTCGAGGTGCAGCCGAACGTCGTCACCGTGCTGGCGGACGCTGCGTTGCGTGCGGACGAGATCGACGAAGCCTCGGCGCGTCGCGCCAAGGAAGAGGCCGAGCGGGTCCTCGCCAATCGCGGCGAGGCCAAAACCGTCGAACAGGCGCAGGAGCAGCTCGCGCAGGCCCTTGCGCAGTTGCAGGCGCTGGAACGCCTGCGCCGCACCCTGCAACACTGACGGTGTATCGCCGCAAAGCGCCGGCCTCGTGGCCGGCGTTTTTGTTGGTTGCTGGCGGTCCTGATTCGCGCCGGATGGCGGACATGCCGCCAGTCAAGCGAGCTGTCGTTGTCCAATCACCGCCAAGTGCGCGCCGCTAATCTTCCTGCATGTTCCACGGCGCCATGGGATCGTGTGCGTGGATCTGCTTGTATCGTCCGGAAAAAAAGATCAACGGTTGCGCCTCGGGGCCGTGGGCGAGGTGCTCGATTTCCGCGATGAACAACAGGTGATCGCCGGCAGGATGGATGTCGACGACCCGTCCGACGATCTGGGCGAGGCTGCCTTCCAGCAGCGGTGTGCCGGCGTGATCATCAAAGCGCACATCCAGGTCCTGTTCGGGATGATTGGCGAAATGCGGCCCGAGCCTGCGTTGCTGCTCGGACAGGATGTTGATGCCGCAACGACTGCCAACCCGCACATGTTCGACGAAGCTCGACGCCTTGCGCACCGAAACCAGGATCAGCGGTGGATTGAGCGACACGGAAAGAAAGGAATTCACGGTCATGCCCGCGGGTTTGCCCGCGCGCAGAAAGCTCACCACCGCAACCCCGGTCGCAAAGCGCCCCATCACCCGCCGCAGCAATTGCGGATCGATCCCTTGCGCCAAATGGGCGTCGGCGTTCATCGGTGTGGGTTCCTCAAATCCAGCGAAGGGCAAGGATAGTGGCGACTTCTGCTTCGCGCGGATGGACCCCAACCTGAACGGGTGCTCCTGATCGATTCATTGGCCGCTGGCCTGCGGCCAACGGTCACCGCCGCTCCGTTCAGGCATGGTTTGTGCAGGGGTTGTGCTGGAGTACCGATTGGAAATTTGAACTGCATCACATTTGTAGTATAAGAACGCTTCACTCGGCCAATCTTGACGTTGGCTGCAGACTGGCCGTGAGACGTGGGTCAGCACGTGGATCCAATGGTTCGACAAGGAGCGTCGACATGACAGGTTGCGTTGTTGCTTTCCCCGCACTGCCGTTGATCCCGTTTCATCAGGCGCACTTCCGGTCCCGTGGCGACGGTGGCCGGTTGGCACCTTCACATTGACAGTTGTGCCTTGACGCCGAGGTTTCAGGGATTCGGTCGGCGTTTTCAGGGCCGGAAAATCATGATTCGGGCGACGCTGAAATCGGGAGGACAAGCAAGTGAAGCCGCTACTCAAAAGTTCCATCTTCTGGCTTGCGGTGACGGGGCTGGTCGCGTTGCTGGGGGCGTGCAGCACCGCGCCGGCGATGACCCAGGCGACCACGTCGGCACCGTCGATCGAGCGCTACATCATCGGGCCGGGGGATTCGCTCGACATCTACGTGCGCGACAACCCGACCTTGACGACCACGGTGCCGGTGCGGCCGGACGGACGGATATCCATCCCGTTGGTGCAATCGATCATGGCCGCCGGAAAAACGCCGGAGCAGTTGGCCGATGATCTGCAGAAGGACTTGAGTCGCTACATCCGGTCACCGCTGGTGACGGTGATCGTCAAGAGCTTTGTCGGCGCCTACAGCCAGCAGGTACGCGTAGTGGGACAAGCCGTGACGCCGAAGTCGGTGCCGTACCGAAGCGGCATGACCGTGCTCGACCTGATGATCGATGTCGGTGGCCTCACCAAATTCGCCGCAGGCAACAGTGCCAAGATCGTGCGGCATCTGTCCGATGGCAAGGAAGAAACCATCCCGGTGCGGCTCGCTTCCCTGATGAACGGCGAGGTCAAGTACAACGTCGCGATGCGTCCCGGCGACATCCTGATCATTCCCCAGTCGCTGTTCTGAGGCGGCAGACGCGGCGGTAGCGACACTCAAGCGGTTATCGGATGAACGCAATGCAGAACCAATCCATCGATTTGCATGAATTGTTCCAGCAGGTCGTGCTGGAGGTGCGTGCCGCTTGGCGCTACCGCTGGCACGCACTCATCCTCGCGTGGTGCGTGATGATCGTGGGCGCGCTGCTGGTATTCAGCCTGCCCAACAAGTACGAGTCGGATGCCCAGGTCTACGCGGACACCAATGCATTGACCAATCCGTTGCTGCGCGGCATCGCCGTGCAACCCGACCCGCGCGGGCGCCTGGACGTGATCACCCGCACCCTGCTCTCGCGTCCCAATCTGGAAACGGTTGCGGACAAGACCGGGTTGTCCTTGCGCGCCACCAGTCCCGCCGACAAGGATGTGTTGCTGGTGAAGCTTGGCGCGGCCGTACAGATCAAGGATGCCGGTGCCAGGAACCTTTACAACGTCAGCTATTCGGATACCGATCCGGCGATGGCGCAGAAAGTCGTGCAGGCGTTCGTCGAAATCCTGATGAACGACACGCTCGGCGAGAACACGGCGTCCACTGCGTCCGCGCAGAACTTCCTGCAGCAGCAGGTGGACGATTACAACCAACGCCTGAATGAGGCGGAACAGAAGCTCGCGGATTTCAAGAAGGCCAATCTCGGCAACCTGCCGGCTCAGGGCGGTGCGGATTATTCCACGCGGCTGCAGGCTGCGGAGGCAAAGCTGCAGGACTTGCAGAGCCAGTACGCGGCTGCCGCGGCCGGGCGTCCCTCTGTGGTACAGGCCGCTTCCCGCACCCAGGACATCGACAAGCAGATCGCGGCGTACCAGCAGAAGCTCAACGATCTGCTGCTGAAGTACACCGATGAGTACCCGGATGTGGTGTCCACGCAGCGCATGATCGCGCAGCTCCAGGCGAGGCGGGAAACGATGCGGAGGAATCCGGGTAGCGCGCCGGTTTCGTCACCCGCACCCGCGCAAGCCAAGACATCGCGTGCCGATGCGTTCGGCGCCCGCAGCCTGGCCGCGCAAGTCGCGGCGCAGCAACGCGACATCGCCGATATGAAGAGCAATGCCGACAAGATCACCGACGCGCAGGTGACCCTGCAGCAACTGACGCGCAACTACGATGTCACCAAGAAGCAATACGACGAGCTGGTGTCGCGCCTGAACACGGCGCAACTGTCGCAGGATGCCACGCAAAGCGGCAACAACCTGAAGTTCCGCGTCATCAGTCCGCCCATCGTACCGCTGCTTCCGGATGGCCCGAAGCGGGGCCTGATGCTGCTGGCCACCTTCGTGCTGGCGCTGGGGATAGGCGGCGCGTTCGGATTTTTCCTGCACAAGATCAAGCCGGTTTTCTTGAGCCTCAAGAGCTTGCGAGAATTCGGTGATTATCCCGTGATCGGCACCTTCAGCCTGATCGCGTCACCCGCGCGACGCGAGCGCAGGCGTCGGGAAATCGTCGGATTCTGTACCGGCGTGGGCCTGCTCGCGGTGGTGCTGGTACTGGGCCTCGCATTCAACGGGCACCTCGCCAACCTGATGCAGCACATGTTCGTCCTGGGGGCCACATGAGCATCGTCGAGAAGGCGGCCGAGAAGCTTCGCACGTTGCAGCCGGCCGAACGGGCCGCGTCGCCGCAAGTCGAAGAAGCCGTGGTCGCGCACGCCGCGCCAACGGTCGAGCGTCTGCAGGAACAGCGGCAGGTGGCGTCCCGTGATCCGGACGGCGATGCGGTGGTGCACATCGATCAGGCAATGCTTGAACGTGCGGGCCTGCTGCCTCGCGAGGACGATGCTTCTGGCAGGCTGGCCAACGAAGTGCGGCGCGCCAAGCTGCCGTTGTTGAACAACGCGACGGGCAAGAGCGTGAAGGTGCCCGAACTCGCCGAACGCATCGTGGTGACCAGTGCCGTGCCCGGCGAAGGCAAGACCTTCACCGCAATGAACCTGGCCTTGAGCCTCGCGCGTGAGCCCGATTTCGAGGTGTTGCTGGTGGACGCGGACATCCCCAAGTCCGACCTGACCCGCACGCTCGGGCTCGAGGGCCGTCCGGGGCTCATGGACGTGCTGGTGGACGAACAACGCAGGCCCACGGATGCAATCCTGCGCACCGATGTACCCAACCTCCTGGTGCTGCCGGCAGGTGAACGCCATCCGCTGGCCGCAGAATTGTTTGGCGGACGTCGCATGGGCTACGTCCTCGAGGAACTTGGCGTCAGCACCCGGCAACGTCTTCTCGTGTTCGATTCCGCTCCGCTGCTCGCGACTTCGGAGGCGCGGGTGCTCGCGTCGCTGATGGGACAGGTCGTGGTGGTGGTGGGCGCCGGGGCCACCCGTCGGCACGAGCTCAAGTCGGCATTGGAAGGATTGGGCGATTCGCAGTACGTCGGCTTGATCCTCAACAAGAGCCGCCTGCCTGCGATCGAAAATCCCTATTACGGGTACTACGGGCAAAACGCTTCCGGGCCGACCCCTCGCGACCGGCTTCAGGGCCGCTGACAGGGGGCTCACATGCGCAGATTGTCAGCCCCGGCTGTATTGTCAACGATGGTCCTGACCGGTTGGCTGGTCACGGCTGCCGCGCAGGATGCCGGCACGGGATCGCCGCCTTCGAATCCCGCCCAGGAAGATGCGACTGGCGCCCTGCAAAGCCTGCCGCCGGGAGTGATTCCCCAGCCGACGCCCGAGTCGCCGGGTCTGGTGACGGGGGTCACCCTGGGCGAGTTGTACACCGACAACCTGCGGCTGGCAGGCCCTGGCCAGGCTAAGCAATCCAGTTGGATCACGCAGGTCCAGCCTTTCGTCAAGGCGGCCACGAGCGGGCCGCGCTTCAGCGGCCTGGTCGACTTTTCGATCACCGGGTACCTGTACACGGGCGGCTCGCACCAGCATCAAGTTGCGCAGGACCTGCAGGCGCGGGGCGTGCTCACGCTGGTTCCCCAGCATTTCTTCATCGCGGGCGATGCGAAATATGGCCGGGCGGTGATCAACAACGAAATGCCATCGGGCGCCGGCACGTTTTTCCTCGACCACAACCGCGCGAACGTTGCGACTGCGAGCTTGAGCCCCTATTGGATCCAGGAATTCAGCACCCTCGGCACCGCGACCGTGCGCTACACGCACGGGCGGGTGGTTTACAACGACCGCGGCATTCCCAATCAGAGCCGGGCCTTGTTGGCCGGAATTTCCAACGTCAACAGCGACGCGGTGCAGTTCAGCCTGGTCAGCCCCGAGGGTCGAACGCTGGGTTGGAACGTGGACTATTCCGGACAACGGCTCGAATTCGACTACGGACCCGCGGCACGGTTTGCGGTGGCGAAAGCCGGTCTCTACTGGCAGATGAACGCCGACACGCGTCTGCTTGCCGACGGCGGCGAGGAAAACAAGTACCTGCCCGATGGCACGGTCGAAACCCTTGCCGCAACCTTCTGGGATGTGGGGTTCGCATGGTCGGCCGTGCGCGATAGCGTCAAGTTGCTGGTGGGGCATCGGTTCTATGGCCGCAGCGGCGAATTTTCCTGGACGCATACCGCTGCGCTGCTGACCACGACCCTGAGCTACACCGAACAGCCAACGGATCTCAACCAGCAATTGCTGGGACAAAATGCCGGCAATGTTGCGCTGCCGCCCGTCAACGTGGGCCAGATCCCGTCACTGACCGAGCGCCGGGTATACCTCATGAAGCGCGCCATGGCATCGGCTTCGTACGAAATGCCTCACGGCAAACTGGGCCTGACGCTCTACGACGAATCCCGCCGCTATTTCACGCTGGACAACGAGCGTGAAAAGGTCGCGAACGCCAACCTTTCATGGCTCTTCGAGCTGGGCCCTTACACCACGCTGACACCCGGTTGGGGTTGGCAGCGCTACCGTTTCCGTGACGGGCAGGTCCATTACACGCATTTTGGCGAACTGGCTCTCGTGCATCAGATCGGCCCCGACGATTTCGGCAGCGTGCGTTTTCGCAACGACTCCCGGAACGTCGATTTCGGAACGTCCGGCGCGCATGGCTATCGGGTCAACGTGCTCTTCCTGCAGTGGACCCATCTGTTCTGAGGACGGTATGTACGAGGCGTTCTACAAGTTTCAGGGCAAGCCGTTCCGGCTGACGCCGGACCCGTCCATGCTGTTTCCGAGCAAGAGCCACACACGGGCGATGTCGTACCTGATGTACGGCTTCGAGCAGGGCGAGGGCTTCGTGATGATCACCGGCGCCGTCGGCACCGGCAAGACGTTGCTCATCCAGAAATTGTTCGAAGACCTTGCCCATCGCAATGTCACGATCGCCAACATTGCCTCGGCCAATCTCGACAGCGAGGATGTGTTGCCGGCTGTCTCGTCCGAGCTGAACCTGCCGTTCGAGGGCCGCAGCAAGGAAGCCTTGCTGCATGACCTGAAGCAGCACCTGGTGGCGCGCAGCGCCCGGCACTCGCGCACCCTGTTGGTGGTGGACGAAGCCCAGACGCTCACCCCGGCGGCACTCGAGATGCTGCGCATTCTCTCCAACCTCGAGCAACGCGGGCGTGCGCTGCTGCAGATATTCCTGGTCGGCCAGAGCGATCTGCGGCAGGTCATCGTGGCTAACCACATGGAGCAGTTGCGCCAACGGATCGTCGCGACCTTTCGACTGGAACCGATGGAGCCCGAAGAAAGTCGTGATTACATCCTGCACCGCCTGCACGCGGTCGGCTGGCACAACGAGCCGCGGCTGGATCCCGAGATCTTCGCAGGCGTCCACCGGGCGAGCCGCGGCATTCCCCGCAAGATCAACCTGATCATGGACAGGTTGCTGCTGTATGGCTACCTGGAAGAGCGGCACGACCTGGGCCAGGCGGCGCTCACCACCGTGCTCGACGAGCTGCGCGAGGAGATGCCGGGCGTGCCGCAGACGCTGGAACCCACGGTTCCGCTGCGGGGTGGGCCGCCCGTCCACGTGACCTCGACCGCGGAGCGGGAGAACGAGTTGGTGGAGCTGGAGCTCAAACGCAACAAGATCCTGATGCAGTTGCTGCGCGAAGAGGACCGGCTGAAGAAGATTCTGCAGGGCGAAACCCCCGCGCCCGCCGCGGAAGATGCCGCGGCGCCCATCAGTCTGCAACCGGTGGGCTGGGGCAAGGGGAGCAAGTGAGCACCGTGTCCGCGCAACCCGAGCCAATCACCAACGCGATGACCGTCGACGTCGAGGACTACTTCCAGGTGGCAGCGTTCGACGGCTGCATCGCGCGCGAAGACTGGCCACGCTGGCCGGCACGCGTCGAGGCCAACACCCGGCGCATCCTCGAGCTTTTTGACAGCCGCGGTGTGCATGCGACCTTCTTCACGCTCGGGTGGGTGGCCGAGCGCTGCCCTGCGCTGGTGCGCGACATCGCCGCTGCGGGCCACGAGATCGCAAGCCACGGCTTCGGCCACGAACGACTGACCACCTTGAGCCGTGCGGCATTTCGCGACGGCGTCGTTCGCACCAAGCACCTGCTGGAAGACCTGGGCGGCAGCCCGGTGTACGGCTACCGCGCGCCCAGTTGGTCGATCGGGCCGACCACGTTGTGGGCTCACGAGGAACTTCGTGCTGCGGGTTACCGCTACAGCTCCAGTCTGGTCCCGATCCGCCACGACTTGTACGGCATGCCCACGGCACCGCGCTTTGCATTTGTCGCCGGTCCTTCGGGATTGCTGGAAGTGCCGGCCACCACGGTGCGGTTGTGGGGACGCAATTGGCCCTGCGGCGGCGGCGGTTTTTTCCGTCTGCTGCCGTATTCGGTGTTCAGTCGCGGACTCAAACGCGTCAACGGAAAGGAGCAGCGCCCGACGGTTTTCTACTTCCATCCGTGGGAGGTCGATCCCGGCCAGCCGCGGGTCTCGGGCGTGTCGCTGAAGAATCGCACGCGCCATTACCTGAACCTCAAACGCATGGCGCCGAGGGTCGCGCGATTGCTGCGCGACTTCCGGTTCGACCGCATGGACCGGGTATTCCCCGTTGCCACCGGCGCGGAATATCCGGTCGTGGCGCTCGCGGCTTCCGCAACCGGCGCACGTTGAGAGGGGATGCGGCATGCTGGACCACGTCAACGAGAAACGCCCCGCCGGTGCCTGTGTCATAAGGCACCTTGCCGGCGAAGATGATCGTCGTTGGGACGCCTTCGTCAAGGATGCGCCCGGCGCGACATTTTTCCATCGTGCGGCGTGGCGCGACGTCATCGCGCGCGAGCTTGGTCACCGCACCCATTATTTGTATGCGGAACGCGACGGCGCGATCACCGGCATCCTGCCACTGGCCGAAATCCGGAGCTGGCTGTTCGGCCACGCGTTGATTTCCACCCCGTTCTGTGTCTACGGCGGAGTGGTTGCAACGGATGCGGACAGTGAGGCGCACTTGACGCAGGCTGCGGCGGGGCTCGCCGAAAAACTCGGCGCCGATTACCTCGAGTTGCGCGGTCGCAAGCCGGGGCCCACGGGTTGGCCGGTCAAGGATTTGTACGTCGGCTTCAGGAAGCCGATTTCCGCGGATCACGACGCAAACCTCAAGGCCATCCCCCGCAAGCAGCGAGCCATGGTCCGCAAGGGCATCGCGGCCGGGCTGGAAGCGCATGCCGAGGACGATGTCGATGTGTTTTACCGTGTGTATGCCGAGAGCGTGCGCAATCTCGGTACGCCGGTGCTGCCGCGCCGCTGGTACGCGCGGTTGCAACACACATTCGGCAAGGATTGCGAGGTGACGGTGGTGACCCACGCGGGGAAGCCGATGGCCGCGGTCATGAGTTTCTACTTCCGCGACGAGGTGCATCCCTACTACGGAGGCAGCGTATGGCAGGGTCGCGAGGTCGCCGCCAATGATTTCATGTATTGGTCGGTGATGCAGCGCGCCGCCGAGCGTGGTGCGCGCCTGTTCGACTTCGGCAGAAGCAAGCAGGACACCGGCTCCTACCATTTCAAGAAGCATTGGGGCTTCCAGCCCGAGCCGCTGCCTTACGCCTACCATCTGGTGCGGACCGGGGAAATTCCGAACGTCAGCCCGACCAATCGCAAGTTCAGCTTGTTCATCAAGGCGTGGCAAAAACTGCCGCTGCCGGTTGCGTGCATGCTGGGTCCCTGGCTCGCGCGTGACCTCGGATAAGGCCCCTGCCATGCCGTCGGCACTGTTCCTCTGCCATCGCCTTCCCTGGCCGCCCGACAAGGGCGACAAGATCCGCTCGTACCACGTGTTGCGGCGGCTTGCGCAGCATTACAAGGTGTACCTTGGCGCGTTCGTGGATGACCCGAACGACTGGCGTCATCTGGCCGCGGTGGAGGCCGTGTGTGCAGAGGTGTGCGTTCGTCCATTGTCGCCGTGGCAGGCGCGTTGGCGGGCGCTTGTTTCACTGGCACGGCGCGAGGCATTGACGCTTGGGTGTTACAGGGATGCGGTCATGCGGCGATGGATCGGGAAGATTCTTGCCGACCGACGACCGGACGTGGTCTTGTGCTTTTCGTCCGGCGTGGCCCCGTTGGTCATGCGGAATGTCACATCGCGGCGCGTCATGGATTTCGTGGACGCGGATTCCGACAAATGGCAGCAGTATGCCGAGGCGCATCGCGGCCTGGTGCGCATGATCTATCGACGCGAAGCACGGAAGCTGGCCGGTTTCGAGCGCGCGGTGGCAACCCGGTTCGATGCCGGCTTGTTTGTGTCCGCAGCCGAGGCGGCGTTCTTCCGCGACGCCAACCCTGAGGTGGCCGCAAAGATCCACGGCGTGCCCAACGGCGTCGATGCGGCGTACTGGAGTCCCGAGCACGCCCACGCAAACCCCTACCGCGCCGGTGAGCGGGCCGTGGTGTTTGCCGGGGCCATGGATTACCGCGCCAACGCGGATGCAGTGACCTGGTTTGCGCGGGCGGTGTGGCCGCGGGTGCTTGCCGGTTGCGCGAACGCACGCTTCTACATCGTGGGTTCCAGGCCCACGCGCGAGGTCCAGGCCTTGGGCGCATGCGCGGGCATCACGGTGACGGGACGGGTGGAGGACGTGCGTCCCTACGTGGCGCATGCCCACGTCGTCACCGCACCGTTGCGCATCGCGCGGGGCATCCAGAACAAGGTGCTGGAAGCGCTGGCCATGGAAAAAGTGGTGCTGGCGACCCCCGAAGCCTGGGAAGGCATCGAGGATTTCGCAGGGCGCCAGGGTTGCATCAGCGGCTCGCCCGACGTGATGGTGGCAACGGCATTGCGATGGCTGGATGCGCTGCAGCCGGCGCGGGTGCCGGCGGCCCGCGCGATGGTGCGGCAGCGCTACGACTGGACGCGCAACCTCGACGCTTACGAAAGCGTGCTGCGCGGTGCGCCGGAACCGGGTGCGGGGTCGATGGCAGCCTCGGCAAGCATCGAGGCGTGTGCATGAACACCCTGCTCGGCTCCGGCGATGGTGTGGCGACGCGCGCTTCCGGCTGGAAGCTCGCCGTGGTCGCCTTCGCCGTTGCGGTGACGGTGCTGCTTGCGTGCTATTGGCGGACGGCGCAATCGCTGGTGGGCGTTTGGGCGCACGACGGTACGTATCAGTACGCGTTCCTGATTTTTCCGTTGAGTGGGTGGGTGGCATTCGATCTGCGCGCCCGCTTGCGGGCGAACCCAGCGGTGCCCAGCGTGTGGGGTCTGTGCGCCATCGCGGTGCTGGTGGCGATCTGGTATGCCGGCCACATGCTGGCGATCAACCTGCCCCAGCATTTTGCGTTGGTGGCCCTTTTCCCGGCGCTGGTGCTGGCCTGCTGGGGCTGGCGCGCCCTTTGGATTTTGAAGTTCCCGCTCGCCTACCTGGTGGTATTCGCGGTGCCGTGGGGCGATGCGATGGTGGGTCCGCTGCAGGACATCACCGCGCGGTTTGCCGTGCACGCACTGAACATCACCGGTGTACCCGTTCTGCTGAACGGCCGCGAGCTTGTCACGCCTTCCGCGGTCTGGATGGTGGAACAGGCCTGCAGCGGCGTGAAGTTTTTCATAGCCTGCACGGCACTCGGCTGCATGTTCGCCTGGTTGATGTATTCGCGCTGGTGGAAACGCGTGGCGTTCGTGTTGCTGGCGATCGTTGCGCCGGTCATCGCCAATGGTCTGCGGGTGTATTTCACCATCCTGATCGGCGAGACGTGGGGACTCGAATACGCCACCGGCACCGATCACATGATCTTTGGTTGGCAGTTCTTCGGTACCGTGCTGGTGCTGTTGCTGGTGGTGGGCTGGTTCTTTCGTGACCGGCTGATGCCGCGCGACAAGTTTTTGCCCAGCGATGCCAGGGTCGCGGGCGCGCGCACTTTGCTGTGGCCCGCTGCGCTGGTCCTGCTGGCCGCGGGGCCGGCCCTGGGTGCCGTCCTCGCGAGCGGGACGCCCCCCGAGACCCTGCACCTCGCACCGCCCTCGCTTGCCGGGTGGACCGGCACGCGAGCTTCGGCGAGTGATTGGCGGCCAAGGTTCAAGGGTGCCGCGGGACGGTTCCGGCTCGGCTACCAGTCGGCGGCTAATGGCACGATGGTCGAAGTGTTCCATGCCGTCTACACCGGCAAGCCGCGGTGGGGGCATAACCTCATCACCTACGGCAACGACGTATACGATCCGGCGAAGGCGCATGTCCTCGCAAGCGCCGGGCGGCGCGTCGAGCTTGCCGGCGGCTCGACGGTGACGGCTCGCGAACTGCGTCTGACCGGCTCGGACGGGCCGCGTCTGGTGTGGTACTGGTATTGCGTGGATGACCGCTGCACTGCGTCGCCGGTGCTGGTCAAGTTGAGCCAGGCGTGGGATGTGTTGCGTGGACGCTCGCCACGATCCGCGGTGTGGGCCTTGTCGTTGCCGGTCAGCCGTGGCGACGTCGTGGAGGCGCGCAAGGATCTGACCGCATTTGCTCGCGCGTTGTCGCCATCCGTCGTGCGACGTTCGTCGTTGGCGCGCCCGCAGACGGCGGGAGGCGCACCGTGACCGAGAAGCCACTGATCGCGCACGTGCTTTACCGCCTGGACACCGGCGGGATGGAGCAGGTCGCGATTTCCGTCATCAACGGCACCGACAAGCGTTATCGCCATGCGGTGATCTGCCTCGCCGGCGTGGGCGCGGTGCGCAAACGGATCGAGAATGCGGATGTACCTTGCCTTTCCCTGGACAAGCGGCCGGGCAAGGATTGGGCCTGCTATTTCAGATTGTGGAAGACGCTGCGGCGGCTGAGGCCGGACATGGTGCAGACCTACAACATCGGCACCCTGGACGTGGCGCCGGTTGCGTGGCTTGCGGGTGTGCGCCGGGTCGTGCATGCCGAGCATGGCCGCGATGCGGCCGATCCCGACGGGACGAACCGCAGGTATCGCGCGATGCGGCGCTGGCTGCAGCCTTTCGTTGCTCGCTATGTGGCCGTTTCTCGCGACTTGCAAAACTGGTTGGTGGACGCAGTGGGCATCCGCGAATCGAGGGTCACGTACATCGCGAATGGAATCGACGTCGCGAGGTTCGACGCGGCGCGCGTTCGGCCAGAGCCACGCCGCTTGCTGGGCGACTTTGCGCCCGAGGGCGCCACAGTACTAGCCAACGTTGCGCGTCTGGACGAGGTCAAGGATCAGGCATGCCTGATAACGGCGTTCAAGCTTTTGCGCGAAATGGCCAGCGTCGGGCATGTTGATATGCGCCTTGTCATCGCAGGTGACGGTCCGCAGCGAGCCGAACTTCAGCAGCAGATCGAACAGCTCGGTCTTGCGGAATCCGTAAGGCTGCTAGGCAACCGTGAGGATGTGCCGGAACTCCTTGCGGCGTGCGACGTGTTTGCGTTGTCTTCCATTGCTGAAGGCATGCCTGTAACGCTTCTGGAGGCGATGGCTGCGAACTTGCCAGTCGTTTCAACCAAGGTCGGGGGCATTGCATCGGTGGTCGAAAGCGGCGTGACCGGCACCTTGGTGCCGGCCCGGGATCCTCAAGCGCTGGCCAACGCAATGGCCGCGTATGTGGCGGATCGAGATTTGCGCCGCCAGCACGGCAGTGCCGGGCACGCTCGCGCCACGACACGATTCAGTCTGCGAGCGATGATCGCTGCATACACGGCACTGTATGACGGGCTGCTCAATCCGCGGCGTGCCATGGTGCAGCTTCACGAGGGCCCGACCCTTGGACGGCGGGAGGATCCCTGACCATGTGTGGAATCGCCGGCATCGTACTCTCCAATCGTGACGCACCAGCGAACGAGCAGATCCTCGTCGCCATGCGCGATGTGCAACGCCATCGCGGGCCGGACGAGGCCGGGTTGTATCTCGGCAAGGGCGTGGGCTTGGGGCACCGGCGCCTGTCCATCATCGACCTCAGCCACGGGCAGCAGCCGATGGTGGATGAGAAGGCCGGGCTCGCGTTGGTCTACAACGGCGAGCTCTACAACTTCGAGGCACTGCGGAAGGAATTGGAAGCCGCGGGCTTTGCGTTCCGTAGCCGCTGCGATACCGAGGTGCTGCTGCGCGCTTGGCAGCACTGGGGTGAAGCATGCCTGACAAGATTACGCGGCATGTTCGCCTTCGCGGTGTGGGACATGCGCGAAGCACGTATACATCTTGCGCGCGACCACATCGGCGTCAAACCGCTCTATTACGGGTTCACGCGCGCGGGTGATCTGGTGTTCGCCTCCGAACTCAAAGGCCTGCTGGCGCACCCGGAGATCGAACACGAGGTCGACCCCCAAGCGCTGGAAGACTACATGGCGTTCGGATACGTCCCCGATCCCAAGAGCATCTATCGTGGCATCTTCAAGCTGCCTCCCGGCCACTGGCTGACTTGGCGCGGAGGTGAAGCGACGCCTGTTGCACGGCAGTATTGGGACGTGCCGTTCGCGGTGGATACCGGCATCGGCATTGAAGACGCGATGGACCGGTTGCGCGCGCTGCTGGATGAATCGGTCGCGAGCCAGATGGTATCGGATGTGCCGTTGGGGGCGTTCTTGTCCGGCGGCGTCGATTCCAGCGCCGTGGTCGCCAGCATGTGCCGCGTCGCACGCGGTTCCGTCAACACCTGCGCGATCGGCTTCGACCACGCCGCGTTCGACGAAACTCGCCACGCACGTGCCGTCGCGCGGCACCTCGGCACGAACCATTTCGAGGAGCGCGTCAGCTCGGACGATTACGACTTGCTGGATACCCTTGCAGGGTTTTACGATGAGCCGTTCGCGGACAGCTCCGCACTGCCTACGTACCGCGTCTGCGAGCTGGCACGAAGACACGTCACCGTTGCGCTGTCCGGTGATGGTGGTGATGAGAACTTTGCTGGTTATCGCCGCTATCGCTTGCATGCGTGGGAAAGCGGTGTGCGCGCGTGGTTGCCGTCCGCATTGCGAGTGCCACTCTTTGGCGCATTGGGCGGCATTTATCCCAAGGCCGACTGGGCACCGCGGCTACTGCGAGGCAAGACCACGCTACAGGCTCTCGCCCGCGATGATGTGGAAGCGTATTTCCACTCGGTCAGCACAACCTCAGATGCGCTGCGCCAGAAGCTGTACAGCACGGATTTCAAGCGTGAATTGCAAGGCTACACCACGCTCGAGGTGTTCCGCTCGCATGCCGACCGCGCCCCCACGGACCACCCGCTGTTGCTGGCCCAGTATCTCGAGTTCAAGACATGGTTGCCCGGCGACATCCTGACCAAGGTGGATCGCGCCAGCATGGCCCACAGCCTGGAGGTCCGCGTACCGCTCCTGGATCACCGGCTGGTCGAATGGGCGTCCTCCCTGCTGCCCGAAATGAAACTGAAGAAGGGCACGGGCAAGTACCTCTTCAAGAAAATGTTGGAACCGGACCTGCCCCATGAGGTGTTGTATCGAACCAAGATGGGTTTCAGTGCGCCGCTCGCGGCTTGGCTGCGCGGTCCACTCGCGCAACACACCCGGCGAGCGCTGCTGTCCGGCACGGTGGCGGAATGTGGTTATTTCGAGCGCTCCACGCTCGAGGGGCTGATACAACAACATGCATCCAATCGCCGCGACCACAGCACGACCTTGTGGAAGCTGCTGATGCTGGATGCTTTCCTGCGCCACGCCCAGCGACCCTCCGCCCTCGCCAAGGCCGTCACGACAAATCCTCGAGTTGCGTTCGCGGGGGCGGTGTCATGAATGGCAGCATCTTGTTGTTCGGCCTGCCACGTTCAGGCACCACCTGGATCGGTAAGCTTTTCGACAGCCATCCGGACACGCTCTATCGGCACGAACCCGACAGTGTGCAACGGCTTGGCATGCCGCTCTTTCCTGCAGTGGACGCTGCGTCGCGCCATCGCCCGGAACTGGAACGATTCGTGGCGTCGTTGCCCGGGATGCGCTCGCCGGAAGTGGTGGGCAAACAGCCATTGTTTGCCAAGAGCTATTTGTCCACGGCGTCATTGTTTGCCTACCGCGCGAGCGTACTTGCTGCCAAGGCGGCCAGCAAAACCCGGCGCCATGTACCGTGCCCGTACCGTCCCACGGGCGGGAACCATGGCGACGTCGTCTATGTGGTGTGGAAATCCATTGAGTCGTTGGGCCGACTGGGAGTGTGCGCGAAAGCCATGCCCGACGCGCGCGTGATCCATTTGATGCGTCATCCATGTGGCCATGTGGCTTCGGTATTGCACGGGCGCACGACCCATCGATTCGATGGCGAGGCATCGGATACGGATGATTCGTGGCGACTGAAGATGTTGCTGGAAACCGCCACCGGCAGACCGTATGCGGCGAGATTGGATGACTTGAAGGAACTTACGCATGCAGAACAGCTGGCTTGGATATGGATGATTACCCACGAAAAGGTTCTGGCCGACACCGCGCACAGCGAAAATGTGCTTACGGTTCGTTACGAGGACGTGTGTGACGAGCCCGTTGCAATGACCCGAAAAATGTTCGAGTTCGCTGGTCTCCGGTGGCATCCCCAGACCGAGTCATTTGTGCGCGCCAGCACCGAGACGACAAGAAGCACAACAGATACGGATTACTACAGCGTCTTCAAGCCCCCACGGGCATCAGCCGAACATTGGCGTTCCGAACTGGCGCCGGACGCCATCGAACGCATCATGCGAATACTCCGGAACAGCCCCATGGCTCGCTATTACACCGATGCCGGACATGTATCGAAAGCGTCTTCGGAGGCCGTGACATGAACCCGGCGTTGCCCAGATGAAAATTCTGTACCACCACAGGATTGCGTCAAAAGACGGACAGTACGTCCACATCGAGGGGATAGTCGGCGCCCTGCGCAGACTCGGCCACGAAGTCATCCTCACTGGTCCCGAACTCGCGCAGAACCAGAACTTTGGCGGCGAGACGGGTTGGGTACGCTGGCTCAAGCACTGGATTCCAGGTGCCCTGTATGAGGTAGCCGAATTTGGTTACAGCTTCCTTGATTATTTCCGCCTGTCCAGTGCGATTCGGAGGTGTCGTCCCGACTTCGTGTACGAACGCTACAACCTGTTTTTCGTATCGGGTTTGTGGGCGCGGCGGCGCTATCGGATTCCGTGGCTCGTCGAGGTCAATGCACCGTTGCTCGATGAGCGTTGCGCCTACGGCGGCATCAGACTCAAGAGACTGGCGAGGTGGAGTGAACGTGCGGTCTGGCGTGGTGCCGACCATGTATTCACGGTGACGCACGTTCTGGCCCAGCGTGTCGAACGCGAAGGCGTGGCCTACGCGCGCCTTACGGTGACGCCCAACGGCATCGACGCCGCTGTGTTCGAGGGGCTCCTGGCGCGCCCAGAGGCAAAGCAGTGCCTGGGCCTTGAAGACAAAGTGGTGTTGGGGTTCACGGGTTTTGTCCGCCAGTGGCATGGATTGGAACGCGTGTTGGACGTTATGCGGCGGCTGCGTGTTCCGAGCCACTTCGTGCTGGTGGGTGACGGTCCGGCCAGGGCCGCACTGGAACAGCACGCGTACACCCTCGGACTTGCCGCAAACATCACTTTCACGGGTGTTGTCGAGCGTTCACAGGTGATTGGCTTCATCAACGCGTTCGACATCGCATTGCAGCCTGACGTAGTGGCCTACGCGTCACCGCTGAAGTTGTTCGAATATCTGGCTGCTGGCTGTGCAATTGTTGCACCCGACCGACCCAACATCCGCGAGATCCTGGTCCACGATGTCAATGCCTGGTTGTTCAATCCCGATGATCCGGACAGCTTTGTCGATGGTGTTGTGAGACTCGCCAACGACGTAGCGCTGAGGCAGCGGCTTGGGAACGCTGCCAAGGCGACGATCCAGCAAAAGCACTTGACGTGGATGGGCAATGCCGAGCGCATCCTGTCTTGCGCGCGTGCGCTTGCGGTCAGCACCCACGCTAAGGGCCCTCAAGCCGTACCGAATCCGGGGCAGAGTCGTGATTAGTCATGAAGTGCCGGCAGTAGTCGTTGGAGCAGGCATCAACGGTCTGGGTGTAGCCCGCAGTCTGGCGCACGCACGCGTTCCGGTCTGGCTGCTGGACGCAGATGCGCGGCAACCGGAAATGCGCACTCGCATGGCCAGGCCGTTGCAGATACACGGCTTGCATGGAGAAGCACTAATCGAGGCGCTGGAGCACCTCGGCAAAGAGCGGTTCGCCGGGCTGCGCCCGGTGCTGTTTCTCACCCAGGAAGAAACAGTCAAGACGATTTCACACCATCGTGACCGGTTGACGTCTTTCTATCGCTTCAGCCTGCCGCGCCAAGACACCGTTGATGCGCTGCTGCACAAGTACGGTTTCCAGCGCCTCGCCGAACAGTACGACGCTCCGATTCCAAAGCTGGTACGCGTCACCACCCAGGCGGGCCTGGCGGAACTCGAAGGCGTGCGCTACCCCGCCGTCGTCAAGCCCGGCGAGCGGAATGCCGGATACAGCCGGCAGTTCAAGAAGGCCTATCGAGTCGAGAGCGCCGCGGAAGCCGGCGATCTGGTTCGCAGCATCCTTGCGGTCATGCCCGACGTGGTCGTGCAGGAGTGGATCGCGGGGCCGGATTCGAATATCCATTTCTGCCTGCAATACCTGGATCGGAAGAGCCGGATGGTCGCATCGTTCACGGGTCGCAAGATCCGCTCGTGGCCGCCGGAGGTGGGCGGCACGGCGAGCTGTACCGCAGCGCCCGAGGCACACGCCGAACTGTCGGCGATCACCGCACGTTTCTTCAGGGATGCGGGAGTCACTGGAATGGCGGGGATGGAATACAAGCGCGATGCCCGCAGTGGCGAGATGCGAATGGTAGAGCCGACCATCGGACGAACCGACTACCAGGAAGAAGTCGCAACCTTGAACGGCGTCAACCTGCCCTTTGCCGCGTACAGTTCCGAGCTCGGCCTGCCCGTCCCAGCACCAGCCACACCCCTGACCCGCGCGGTGTGGCGCGTGCGCCTTGAAGACGAGCAATCCGCGCTGCTGCAACACCAGCGGGCCGGCAGCGGCTTCCCGCGTGGCAGTCACTTGACCGATGCGTTGTGGCGCTGGAACGACCCGATGCCGTTCATGGCGCAAAACCTGCAGCGGGTCCGGCGCATGCTGCGCAAACGAATGTCCAAGTCGGCGGCACGGCCGCGAGCAGTGGAAGCCAAGCCATGAATGCCTTCACGAAGCTGCTCGTCCGGCGTCCGGCGCGAGGGCGGGCGAACCCGCAACGCGGGCTGGACGCAGCGGCCGAATGGCTCGCGCGCGCCCAGGATCACAGCGGCTGTGGTGGGGTCAGCGCCTGGTACGATGCGGCAACACGCAAGTGGGCCGGCGCCTATCCGGAAACCACGGGATACATTATCCCCACCCTGTTTCGCTACGCCACGTTGACCGGCAAAACCGAGTATCGGGAGCGCGCCATTCGCATGGCAGCGTGGGAGTCGGACATCCAGCTCTCCGATGGCGGTGTGCGCGCGGGAACCCTCGACGCCACGCGGGTCGCGCCAACCATTTTCAATACCGGGCAGGTGCTCTTCGGCTGGCTCGCGGCGTATCACGAAACTGGCGACACGCGGTTTCGCGACTCGGCGGTGCGCGCGGCCGACTGGCTGGTCGGCGCGCAGGACCCCGACGGTGCATGGCGACGTTTTGCTTCGCCCTTCGCCTCGCACGCCTTGAACACCTACAACACCCGCGTCGCATTCGCGCTGGCCCAGGCTGGCCAGATTCTCATGGAACCGCGTTACCTCGATGCGGCGGTCCGCAACGTGGAGTGGGCGCTCACCCAGATGCGCGCCAACGGGTGGTTGGAAAACAACGACCTGGAGGACAACAGCAGGCCTCTCACCCACACCATCGCCTACGCCACCCGCGGAATACTAGAGGTCGGCTTGATTGCCGCCAACGATGCGTTTGTGGACGCGGCTGCGCGTATCGCGCGTGCGGTCGCGCAAAGCCAACGTGGCGACGGTGCCCTGCCTGGCCGGCTGGACGCAAACTGGCGCGCTGCCGCCCGTTGGACGTGCGTCACCGGCAATGCCCAGATGGCGATCATCTGGCAGCGCCTCGTCACGAAAACCGGTGACCGTTCCTGGATTCCCGTGGTGGAAAATGCGATCAGCTTCAACCTGTCGATCCAGAACCTCGACATCCCGAACGATGGCGTGCGCGGAGGCTTGCCAGGTTCATACCCGGTGAAGGGCCACTACATGAAACACCGTTATCCCAACTGGGCTGCCAAATTCTTCATGGATGCGCTCATGTTGCAAAGGGGGGCTGGCTAGTCTCATGCGCGGCATCGTCCTCGCCCTCGTCGTTTTCGGAACGATTCCCTTCATCCTGGCACGCCCGTACGTGGGCCTGCTGGTGTGGTCGTGGCTCGGCTACATGAATCCGCATCGCTTGACATTCGGATTTGCCTACAGCTTTCCGTGGGTCATGTTGATCGCCGTCGTCACGCTCGTGAGTCTCGTGGTGAGCAGGGAAAGCAAGCGGATTCCGAGGTCAACGATCAGTGTTTTGCTCGCCTTGTTCCTCGTGTGGACGGGATTTACCACGTTTTTCGCCGCGGTACCGGGTGCAGCTTGGGATAAATGGCAGGAGTTCGCCAAGATCCTCGTAATGGTGTTCGTCACCTTGATGCTGGTGAACACCCGTGAGCGCCTGCACTGGCTGGTGTGGGTAATCGTGGTGTCGTTGGGGTTTTACGGCGTCAAGGGTGGCCTTTTCACCATCCTCGGTGGTGGCGTAAGCCACGTGCTCGGGCCTCCGGGCAGCTTCATCGGGGAAAATAATTCAATTGCCCTCGCGTTGTGCATGACGCTGCCGTTCATGCGCTACCTGCAACTACATTCCACGCAAAAGTGGGTGCGTATCGGCTTGGGCGCCAGCATGTTATTGACCGGAATTGCGGTGCTGGGCACGTATTCACGCGGCGGCCTGATCGCGCTGGCGGTGGTGGCCGGCGCGCTGGTTTTGAAGAGCCGAGGACGCGTCGCGATCGTCGCGACGATGGTGGTGGTAGGCGCGGTTGCTTGGCACTTCATGCCACCTCAGTGGAGCGAGCGAATGGATACGTTGCACCACGCCTCGAAGACGGAATCCGCGGAGACGCGGATCCAGTCTTGGGAGTTTTCGGCTAACGTTGCACTGCACCGTCCACTGTTGGGTGGCGGTTTCAATGTCTATGAGAGTAGCGCGATGTGGCAGCGCTATGGGCCTGAGGGCGCCATCCCGCGCGCCGTGCACAGCATCTACTTTCGGGTCCTCGGTGAACAGGGGGTTGTGGGATTGATATTGTTCTTGGCTTTACTAGTCGCGAGCTGGTGGAACTGCAGGCGAGTGCGCAAGCAAACGCGCCGGATTGAGGAAATGAAGTGGGCGTTTGATCTCGCCTCGATGTTGCAGGTGGGTCTAGTGGCCTTTGCATCGGCGGGCGCCTTCCTGCCAATGTCCTACTTTGACTTGAGCTATCAGCTCATGGGTCTAACCGCGCTATTGCTCGCCTGTTGCGCTCGACAACTGGAGACTCGCGCAAGCGCCGATGGCCGTCAGATCACGGCGCTGGCTTTGGCCGGAGCGCGGCTTCGCGATACTGCAGGAGGGCACTGACGCGGGTACGCGATCCTGTTGCGCGACGATCCGCGGATTGACCCTGGCGCAGTCCCGCAAGATGCTACATGGTTACCCGCATGCCCAGTTGCAAAAATCCCTTTGTTTCAGGGCGCGGGTGCCTCGTGAGGGGTGGTTCGGAATATGCGTTTGCGAACAGCGACTGCTTTGCGCCATTCTCCCGAACGGGGGAATGGGTATAGCCGGCTGAACGTCACTGATAATCAGAAGAAGCAAAGTAGCCCGATATGGAGTCGAAGGAATCTGGCCGATCATGGTAAAGATACTTGTATTTTCGACGCTCTACCCAAACGAGCGCGAGCCTCGTCACGGCATTTTTGTCGAGCAGCGGCTGCGTAAGCTGGTGGAAACGGGGAATGTGGCTGCCCGGGTGGTAGCTCCGGTGCCATGGTTTCCATTTGCGACGACGAGGCTCGGTCGCTACGGCGCAGCCGCGTCAGTGCCGCGCGAAGAAGTGCGCCATGGTATTCCAGTGCTGCATCCGCGCTTTCCATCCTTCCCGATGATCGGCATGGGCCTCAAGCCGAGGATCCTGGCCATGGCCATGCGGCCGGTGTTGCGCGACATCGTCGCACGCGGCTATGACTTCGACCTGATCGATGCACATTATTTCTACCCCGACGGTGTGGCGGCGGCTTGGCTGGGGCAGGAGCTCGGCAAGCCCGTGATCGTGACCTGTCGCGGCAACGACGTGATGCTTTTCCCCCGCTATCCCGGGCCGCGGCGCATGATCCTCGATGCCGCACGACGGGTGGCCGCCATCGCAAGCGTGTCCATGGATTTGAAACGTTGCCTGTGCGCGATCGGTGTGGCTCCCGAGCGAGTCACGGTGCTCCGCAATGGCGTCGATGCCGATTTTTTTCGTCCCGTGAACCGGGATGTCGTTCGTCGGGCACTTGGCATCACGGGCCGCACATTATTGTCGGTTGGCCATCTGGTCGAGCGAAAGGGGCATCATCTGGCGATCGAGGCGCTCAAGGCCTTGCCGGAGTACGACCTGGTCATCATTGGCGAGCGTGGCACCGAAAGCGGCGGTATGGTCAACGAGCTTCATCGGCAGGCTGAAGACCCGGCACTGGCGGGCAGGGTGCGATTCATCGGCAATCTGCCGCAGGACCAGCTCAGGGATTGGTACGGAGCGGCGGATGCGCTGGTGCTGGCAACGAATCTGGAAGGAATGCCGAATGTCATGCTCGAATCGCTGGCCTGCGGGACACCGGTTGTGGCAACCCCTGTAGGCGGCATCCCTGAAATCATGACGACGCCGGAAGCGGGTGTGCTGATGCAGGAGCGGACGGTGGCTGGCGTTGTTGCGGCAATCGAGAAGCTGTTCAGCCATTACCCCGATCGTGAAGACACGCGGCGTTTCGCCGAAACGCTGAGTTGGGACGAGACAACGCGGGGCCAGGTCGCATTGTTCAACCGTGCGTTGAAACGTACCGGGCGTGTCGCGGATCCCGAAAAGCCAGTTGTAGTGACGGAGACCGATTGCTGATGTGCGGCATCGCGGGCTTGGTTGGTTTCAAGACCAGCTTTTCCACGGAAGAGCTTGCCGCGCGCGCCCAAAGCATGGCCGACCGCATCAGGCACCGGGGCCCGGACGATGCGGGGGTTTACGTTGATGCCGCCGCCCAGGTTGCGTTGGGCTTTCGACGGTTGTCGATCATTGATTTGTCCCGCGAGGGCCATCAGCCGATGCGGTCGGTCAGCGGTCGTTACGAGCTCGTGTTCAATGGCGAGATCTACAACTTCCGGGAACTCCGGCGAGAGCTGGAAAGGGGCGGTCACGTCTTTCGCGGCCATTCGGACACGGAGGTGTTGCTCGCAGGCATCGAGGCATGGGGTTTGCCGGCAGCGCTCAAGCGAGCCAAAGGCATGCTTGCACTCGCGCTTTGGGACAAGGCACGCCGGGAGTTGTCACTGGCACGCGATCGCGTCGGGAAAAAACCGGTTTATTACGGCTGGGCGAACGGCTGCTTTGCCTTTGCGTCGGAGCTCAAGGCCATTCGGGCGCTGCCGGGGTTCCAACCAACGGTCAACCGCGACGCCCTGACACTGCTGCTGCGTCATAACTATATCCCCGCGCCCTACAGCATCTACGAAGGCATCTTCAAACTTTGCCAGGGCGAGTTTCTTGTCCTGCCCATCGAAGCACTGCCCGCCCACGCGGATATCTCCGTGCTCGAACCGCATCGTCACCGCTACTGGCGGTGGAGCGATGCCGTGCAGGCGGGCAGAGCGGAACCCTTTGAAGGCAATGCGCGCGATGCATGCAGGGATTTGCAGGCATGCCTGCAGGCTGCCGTGCGCTCACGCATGGTCGCGGACGTGCCGCTCGGTGCGTTGCTCTCCGGTGGTATCGATTCGAGCGTTGTTGCCGCGCTGATGCAGGCCGAATCATCCACGCCGGTCAAGACCTTTTCGATCGGCTTCCACGAAAGCGACTACAACGAGGCTGGATTTGCAAAGGAGGTGGCCGCGCACCTCGGTACCGACCACACCGAGCTATACGTCAGCCCTGCCGAGGCCATGGCGGTAATTCCCGATCTGCCTGAAATTTACGACGAGCCACTGGCGGATGTGTCGCAAATTCCCACGCACATGGTCTCCCGCTTGGCGCGCAAGCAGGTCACCGTGGCATTATCCGGTGATGGTGGCGATGAGTTGTTTGCGGGCTATACGCGCTATCTCTTGGCCCGCAATCTGCGGCGCACCCTGTTTGCGTTGGCGAAGCCGGGACGACGAGCACTCGCCGGGCTGATCGAGCGGGTGCCGGCGCAGCGCTGGGATCTGCTTTTGGCACCCCTCGGACCGATCTTGCCGAAGGGGGCACGAATCCGGCCGGGCGACAAATTGCACAAGATCTCGTCGCTACTGAAATGCGCCGATCCGGTCGAGCTTTATCGTAATCTGTTTTCGCAATGGCAGGATCCGGTGGCCGTGGTAAGAGACGGAGCGGAGCCTCCAACGCCTTTCACCGACATTACGGATCGCTCCATGGGGAGCGACTTCATCGAGCAGATGATGCAACTGGACGGCACCACTTACCTGCCCGAGAACATCCTGACGAAAGTGGACAGGGCCAGCATGGCCGTGAGCCTGGAAGTGCGCTGCCCGCTGCTGGATTCCGATGTCATTGACTTTGCCTGGCGCCTTCCCATGGATTTCAAAGTGCGCGGCGGCCAAGGCAAATGGCTGTTGCGCCAATTGCTTTACCAGTACGTCCCCAAGCCATTGGTCGAACGACCGAAGATGGGGTTTGACGTCCCGATCGGCCGCTGGCTTGCGAGCGACTTGCGTGGTTGGGCCGAGGATTTACTGGACGAGCACAAGATCACGAGACAGGGATTTTTTGAACCGGAACCCATTCGCCGTTGCTGGAAGGAACACGTCGACGGAACCCGCAACTGGCAGTACCGGTTATGGAACGTGCTCATGTTCCAGGCGTGGTTGGAACAACAGGCATCCAGCGGAACCGCTCGTCGAGCAGAGAGTCCTTACGATGTCGCCCTCATTCAAGCCGATTGACGTCGAAATCCCGCGGATCCACCTGCCGTTGACGTTCTTGAGCGGCCCGCAACCCCATCACAGGTTGCCTCGGAATGACAATGCCCTGGGCCTGTCGCGCTGCGACTCGCTGACGAACGAGCCGATGGGGTAACGCTTGCGCGGACAATTCGCAGGCGCAAGGCGCTGGATGGCCGGGTATATCCAGCGCGACGCGGAGCACAATATGTGGCTTGCTGATGCATTGGCGGGCCGTTTGAGCGAACTTGGGGAGAAATGCTATGAAGAGAAGGTTACTCGACATGATCCGGTGCCCGGTGGACGGCAGCGAATTCGAGTTGGAGGTTTCAAAAAGCCGGGTCGAGAGAATTGATGGAGCCGCTTGCAAACGGGTTTTCGGGGATTCCGCTGACCAATCGGCGATTGAAGGACTTTACGGAGAGGAGGTCCTGGAGGGAAGGCTGGTCAGCAGAAAGTCTCACAACACCTATCCAATTGTTGACGGCGTTCCGCGTCTGATTCCTGGTGCGCCCAGCGATCCGACGAGAGGGTCGAAGATCGCGACAGAACAGAGTGCGAAACCGCATTCGGATGAACGCAGCCCGGAAAGTTTTGGGCGGCAGTGGAGTAACTATCAATTTGAAGACCATACGTGGTTCAAGGATTTGAAGTTGCGGGTGGACGAGTTTCTGCGCAGCATGGCGGTGGGCGCGGATGCACTACAAGGCAGCCTGCTCCTGGACGCAGGATGCGGGCACGGTGCCCTGACTGCCGCCATTGCCGGTGCGTACGGAATCGAGGCCGTGGGCATGGATTTCACCGACGCCGTCGGTCGCGCGCAAGCAAACCGCGAAAAATTTGCCGGCACTTGTGCGCCATTCGTGCACTACCTCCAGGGCGATTTGTTGCGGCCGTCGCTGGCGCCGGCGACGTTCGATCTGGTCCATTGCTCCGGCGTCATCCACCATACCCCGGACCCGCATCGCGCCTTCCGGTCCCTGTTTGACACCACACGCCCAGGCGGCCGGTTGTACGTGCAGGTGTATCGGAAACGCGAGGCCTGGGTCGGCATTCCGAACACGATCATCCGCAGCGTGACCACGCACATCCCGACCCCGTGGCTATGGAATCTGTGCGTGGCCGCAGCGCCCATCCACGCCGGGTTGGTCCGTATCGTGGCGGCTGCGCGCGGCGAGCGGCCGATGCTGGCGGATGCCACCACGCGTGAACGCGCGGTAAGCCTGTTCGACAATTACAGCCCTCGCTACCAGTTCCGCTACCACGCAGCAGAAATCCGTAGCTTCTTCGAGGATGCACGCATGGACGCGATCGAAGACACGACTCTCGAGAACGAAAAGCGACACATGGTTGCGTTCGTGGGTGTCAAACGTGACACCTGAACTCCGCTTTTGAATGATTCGGAAAATGACGACGCTGCCATGGGCACCTGCACCCCGATCGACACATCCTTGCCGACGCTTCGCTGTGACGCGAAACGCCAACTGATGGCGATGTCCGCACTACCGGTCGCACATCGCAGGCAGGAAGCCTTGCATCGGGCGACTATCGGCACCCGCAGGATCGCGGTACCGGCCACGATCGCCGGCTCGTTCCCCCATCTGGCATGGGGGCGATGACCATGGGACGCGCGGTCCTGATGATTGCTTTCCACTTTCCACCCGCGGCCATGAGCAGCGGCCACCTGCGCACCCTTGCCTTCGCGCGCTATTTGCCAGACTCGGGATGGGATCCGATCGTGCTGTCGGCGCGCGCGCTGGCGTACCCGCAGACGGCCCCCATCCGCCCGGACACTATCCCCGACGGTTGCGTGGTAAGGCGAACTTTCGCGCTCGACGCCAAACGTCACTTTGCCATCGCCGGCAAGTACCCCGGGTTTTTGGCTCTGCCGGATCGCTGGAGCTCGTGGTGGCCGGCCGCTGTGTTGCAGGGGATGCACCTCATCCGCCGCCACCGGGTACAGGCGATCTGGTCGACCTACCCCATCATGACTGCTCATTGCGTTGCCCATTCGTTGCACTGCATCACGGGATTGCCCTGGATCGCAGATTTCAGGGATCCCGTTGCCAGTTCTGAGGGCCTGACAGACCGTCGTTCGGCAGTCTCGCGGCAGCACTGGGAATCCAAGGCTCTAAGAGTTGCGTCGCGCAGTGTATTCACCACCCCAGGTACCCTGCACGACTACGCGGAGCGCTTCCCGGCGTTATACGCGGCGCGGCGGTTGGCCGTCATCGAGAATGGATATGACGAACGTGCGTTCACCGATCTCCCAACCCCAGCACCACGACAACCCGGGCATCCGCTGGTCTTGGTTCATAGTGGGTTGCTGTATCCACGTGGTCGCAATCCCGTTCCATTTCTGACCGCTCTTGCGGAGCTGAGAAATTCCAGGGCCATCGATCCGGATGGCGTGAGGGTGATCCTGCGCGCAAGCCGGTTGGAAAAGGAATATGCGCGTGAGATACAGCGACTCGGGCTCGAGAAGATGGTCTTCCTGCCCCCTCCAGTTTCCTACCGCGACGCCTTGATCGAACAGGCTGCGGCTGACGCGCTGTTGCTGTTTCAAGGGTCGGAATTCGATCGGCAGATTCCGGCGAAGCTCTACGAATACTTGCGAATCGGACGTCCCATTTTTGCGTTGGTTGGTGATCAGGGTGACACCGCGAACGTCCTGCGCAACACGGGCGGAGCAGAGTTGGCGCCGATCGATAACGTGGACGGAATTACCGATAAACTTGGCGCGTTCATTCGTGCCCTGCGTGATGGCCGCGCGCCTGTGGCCGGCCCAGCCGTGGTCAAGCGATACGCAAGGGACAACGGCGCCATGCTGTTGGCTGAGCAACTTGAGCAGATCACGGCATGAATCGCTCTACGGTGCCTCGACAGGCCATATTTGCAAGGGAAGCGTAAGAGCACCCGGACGAGCTTAGGAAATCGGGCAGGGGAATGGCCGCATGGACCATGATCGTTCGCGTGTTTTCTGGTGGAGGGGTGCTGCACAGTGATGCACAGCGCGAGCCATGATGATCAGGCCCCCGGGCGATGCACGCCGATCTTCGTGATCGGTCACTACCGGTCAGGCACGACGTGGGTCGCAAATCTCCTGGAAACGCATCCGGACATCTACACTCCGACGCATCCGGGACACCATGGCCAACATGAGAGTGCCTTCTTTTCTTCCCTGCTTCCTTACTGCTCGTGGGGCCGCACCGAGCAGGATCGCATTGCAGTACGCGCCATTTTTGAGTGTTCTGATTATTGGCATCTCCTGTTCCCCCGGGATCCGCCGGAAATTGACGCAGCGGCACTCATGCCCGACGCGTACTTTCGGGAGTGTATGGACTTGGCTGCACGGCGCCGAGGATGTTCCCACTGGGTGGAAAAGACTCCAACTCACACTTTGCTGCTCGGATATCTGCTGAAGACATTTCCCGACGCATTGTTCGTAGCGGTCGACCGCAACACGCAGAATGTAGTGCGCTCGTACATGTTCAATTCCGATGATCCCTACTCCCTCTGGGGCTGGGCCACGCGAACCATGATGGTTGAGGTGTTTCGAAAGATAATCCATTTATATGGTTCGTCCATAATAAACATACGATACGAGGATCTGCGCGACAGGCCCGAACAAACATTGCGCCACCTGTATGGCAATTTGAACCTTCGTATTCCGGGTACGAGCGAGAGTAGGTGGCCTGCGAATTCCTCGTTCAACAGCACGCCTGCGCATGTTCCACTGCGTTTTCGGGTTACGGTTACGCTTGTGTCCTGGATCTTCAAGTTCGTTCCCGGTACTTTGTGTGAACGAATTGGCTTGCGACATTTTCGTGACAGGAAGAACTGGGCGCTGCCACAGTGGTTTTTCCATGTTTTCAAGGGTCGTTACGGTGGCGTCTCCAGGTAAATTGCCTGGGCCGCCCATCTGGAGTGCCCGAGCTTGGATTGGGGTTCGGGCAACGAGCGTAATGAGTCGCCTGTGCGGCGACGTCGACGACCGGGTGATGATTGATGGCTGAGTCCAACGGCGTGTCTGCTGGCGTAAGCTTCCCTCGTAGCGAGGACGAGGTGTCGCGGCGCTTTGCAGGAGAAGGCGAAAGGAGATGAAGCTGCCCGAAGCCACTAGTGTTCGCGCGCCATTGGCGAATGCAGCTTCAGTGGCTCGGATGTGCCTTCTCTGAACTGCGCGGCACAATCGCGTAGTTCGGGTAGTTGTTGTAAGCCATGCGCCCTCGGGGTTTCACGCTGCGGGAGTCGAAGAGCTGCCAAGCCGTGGCGGCGTTGGGCAGTCCACTGTCGGCGATGGTCGCCAGGCCGATCTGGAGGTTGGACGGGAATCCGGTCGCGGAGTTTGCGTAACCGACCATCTGTCCGGGTTGCCAAGGCTGTTTCTCGAGGGTGCCCAGTGCCTGGATCATCGCGGGTGAATTGCAC
>DATCSF010000123.1:0-2091 GCA_036568625.1 Rhodanobacteraceae bacterium | reverse complement strand
ACGGGGATGTCCTTGCGTTCCTTGAAGGTCAACCCGTAGAGCTGGTTGGCGGCGTAGAACACGCCATTCTCGAGCACGTTGTTCAACTCGAAGTACGGCTTCACCTGCGATTCGTCGAAGTCGTACTTGGCCTTGCGCACCCGTTCGCCGTAGTAATCCCAGTCCCACGCGGCCAGCTTGAAATCGGGCTTGCCGGCCTTGTTCTGGTCCTTGTCGATCATCGCCTGGCGATCCTTGCCCTCGGCTTCGGCGCGCGCCACCGCGGGCGGCGCAAGCTGGTCGAGGAAGTTCATCACCGCCGACGGCGTCTTGGCCATCTGGTCTTCCAGCTTCCACGCCGCGAAGGTGTCGAAGCCGAGCAGCTTGGCCTTCTGCGCGCGCAGGTGCGCCATTTGCTCGATGGTGGCGCGGGTGTCGTTGGCATCGCCCTTCTCGGCGCGGGTCCACGAGTGTTCGAACAGTTCATGGCGCACGCCGCGGTTGTCCAGTGAGCCGAGCGCGGGCTGCTGGGTGGTGTTCTGCAGCGGGATCACCCACTTGCCTTTCAGGCCGCGCGCCTTGGCAGCCTGCGCGGCCGCGTCGATCTCGCCGGGCGACAGACCCTTGAGCTCCGCCCGGTCGTTCACCACCAGCGCGCCGGCCTTGTCCGCGGCCAGCAACTTGTTCTGGAATTGCGCCGACAGCGTCGAGAGTTGTTCGTTGTAATGCTTCAGCTTGGCCTTGTCGGCGGCCGACAATTTCGCGCCGTTGTGCACGAACTGCTGGTAATCGTATTCCAGCAGGCGTGCCGACTCGGGGTCGAGTTCCAGCGAGTCGCGCCGGTCATGGAGCTTCTGGATGCGGGCGAACAGTTTCGGGTTCAGGAAGATCGCGTCCCGGTGCGCGGCCAGCCTGGGCGCTTCGACTTCCTGCGCCTTCTGCAGCGTCGGGTTGGTATCGGCGCCGGCCAGCAATTCGAACGCCGCCATCACCCGGTTCAACATCGCGCCGGTTTTTTCCATCGCGACGATGGTGTTCTCGAACGTTGGTGGCGCGGGGTTGTTGGCGATTTTCTCGACTTCCGCGCGCTGCAGTTTCATGCCCTCCTCGATGGCGGGCTGGAAATCCGAATTCTTGATCTTGCTGAAGTCGGGCGCCTCGAATGGCAGCTTCGAAGCCCCGTAGAACGGGTTGGCGGTGATGTTGCTGGTCGCCGGCGCGGCGGCGCCCGCGGGACTGGCCTGCGCGGTCACGCCGACGGTTCCCGCGAGCAGGGCGCAGCAGGCGACGGAAAAAATGCCGGGACGAATACGCAACATGAAGTCACTCCTTGCACAGCGAAATTTGGGTTCAGTCGGCAGCGACGTCACGCAACTGCCAGTTGGGCCCGATCAGGATGAACAGGCGATGGCGCATCACGGAATGGGTCAGCGTGGTGACCACCTGCACGTCGGTGTGCAGGTCATCGAGTTTGGCGGTGACCGTGGCGGTGGGATCGACCGGCGCCAGCGACTGGTCGACCTCGTCGGGATCGGGCTGCTTGGCTTTCCAGCGCTGGAACAGCACCGGGTGGCGTAGCGCAGCCTGCAGGGCCTCGGCGAAACTTTGCGGGGACGACCCCTGGAACGACAGGTCGGGATCCGGTCCGCGCGCCTTGGCGAGGTTGGCGATCGTGAGATAGAACCGTTGGGCTTGGCTCACGTTGGGCTCCGGGAAAGCACGACGGGGAGAGGATGGATCATGATGCCTTGATTGCGCCGAGGGTGCCATCCATGCCGCAAGTCATGGCGTTCCGTGATCGCTGGGGTGCCACGGTTTGGAAGCTTGAATACCGCTCGCGCCGGGCGTAGTGGTCGCCAGCCCTGAAGGCGCAGCGCCGTGCCATTGTTCTTCGTCCTTTGCAACTGCGTTCAGGACGCGTGAGTTTGAACCGATGCGCCACTCGTGACCTGCTGCAGTGGCGCGCCAAGGTAAATCCCGCTATAGCAGGCCATCCACGCCACGATACGAGGCGCAGCATGTCCTCCACGATTCGCAAATCCGTCCTGGCGGGTTGCGCGCTGCTGGCCGGCGCGGGATTGGTCGCCTGCTCGCAATCCCCTGCGCCTTCCG